>CBIHQM010000134.1:0-14161 GCA_966211885.1 uncultured Chryseolinea sp.
CGCGTTGCTGCACTCACCTCGCGCACCACAACATTGTCGTTGAAATAAAGGGTGAACCCCACGATCAATCCAATGCCTACCTGACCGACGATCTTGAAGCGACCGGCCAGTCCTTCTTTATTCTTACGGAATACTTTGATATAGTCATCCAAAAATCCGATCAACCCCAACCAGCAGGTGGTGATGATCAGCAGCGCCACATACACGTTGTCCAACTTGGCAAACAACAGCGTAGGGATGAGGATGGCTGCAATGATGATGATCCCGCCCATGGTGGGAGTACCTTTCTTTTGCATTTGTCCTTCCAGGCCGAGGTCGCGAATATCTTCGCCCACCTGCTTTTTGCGCAGCGCATGGATCAGGTTCTTACCAAACGTGATCGTGATCAGCAACGACAGGAAAGCTGCCATACCGGCGCGGAACGAGATGTATTGGAATACACCGGCTCCGGGTACGTCTAGTGAATCGAGATAGTTGAATAAGTAATACAGCATTCCTTAATTCTCAAAAAGTTTCAGCATCCGCTCCACCACCTCGCGGTCGTCGAACGGATATTTTATGCCTTTTATTTCCTGGTACGTTTCATGTCCCTTGCCGGCGATGAGGATGATGTCGTGTTCCTTGGCCATCATACACGCCGTCTTGATCGCTTCTTCGCGATCGGCCATCACCAATGTTTTGCGCACTTCCGTGGGCATCACACCGGCCTGCATCTCGCGAATGATCTCCATCGCGTCTTCATCGCGCGGATTATCCGAGGTGAGCACCACCTTGTCGCTAAGGCGGCAGGCGATCGATGCCATCAGCGGTCGTTTCGTCTTGTCGCGGTTCCCGCCACAACCCACAACCGTGATAACCAGCTCGGCGCCGGTTCTGAATTGCGCGATGGTTTCCAACACGTTCTTCAATGCATCCGGAGTGTGTGCATAGTCAACGTTGGCGGTCACCTTCGATCCCGGCATCACCAACTCAAAGCGGCCCACAGCGCCTTCCAGCGACGACAGTTTTGTCAACACCTCATCGGATTCTTCTCCCAACAAAACAGCGGCGCCATACACGGCCAGCAGGTTGTAGGCATTGAAATCACCGATCAGCCTAAACCAAACGTTCTTGCCGCCGATCTCCAGTTCCAGTCCTTCGATCGAATTGGTGATGATCTTTCCTTTAAAGTCCGTCATCTTCTTCAATCCAAACGAATACTTCGAAGCCTTTGTGTTTTGCAGCATCACCATGCCGCGTTTGTCGTCGGCGTTTACCAACGCAAAAGCATCGCTGCTCAAGTCGTCGAAATATTTTTTCTTGGCCTTGATGTAGTTCTCGAAGGTCTTGTGATAGTCGAGGTGATCGTGGGTAATGTTCGTAAACAAGGCCCCCGCGAATTTCAACCCGGCAATGCGCTCCTGGTCCACGGCGTGCGAGCTCACTTCCATGAACACGTGTGTGCACCCGGCCTTCACCATGCGCTCCAGCAATTCATTCAACTGGATAGGATCCGGCGTCGTATGTGTGGATGGCACTACCTCCTTCACAACCTTATTCTCCACTGTCGACAGCAACCCGGAGGGATGTCCCAGCGCCGTAAACAGTTTATACAACAGCGTGGCCACCGTGGTCTTGCCGTTTGTGCCCGTCACACCGGTGAGCTTCACTTTCTCACTGGGATTGCCATAGTAGTTCGAGGCAATGATCCCCAACGCCTGCGCACTGTTTTTCACGGTGACATAGGTGATCTTCTCGTTGATGCTATCCGGCAGTTGTTCGCAAACAATGGCGGAGGCGCCCAGGTCGATGGCCTTCGCGATATACGCGTGACCGTCGGACTGCGTGCCTCTCACGGCGATAAATAAAAAACCTGCCTGCACCTTGCGCGAGTCAAAGCAAATACCCTTCACCTCGCCGCTCATGTTGCCATAGCTCGAGGTGAGGGATACTTTATACAATATGTCTTTCAGTTCGCGCACGTGTTATCTTTTTTCTATAGCAATACTTTGTTATCCTAATTTTATAAATACCCGGCTGCCATGACTCACCCGTCCTCCCGGTGCCAGCGATTGTTCTTTTACACGGCCCTTGCCCTCATAAAAAACTTTCAACCCCGAGCTCTCCAGCAAGTAGATCGCATCACGGAAGGTCATTCCCATCACGTCGGGTACTACATTTTTTCCTACGATGTTCTTCTTCCAGTCCACGCCGGTCCCAACGCGCGACGAACGCACCCATTCCTCCTCTGTCAGCGAATGGTTCGACACGCCCAGGGCGTTGCACAGCATGGTGAGTTCCTGTTGGTTGCCTGCACGGATCACGGGGAGCACGTCCTGCTTTTTGAATTTCTTCACATCCATGGGCTGGTGAAGTTTCAAATCACGGGCGTAGATGTTGTCGGCTATTTCCTTAAACACCGGCGCCGCCACACTGCTTCCATATTGATACCAGCCCCTTGGGTTTTTGATCAGGACGATGGCGCTATACTTCGGCGCATGTGCGGGGAAGTAACCCACGAAAGAGGTAATATACTTTTTCGTGTAGCGGCCATGGTCGAGGATCTGAGCGGTTCCGGTTTTTCCGGCAATGCGATAGTGCGTGCCCTTTATGTTCGATGCGGTTCCTCTTTCCACCACCCCCTCCAGCAACGTCTGCAACTTATCCAGTGTCTTGTCGGAGCAGATCTTTTTGTTGAGCACTTCTGTATCGAAAGACTCTTCCTCCTCATCGGCTCTGCGGACGGATTTCACAAACACCGGCTTGATCATCTTACCGCCATTGGCCACGGCGTTATACAACGCCAGCGTATGCAATGGGGTGATCTCAAAACCATAACCATAAGCCATCCAGGGAAGGCTGATACCGCTCCATCCTTTTTGTCCGGGGCGTTTGATCTTGGGGGTGGGCTCGCCGGCGATCTGCACGCCGAGGGGCTGTGACAACTTGAGCTTATCTACATAATCCACAAACTTCTGCGGACGCAATCCAAAATGTTTATCCACCAACTTGGCCATGGCCACGTTGGAAGAATGCTCGAAGGCCACTTGCACCGAAACTTTTCCCAGGCCATTGTCTTCATGATCGCGCACCGTCTTATTATAGAAAGTGGCTTCACCATTTCCGGTGTCGATGCTATCGGTAAGTTCCACCGGACTGTCTTCCAGCAAGGCGATCATCGTCACCAGCTTAAACGTCGAGCCCGGCTCAAACAATTGGCCGGTCACAAAATTGAATCGCTCTAAAAAGTTTCCATTGCCGTCGCTGCTCAGGTTGGAGATGGCTTTTATGTTGCCCGTCTCCACCTCCATCACCGCTACGAGACCATCGTCGGCGTTGTGTTCGCGCATGGCTTTTTGCAGGGCGGTTTCGGCTACGTCCTGCAAGTTCACGTCCAGCGTGGTTTGCAGGTCGAGACCATCTACGGCTTTCACATTGTTGGCATCGAACACGGGTTTCCAAATGCCCCCGGCGATTTTTTGATAGTAAGCATATCCATCCTGGCCACCCAATTGCTGGTTGAAGCTGTACTCCAACCCTACCCCTTTATCGTTTTCGTTGATGTAGCCAATGGTCCGGCCGCTGAGGGTGGAGAACGGGCGATAGCGCACGTCGATCTTTTCAAAGATGGCGCCGCCTCTCAAACGTCCTTCGCGGAAAATGGGCCAGCGCATCATCTCCTTCTTTTCCTGGTAGTCGATGTGCTTGCGGCTTAAGATCACATATTGTTTTCCGGTGGCGCGCGCGTCGTTCAGCATGCGCTTATAGTCCGTCTTCGACTTGTCGCCAAAAAAGTGCGCCAGGTGACCGGCCAGGGAATCCAATCATTTAGCAAATACTTCATCCTTTGGAAGTGTGGCGTCGAAGGCGATCTTGTAGAACGGCAGTGACGTGGCCAACAAGCTTCCGTTGTCGGAATAGATGTTGCCACGAGTAGCTTTTACGCGTTTATAGTCAAAAGAAATCCGTTCGCCCATGGCGGCCCACTTCTCACCCTGCACAAATTGAATGTGGCCTGTCTTCACCACCACAGCGATGGCAAACAGCACCACAAACAGGAATGCGACCCGTACTCTTAATAATATGGACTTCTTAATATTCACCTTCTTCTACTTCGATCTTATAGGGTGGTGTCAAACTTTCTTTCAATCCCAGCGGCTGCACTTTGCGGGCGACTTCCGATTGCTTGCTGGCAAACATGAGGTCGGCCTTCAAGGTCGTGTAGTCCGCGCGAAGGTCTTCCACCTCCGCCTGAATGCTGTTGATTTGCCGCACTGTTTTCTCGGCATAGTGTGTATTGCTGATATAGATCAATCCCAACGCCATAATGAACAGGATCTTCGGGAGATATTGAACGGGGAAGCCCTCTTCGAAATAGCTCTCCAGTTTCAGCCTTTTTTCGAGACCCGAAAACATGCTGCTGCCGGTGCTGGCCGTAGCCGACGGCTGTGTGCTGCTGTTCCGTTTGGAAGGTTCCGTTCTGATCTTGAACTTATTTTCTATCATACACCTTTACCGTGATATTGTTCAAATCTTTTCTGCTATTCTCAATTTTGCACTCCGCGCCCGGCTGTTCCCGGCCACCTCTTCTTCCGTGGCTTCTACCGGCTTTCGACCCACGGTTTGAAAAGGTTTGATCTCGTTCCCATAAAAATCCTTTTCCACTTCGCCAAACACTTTCCCTTTGATCATATAGTTCTTCACCATCCGGTCTTCCAGCGAGTGATACGACATCACCACCAGCCGGCCGCCCGGCGCCATCACTTCGCCACATTGGTGCAAAAAATCTTCAAGGGCTTTCATCTCCGTATTCACTTCGATGCGTAACGCCTGAAACACCTGGGCGAAATATTTATTCTCCTTTCCCCGCGGGGCGATGGACTGGAGGGCTGCTTTCAAATCTTCCGTGCGCGCAAAGGGTTTGTTCACCCGTTGCTGCGCCACCATGCGCGCGGCCGTCTTGGCATTCTTCAACTCGCCATACATGCCAAAGAGCTTGTGGAGCTGGTCTTCGCTGTAGTCGTTCAACACATCGGCGGCCGTCTGCGATTGCGTCTGATCCATGCGCATGTCGAGCGGGCCATCAAAGCGCGTGGAGAATCCCCGCGCCGGCGAGTCGATCTGGTGCGATGAAATGCCCAGGTCGGCCAGAATGCCGTTCACTTGCGTGACGCCATTCAGTTTCAGGTACCGCTTCATGTACATGAAGTTGGTTTGACAAAATGTAAAAGAACGGCTCTTGATCCGGTCGGCCTGCTGCCGGGCATCTTCGTCCTGGTCAAAGGCGATCAATCGTCCACCTTTCAGCTGCTCCAGAATTTTCATGCTGTGGCCGCCGCCGCCAAAGGTCACATCCACATAAATCCCTTCCGGGTCTATCTGCAACGCCTCGATGCACTCTTTCAGCATCACGGGGCGGTGATAGCTTCCTTCGTTGGGTGTGATCTTCTCTTTCATCGTCTCTTCAATTTGGCGATAAGGGGTTGATCACTATTTTTTTCTTCCTTCTCAGCATTTCAAGGATCCCGTCACGCTTTCGTTTTCACCATAATAATCTTTCCCAAAGCGACCCCGGGCCGTTACAGCCAGCAGACACTTTTCTCTCACACGCGACTCGTATTTTATTCTGATAACCGGTGATGCACCCGCTATTCATTCAAATACTTTTCAGCCAGCTTCGACAACTCACCCGGATCCTGGATCAAATGCTTCTCGTAGATGGAAGGATTCCAAACCTCGACTTTGTTACCCATCCCAATGAGGATCACATCCTTATCGAGCCGGGCGTAGGTGAGCATGTTTTTCGGGATCACAAACCGGCCGTTGGCATCCAACTCGACGGTAGCGGTCCCCGAAAAGAAATTCCGCTGGAGTTTGCGGTATTCCTCGTTGAACTCACTCAAGCCTGAGATTTTCGAGAAGACCTTCTTGAACTCCACCATGGGGTAAATAATGAGGCAGGGCTCGAAACCACGGCGCACGACCAGCTCATTGCCACCCCCTTCGGGGAGCTGAGCCTTGATCCGCGAAGGCAGTACAAGCCTGCCTTTGGTATCGAGTTTACTCTCAAATTCACTGGTGAAGAAGGTCATAGACGTAGTGGTTGTCTTTTTCTCCTAAGCAAACATATGTAATTTTATACCACTTTCAACCACTTTACGCCACCTTTTTTCACTTTTTGGCATAATCAGACATAAAATGCCCACAAAAGGCACTTTTAGACGTTCGAAAATGGAGTGAAATGGACGTTGTGGAAAGATTAATCCTGGATTAAACCTGCTTCACGCCCGGTTTTGACAGGATTTCAACCGTATGTTCTCCCTGGCGAGGCGGTGGGAGAAAGTGGGAGTACTTTTCAGGGATTTAAGGTTTCAGCACCATTTTGCCTTTCGACCGGGTCTCGATCTCCTTTCGATCCATGAGCATCCGGCGGAATTTGCCGGTGGCAAACATCCCGGCCTGATCGGCATAAAAAGGGCTCATCACATTGCCCGAATTGCCGGTTGGCGACACCGTTTCGCCCGAACCGACGTTGGACAGATCGGTGATCTTGCGGAGCGCAGGGCCCCCGGTGACCGGAAAATACCCCGTGGTGTCCAAATAAAAATGCAGGTTGTTGATCACCTCCATGCCGCCCTCAACCTCAAACGGTCCGACGCTGAAAAGGGGATCGAGCAATTTCACCTTTCCCAGCGGGTGGTTGTGTTTGAGGGTATGAATTTTTCCCCAGGTCCATCCCACGGGGTCGGATCCGCTGGTCTTGGTCAACAAGGCGATGGTGTTCTCTGCCGCTTGGGCAAAAATATCCTGGCGTGTTTCTTTTTTATCTTTTGTGTCCACGTTGTCCCACCAGGCCGACGCATCGTGTGAGATCAGGATGTAGTCTGAATTTTTAGTGATCGACGTAGCCAATATCGATCGCAATGCTGTGTCACCCAGTTCGTCTTTCATGGCCAGAAAATAGATCTGCGAAAGCATGTTATAATAGATCGAGGGCGCAATGTCCGTGGTTTTATGGCTGCCGTCCCATCCACTCAATGCGTTGACCAGTGGTTCGAATGCCGGGTTCGACGATTGCTTGAGCACCGCGGCCATTTCCTTGGCTACCTCAGGGTGCATGATCGACACATGGTCAAGATCTATTTTTTTAAAATCGGCGGGCTCCCAGGTGGATTGTTGCTCCAGCAACGCTTTGATCCTGCCCGCTCTTCCTTTTGGATAATAGTATCCAGGATACAATACACCGTCAACAGTGTCGGGTTGATTGTTGGCTGAATACACATAGCCCCACGGTGGGTTTATGGCCTGGGGATTTTTTGAAAAATCATAAAAGCCCAAATACTCATCGTTGCCGCTGCTGCCGTCGAGGAAAAATTTCGAAGCCACATGTTTGGCACGGATGGGCAACTTCGCCACAGCCCACCACGCGATGTTCTTGTCACGATCGGCGTACATCAGATTGAGACCCGGTGCCGAAAATATCGATGCCGCGCTCCGGGCATCCGCGAAGGTCTGTGCGTGATTGAGCCGGTAGACAGCCTGCAGCGCTTCGTTTTGTTCGTGCAGCAAAAGCCACCACAACGCCACGGGATCATCGGTTTTGTTTTCGGTGAGCTGGCTGTTGAAGACCGGGCCATGCCGCGTGGTTTTCACTTCCAGTAGCTCGTCAGGCTGGCCTTTCACTTTGATGATCTCCTTTCGCACTTCCATGTCTTCCCAGGCATCTTTGAATTTTACCTGGTTTGCATTTTGTGGATTCAACGTTTCGGTGAAAAAGTCGGTGTCGTCGTTTTCAAACATGGTGAGTCCCCAAGCGCAAAAGTCGTTGTTGCCCAGCAGGCCAAAGGGAACACCGGCCAGGTGGTGACCATAAAGCCGGAAGCCCGGGTATTCGATGTGGGCTTCATACCACACGGCCGGTTGCCCAAAGCCGATGTGGGTGTCGTTGGCTAAAATAGGAAACCCCGATTTTGATTTTTCAGCAGACACCGCCCACCCATTGCTGCCTTGCCACATGGCCACGGGAATTTTTTCAAGACTTTCGTTCAGGAACGAGATCAACGAATCGCGCGAAGACGTTTTGGCCTGCCCTGCGAAATTTTTGATCAATACCGCATCGGGTGGATTCTGAACGGCAAAGTCTTTCAGATATTCGTCTCCAAGTTCGGTCCTGATTTTTTGCAGCACCGGGTCGATGCGCAAGCCCTCGGCAAAACCAAATGACATAAAGCCTACAGCGAGGTAAATGTCTTCCGGGGTGAACTCCGTTTTCGGAATGCCGATGAGGGTGAATTCAAGGGGCGTCTTCCCCGTTTTGATGTAGTGATTGATTCCTTTTTGATACGCCAATGCCGCACGTTGAAACGCAGCCGTGTCGGACGATAAGAATTTCTGCGCATGTTGTTTGGCAAACTGGTTAAGGCTCAGCGTACGAAACAACTTGTCAACTTTGAGCAACTCCGGGCCTAATACTTCCGACAACCTACCGGCTGCAGCCCGGCGAAGCATTTCCATTTGGAAGAGCCGGTCCTGCGCATGCACATAGCCCAGTGCGAAGTAGGCATCTTCCTCATTTTGCGCAAAGATGTGCGGGACCCCGTAATCATCGAACAACACCTCCACTTCCGATTTCAGACCGGCAACTTTCAGGGTGCCTTCGTAGTCGGGTGCCGTGGTTCTCATGTAGAGATAAACCCCGGCCACCAAAAGGATCACAAGAATTACCAAACCGATCAATACGCGTTTTATGAGCTTCATACGGAAAGATTTTTATTTGCTGTTAATGCACACCCAATTTTGCCAGGATCTCAGCAGTATGTTCTCCCAAATGCGGCGGTGGTAAAAGACGAGCGGATTTTTCAGACATCGGCTGGGCCGCATAGGTCTTCACGCCCTGGCGATCGATTGAACGGAGAATCATTTCTTGTGCCTCCGGGGTTTCGAATACATTTTGCACCGTGCTGATGCGACCGCCTGGGATCTTGCGGTCGCGAAGGGCTTGGGCGAGGTTGGCCGATGACTGCCGGCCTATCTTTTCCCGGAGCACCGTGTTGAGCTGCGGCCGGTTGGCCACCCGGGCTGGGTTGGTCACAAAGCGCTGGTCGCTTGCCGTTTCCGGGATCCCCAGCACCGCGCAGAGGTCCGAAAACTGGCGATCGTTGCCCACCGACAACAGAAATTCGACGTGATCGGCCGTTTTGAACACATCGCCATACGGCGCGATGTTGGGGTGCGCCGACCCCTTTTTTTCCGGCACCTGGCCGGCAACCAGCCAGTTGGTGGCCTGGTTCACCAGCGAAGCCACAGCCGCCTGGATGAGCGACACCTCCACAAACTGGCTGCCGCCTGTCTTTTGCTGTCGCAGCATGGCCACTAAAATGCCTTCCTTTAAATGATGTCCGGCCAGTACGTCGATCAGCGCCACGGGCATCTTCAACGATTCGCCACCGGGCACCCCGTTCATATACATAAAACCTGACTCTGCCTGGATCACGGCGTCGTAGCCCACGCGGGCGTCGTGGGAGCCATAGCCGGTGATCTGGCCATAGATCAGGTTGGGTTGGAGTGCTCTGAGCGTGTCATAGTCCACCCCAAGCCGGGCGGCGTCGCCGGGTTTATAGCTGGCGATGACGATGTCGGATTGGCGGACCAGGGCATGGACGATCCGGCGGCCTTCGTCAGTATCGAGCTTTGCGGCGATGGACTTTTTGCCAAAGTTCACCGCGCAGAAATAGGCCGAGCGGTCGTCGGTTTGTTCGCCGGCGGCCTTCCAGCTGCGGGTCACGTCGCCACCCGATGCGGGGTTTTCGACCTTGATCACTTCGGCGCCGAGCTCGGCAAAAAACTGGCCCACGCTGGGGCCGGCCAATACGGTGGCCAATTCCAATATTCTCAGGTGCTCAAACATGTATCTATATCGTTTGAAAGAGGCGATTAAAGGCAAAATCCTTACTTCCGCCCAAATTGTAAATCATTTCTCGCATTTTTGTGTTTTGGCCATTACAAAACAGTGAAAATGAAGCGAATTGTTATTGCTGCTCTTACCCTTGTCAGCCTGGCGGGATGCCTCGCAAAAAAAGAAACGCAGCAAGTATTAAAGACCGGCACCTGGCGCGCCACCATCGAGATCCAAGGCCAGCCCCTGCCCTTCAATATCGATATTGAAAAAGACAAAGCCGACGGCTACGACGTCTACCTGCGCAACGCCGAAGAGCGCCTGCTCCTGGACGAAGTGACGGTGACCGGCGACTCGGTCGACATCGTCCTCCACGTATTCGACGCCGACATCAAAGCGCGCATCAAAGGCGATACACTACAAGGCGAGTTCATCAAGAACTACGAGAAAGATTATAACCTTCCCTTCCTGGCGGTCTACGGACAAACCTATCGCTTTGAAAAAGGGCTGACACAGGACAGCATTCCCGACTTCAGCGGCAAGTATGCCGTAAACTTCGTTCATGAAGCGGACACCACGGTAGCCGTAGGCATCTTCAAACAAATCGGCGATAGCGTGACCGGTACATTCCTCACGCCCACGGGCGACTATCGCTACCTGCAAGGCAACGTCGCCAACGGCATGTTGCAACTCAGCACGTTCGATGGCAACCACGCCTATATTTTCACGGCTATCAAAACACCCGATGGCAAACTGATGGGCGAATACTATTCCGGCAAGACCTGGATGGAATTTTGGGTAGGCCAAAAAAATGATAACGCCACGCTACCCGACGCCGAAAAACTCACCTACCTGAAAGAAGGCTATGAAACCGTAGCGTTCACCTTCCCTGACGTGACCGGCAAAAAAGTGAGCCTCACCGACGACAAGTACAAAAACAAAGTGGTCATCCTCCAACTCTTCGGAACGTGGTGCCCCAACTGTATGGACGAAACAAAATTCCTGGCCCCGTGGTATAAAGAAAATCAAAAGCGTGGCGTGGAGGTCATCGGGATGGCCTACGAACGCAAACCCGACTTTGAATATGCCAGCAGCCGCGTGAAAAAAATGGCGGAGAAACTGGATGTGACTTACGACTTTGTGATCGGCGGCACAAACGACAAAGCCCTTGCCTCGGAAACCCTCCCGATGTTGAATGCCGTGGTAGCGTTCCCGACCACCATCTTCATTGGCAAAGACGGCAAAGTGAAGAAAATCCACACCGGGTTTTCCGGACCGGGCACGGGACTGTATTACGAACAGTTCGTACAGCATTTTAACGAGACCGTAAATGAACTTTTACGCGAGGATGCCACTTCTAGGATTACACCATAGTTTTGTAATTTTATAGTGATATGAAGAAAAGGGTTGTTGTTGGTTTGTCGGGGGGAGTGGACTCCAGTGTCACCGCGTACCTGTTGAAAGAACAGGGCTACGAGGTGATCGGCATGTTCATGAAGAACTGGCACGACGACACCGTGACCATCAGCAACGAATGCCCCTGGCTGGACGACAGCAACGACGCCATGATCGTGGCCCAACATTTAGGCATTCCTTTCCAGGCCATCGATCTCAGCAAGGAATATAAAGAGCGCATCGTCGACTATATGTTCGCGGAATATCAGGCTGGCCGCACACCCAATCCGGATGTGCTGTGCAATCGCGAGATCAAGTTTGATATTTTCCTGCAAGCCGCTTTAAAACTGGGTGCCGAGTATGTGGCCACGGGTCACTATGCCCGCAAGGATTCTTTTGAGAAAGATGGCAAGACCGTATACCGGTTGCTGAGCGGCAAGGATCCCAACAAAGATCAAAGCTATTTTCTTTGCCAACTCACGCAAGAACAATTGTCGAAGGCCCTCTTCCCCATTGGCGAATTACTGAAGCCGGAAGTGCGCGCCATCGCGAAGAAGATTGATTTGGTGACGGCCGATAAAAAAGATTCACAAGGACTTTGCTTTGTAGGCAAAGTGCATTTACCGGATTTTCTACAACAACGCCTCCAACCCAAAACGGGCAAAGTGATCGAGATCGATGCAGCGGCATCCGTTTTCAAAAATGGTTATGCCGCCGATGACCTCCGCGCGCTTTCCGCGCACTATGAATTGGCCCCCGAACAAGGCGAAGTGATCGGTGAACATAAAGGAGCGCACTACTACACCATTGGCCAGCGCAAGGGACTTAACCTCGGCGGATTTGAAAAGCCATTGTTTGTGATTGGTACGGACACTGAAAAGAACGTGATCTATACCGGCATGGGCGAAGATCATCCGGGGCTTTATCGCAAGGCATTGTTTATCCCCAACAGCGACGAGCATTGGATCCGTAAAGATCTTGCTTTAGCCGTGGGCGAATCGAAAGACTACCTCACGCGCATCCGCTATCGTCAGCCGTTGATGGGGTGCATGCTGCATAAAAGAGAAGAAGGGCTTTACATTACGTTCGAGAAACCTCAGAAGAGTATTACGCCGGGGCAATTTGCGGCGTGGTATGATGGTGAGGAGTTGGTAGGCTCGGGGGTGATTTCATAGTTCAGCTTTATCATTCCCTTTTTTTATCTTGGAGACTAATCAGTATATCCGTTGGATTATTATCAGATTCTGAATGTCTCCGCAAACGCCTCCGACAGGGAGATCAAACTGGCGTATCGCACCCTGGTTAAAAAATATCATCCCGACAGAAATCCATCCGAACAGGCGAGGGAAATAACAGCCCGGCTCAACGAAGCTTATGAGGTATTGTCCGATCCCGTAAAAAGATCTCAATACGACAATAGGTTTTACCAGGCATTTTCCGAACCCGTCTACGAAGAAGATCCGAGCGAGATTTATCGACGTGAATACATCAAACGAAAACAAGAAGAAGCACGTCTGGAAAAGGAAAAGAAAACGCGACGTCAGCATGTCTATTTCGTGGCCGCCCGGACGCTAAGCTTTCCGCTTCTGGCGTTGAGCATTTTTCTTTTACTCGATCGCTATTCGCCAACCATCAGCGAACGCCACCTGGTGATCGCAGGTTGGCAAGTGGGCGTCACCGGCGGAGACACCTTGACATTTCTGCGAACGTCAACCTTTACCATTGAAGTGCCGGAGCATATGCACATCCGCTATGACTACGACAGCGATCCGGAAGTGCCGATGACGTTCAAAAAGTCACCCCTCCTACATCGGCTCAAAGGTGTTGTGGTCGACGATGGCCATGGGCGCCAGGAATTTTCCCCGGTGGGGATTCCTGAAGATCCATACCTGGTCTGGCCGCTTTTTATGTTTTCCGCGATAGTCACACTCCATCGCGAATACTCACCCCAGATAACGGCGTTAAATTTCGGACAACTGCTTTTCTTTATCGTCCTGATGTTCCAATTTTCAGCTCATAGTTAATCTTGTCATTTTGGATTATCCTTCCCCGGTCCTATTTTAGAACCCAGTAAATTCAATTGACGCACTACGAGATCCTTGGTCTTTCCGGCTTGGCTACAGCCGACGATGTTAACGCGGCGTATGCGCGGCGGGTCAATGAACATTTGTCTCAACCCGCCGACGACTCGCCCCAAATTATGGAACAACTGAAAGCGGCCTATGCCGTACTTTCTGACCCGATGCTGCGGGCACAATACGATCAGCAACTTTACGGGTCATCACCTGAACAGACTGCGGTTGAATATGTAGTGGAAGAAGAAGACCCGGCCGAAGTTTACCGGAGAGAATACATTCAAAAAAAACAACTCGAAAAAGAAGCAGCTCATCGCGCCAATGAGGCATGGCGAAGGGGCATTTTCCGGATCATGCGGGTCGTAAATTTTGTGATCCTGGCGGTTGCCATCACACTGACGCTCGACTACTTCTTACCGGGTCGGATATACGAGGAGTCGTCCATCCGCGAGTGGTCGGAGCAGCGCGGTGGCGGCAGACATAGATACACTGCCTGTATGATAAAGACGATGCACTTTACGATCCGGGTGCCCTGCAGCCTTTACTACGGATATCATTACAACGCTGAGGAACCCCAATCGCTCTTCATCCTCGAAACGACCGTCTTCAAAATACCCCGGACCATTTCATACGAAGACGGCAAAAAAATGATCACCCTCGCGCTGCCGGACACCTTTTATTCCTTCGGCCTGATAAAACCGCTATTTCTTTTGGGCGTTACAATCGGTATACTCCTGATACGACGCTATAGCTACTGGACGTTCCAGTTCTGCTTCATGCCCGCATGCGTGCTGCTATTTATCCTGATGGTGATTTA
>CBIHQM010000135.1:0-14152 GCA_966211885.1 uncultured Chryseolinea sp.
TATTTCGGAGGGTGCTTTTAAATTCTGGTCTGCCGTGTATGATCAGCTGAACAACACCGGCGGTGTGTTTGATAAATCACCGGCCACCATCCAGGGCAATATTTTCAACGTTAGCGATCCGACAGAACAGGTGTTGGGTTATTTTATGGCGAACAGTGTTGTGCAGCGCTATTTTTATGTCGATCGCAATGTCGATGTGCTGCTCGTCCGCAGGCCTTTCAATCCCTACTCGATTGCGGAAACTTGTGTCAATTGCGAGAACCAGGTTGGCCGCACGAATGTCAAGCCTCCGGGTTGGATAAATTGAACGCGTAAACCCTGCGCGGAATAAAGTCTAAAAGGCCATTTTTTGGCCGAACAAAATTCTATTGTTTAGGGGTGAACTCTCCCCTTTGTGGGCTAGATTTGCCGCCTTATAGAGCTACCCATGAATGATAGACTGATCGCTGCCGCCAAAGGACTTGCCACCGACCGCACCCCCATCTGGCTCATGCGCCAGGCAGGCCGCATCCTCCCGGAATACAGAAAGGTGAGGGAAACCGCGAAAGACTTTAAAACCCTCGTAAAAACCCCCGAGCTGGCCACCGAAGTAACCATTCAGCCCGTCGACATCCTGGGCGTGGACGCTGCCATCATCTTTTCCGATATCCTGGTCATCCCCGAGGCTATGGGTCTCAACTATGAAATGGAAGAAAACAAAGGCCCCGTCTTCCCCAAACGGATCACGTCGGAAGCCGATCTCTCATCGTTGCACATCGCACAAGCCGAAGAACTTCAATATGTATTAGACGCCATCCGCCTCACCAAAAAAGAGCTTCAAGGCAAAGTGCCGCTCATTGGTTTTGCGGGCGCACCATGGACCATCTTCTCCTACATGATCGAAGGTAAAGGCAGCAAAACCTTTAGCCAGGCAAAAAAAATGCTCTACACCCAGCCCGCGTTCTCGCACCGCTTGCTGGACATGATCGCCCAAAGCACCATCCATTACTTGAAAGCGCAGATCAAAGCCGGCGCCGACATCGTACAGATCTTCGACTCCTGGGCTGGCATATTATCGCCGGATCAATACGCTGAATTTTCCCTGAAATACATCTCAAAAATTTGTGATGCCCTCGGAAACGACGTCCCCAAAATTGTCTTCGCCAAAGGAGCTTTCTTCGCGCGTGCCGAAATGAACATCATCAACTGCGACGTCGTGGGATTGGATTGGAACATGGGCATCGCCGAATCGCGCGCCCTGCTCCCCAACAAAGTGCTCCAAGGCAATCTCGACCCTTGCGCCCTTTACGGCTCCCTCGACGACGTGCGACGCGAAACCAAAAAAATGCTCGACGCCTTCGGCCCCCACAAACACATCGCCAACCTCGGTCACGGTTTATATCCCGACACCGAAGTTGACAAAGTGAAATGCTATATCGACACCGTGAAGGAATACAGTGCAACGCTGCGTCGCTAAGACTATCGTTGATAAACCGGACGCAAAGTTTGGCGCAAAGAAATTCCGATGATTACCAAAAAATAACCCCGGCCTGAAGGCCGGGGTTAATGACATCCATATCGAAAGGGCTTTAGCCCTGACCTTCACTCATTCACTCCGAAGAGATTTTATAGGATTAACAATCGCCGCCCGGATCGACTGATAGCTCACCGTGATCCACGAGATCAACAACGCCAGGCCTCCCGCCAGCAAAAACACACCGACACCCAGATCCACGCGGAATGCAAATCCCTCAAGCCACCGATCCATAATAAACCACGAAAATGGCACCGACAATACGAAGGCCACCACAATCAGTTTCGTAAACTCTTTCGACAATAAGATCACTACACTAAAAACGGAAGCGCCCATCACCTTGCGTACACCAATCTCTTTCGTCCGCAAGTTCGCGGTATAGGCCGCCAACCCAAACAATCCCACACAAGCAATCACAATGGCCAACCCGGAGAAAACAGCAAACACGTTGCCGGCCTGTTGCTCTGCGGCATATTGAGCATGAAGATTCTGATCGAGGAATAAATACTTAAAGGGCTGATCCGGCGCCAAGGTTTTCCATTTTTCTTCCGCGGCGCTCACGACGCTGCGGGCGTCCCTTTGGTTGAGCCGTACCGTCACATAGCCCGCGCCACCGCCAAAGCTCTCGACGCTCTGAATCGTGAGGGGTGTGATCGGATCGCGCAGGGATTGAAAATTAAAATCCTTGATGACACCAATGATCGTAAAGACAACTTCTGCATTTCCTTGCGGGCGGCGCAAGATCTGCTTCAACTTTTTACCCACGGGGTCGGAGAGTCCCATGGTTTTAACGGCCGTTTCATTTAAGATGATAGAAAGAGAGTCATTGGTTTCTTTAGAATATCCCCGGCCGGCCACAAACTCAAAGCCGATGGTTTGGGCAAAGTCGTCGTCGATACCCATGCTTTTTGTGGTGAGGATTTCCGACGAGCCTTCGGGCGTGAATTGTGCTCCAAAGAAATCACCCTGCCGGCCCAGGAGCGAGAAGGTTCCCCCGGCACTTACCACACCCGGGACCCGCTTCATCTCTTCGATGAAGGTCTGCGCCTTATTGTTCAGCGCAAACGCGCGATCGATGACCAGCACTTGCTCTTTATCGTAACCGAGCGATTTGTTTTCCATATAGTTCATCTGCTTCACCACCGTGAGGGTGCCTACGATGAGCACGATGGAAATGAAGAACTGAAAAACAACCAACCCGTTCCTCAACCATGAACCCTTTGCCTGGCTGGCGAAATGACCTTTCATCACCACAATAGGATTGATCGACGACAACGCGAAGGCTGGATAACTGCCGGCCATAAAACCTACCACCACCGCGATGAGTAATAGGCCCCCCAAAATACCGGGTGTAAACGGAAGGGAGAGTTGTTTTCCCGCCAGGGCATTGAAGTAAGGCAGTGCGAGCTGCGCCAAGCCTAGCGCCAACACCGTTGCAAACAAACTCAGCAGAACAGACTCCACCAGAAACTGATAAACCAGCTGGCCTTTCAACGAACCCATTGTCTTGCGCACGCCCACTTCACGCGCCCGCTCGGCCGAACGCGCCGTGGCCAGGTTCATAAAGTTGATGCAGGCGATCGCCAGGATGAGCGAGGCGATGCAGATGAGGAAGTACACATAATTGCGGTTTCCCCCTGGGCGCATGGTTCCTTCCAGGTTTGTTGGGTCGAGGTGGATGGACGTGAGGGGTTGGAGGAAGTAGCGGTAGCCGTTGCCTTCACGCTTGTAGTCGGCCCATGATTTTCCAAGATCTTGTTCGATCTGCGCCGACGCATAGGTGTCCACCATCTTGGGAAATTTTGCTTCCAGTGCGGCAGCGTTGGCGCCGGGTTTGAGTTTTATGTAGGTATGTGCCGAGAAAGTGATGAAGTTCACCTTGGGGCCGCCAAAGAACTGATCATTCCACTTCGATAAGAAATCAAATTTTAAATGTGAATTGTCCGGCAGGTTTTCGCAAATGCCGGTGACATTAAAATCCTGGTTGAAGATCTTTAGCGTTTTTCCCACGGGGTCGTCCTGACCAAAATAGCGGTTGGCAGTCTCTTGTGTTAGTACGATGTCGTTCAACTTCGTCAACACGGTTTTTGAATCGCCTTTTACCAATTTCAAACTGAAAAAAGAAAAGAAGTTGGAGTCGGCAGCCATGACGAAGTTTTCTTCAAACTGCTTCACTTCACTGTTGCGGTCGGTATAATTCACCACCACGTTGTTGATGGGGCCGCTCACTTTCACCACGTCTTCCACTTCTGCAAAGTCGCGGGCCATCACCTCGGAATAGGAGTGGGGAATGAAAGCATAGTTGGTGGAATGGTTGGGATATTTCCGCTCCAACACGACCTTATAGATGCGATCGGCATCCGTCAAAAATTTGTCATACGAAAACTCCTCGATCACAAACATGGTGATGAGAAGACAGCTCGCGATGCCCACGGAAAGCCCCAGGACATTGATAAGCGTATATACTTTTTGTTTGATGAGGCTGCGAAGCGCCACCTTGATGTAGTTCCTGATCATAGCGAGAAGTTTACGAGAACCACCAAGCTCAATCCATGTGCCACATCCAACACCAGGAAATTAGCCCATGCAGGAACAAATCCGCTGTGCGGGAGAAAATAGGTGTACGGAAGGGGATAAAATCGTTCGCGGGCGGACGCCTAGTTTTGCAGCATGCGCAGCAAAGTGGAGAGGCGGTTCTTCATGTTGCGCCGGTCGACAATGAAGTCGAGAAAGCCATGCTCCAACACAAATTCTGCGCTTTGGAAACCTTTGGGCAGATCCTTGCCGATGGTTTCACGAATCACGCGGGGACCGGCAAAGCCGATGAGCGCGCCGGGTTCGGCAATATTGAAATCACCCAGCATGGCATACGATGCCGTTACACCGCCAGTGGTCGGGTCGGTCAATAAGGAGATATAGGGAATTTTAGCGGCATCCAGCAAGGCGATCTTGGCAGAGGTCTTGGCCATTTGCATGAGCGACAGCCCGGCTTCCATCATGCGCGCGCCGCCAGAGCGGGAGATCATGAGGATCGGTTTTTTTGTTTGAAGGCTGTGGTCCATGGCGCGGGCAATTTTCTCGCCCACTACCGAACCCATCGAGCCGCCAATGAAACTGAAATCCATGCAGGCAATGGTGATGTCGATGCCATTCATTTTACCATACGCGGTGCGCACGGCGTCTTTCAGTTGTGATTTCTCCTGGCTTTCCTTGATGCGTTTCGGATACGGCTTGGTGTCTTTAAATTTCAACGGGTCGGCCGACTCCATGTTGGGGTCGAGCTCGGTGTATTTGCCTTCGTCAAACAGCACTTCGAAATATTCTTCCGAGCCAATGCGCACGTGAAAGTCTTCATCGGGCACCACATAGGCGTTGTTCTTCAACTCGCGCGTGTGAACAATTTTGCCGGCGGGCGACTTGAACCAGAGGCCGTCGGGCACTTCGCGTTTGGATTCGGTGGGAGTGAGTATTCCTTTATCGCTGCGTTTGAACCAAGACATAGTTAAAAAATTTAGTAAAAAAGAAAGCCGATGAACGGGTGAGGTTCATCGGCTGAAATTACAATTTCGTTAAGCTAAATCGATCGATTTATCGAGGTAAATATCCTGGATGGCGTTCAGGATCTCTACGCCTTCTTTCATGGGGCGCTGGAATGCCTTGCGGCCCGAGATCAAGCCTGTGCCACCGGCACGCTTGTTGATCACGGCGGTGCGCACGGCATCGGCCAGATCGCTTGCACCTTTGGATTCGCCACCGGAGCTGATCAAGCCGGCGCGGCCATTGTAGCAATTCAACACCTGGTAGCGGCACAGGTCGATCGGGTGATCGGAAGTGAGCTCCGTATAAATTCTTTCGTCCAGTTTACCATAGCTGCTGCCGCCGGTGTTCAGCATTTTGTAGCCGCCGTTGGTTTCAGCAAGCTTTTGCTTGATGATGTCGGCCTGGATGGTCACGCCCAGGTGGTTGGCCTGGCCAGTAAGGTCGGCCGATACGTGATAGTCAACACCGTCTTTCTTGAAGGCGTTGTTACGGGTATAGCACCAGAGAATAGTGGCCATACCAAGCTGGTGAGCGCGCTCAAAAGCTTTAGACACTTCAATGATCTGGCGGGTAGCATTATCAGAGCCGAAGTAGATCGTGGCACCTACCGCTGCGGCGCCCATGTTCCAGGCATCCTCAATGGAACCGAACATGATCTGATCGGCCTTGTTGGGGTAGGTGAGCAATTCGTTATGGTTGATCTTCACGATCAAAGGGATCTTATGGGCATATTTTCTAGCCACCATGGCCAGTGCGCCAAAGGTGGTGGCCACACCGTTGCAACCGCCTTCGATGGCGAGCTTCACGATGTTTTCGGGATCGAAATAAATGGGGTTCTTCGCGAACGATGCGCCGGCGCTGTGCTCGATGCCCTGGTCGATAGGAAGAATGGAAACGAAGCCTGTGTTGGCCAAACGGCCGGTTCCGTATAATGCTTGTAAGCTGCGCAACACGGGAATGCTGCGGTTGGATTGAGCAAATACTTTGTCAACGAAATCCGGGCTGGGAACCTGGAGTTGATCCTTAGAGATGGTTTTACTTTGGTGTTTCAGCAGGTAGTCTGCGTCCTTACCGAGTAGGTCAGCGATGTTTCTAGCCATAGTTGGTTTTTTATGCGAGGGGACAAAGTTATTAATTATTTAATAGGATGCTAATTTGAGCTGTTTTGGGGGTTTTTGACCCATTTCAAACGTGTTCAGCACCCCTCCGGAAAAACCCTAAAAACGAAAAAAGCCACCCCGGGTAGGAATGGCTTCTTTGTATATCCGGATGTATTAAATCTTCTCCTTGATGCGGGCAGCCTTGCCTTGCTTGCCTTTCAGGTAGTACAGTTTTGCACGACGTACTTTACCTTCTTTCAATACTTCGATCTTGTCGATAGAGGGCGAAACGATAGGGAAGATACGCTCCACGCCTACGCCGTTGGAGATCTTGCGAACGGTGAATGTCTCGCCGTTGCTGTTGCTGCCGCGGCGTTGGATCACCGTGCCCTGGAACTGCTGGATGCGCTCCTTGTTACCTTCTTTTATTTTTACGTGAACGTTCACAGTATCACCAGGCTTGAAGCTGGGTTGTGTCTCACGGACTTTCGCAAATTCTTGCTCTACGAGTTTAATCAGATCTGCCATAACACGATGGTTTTGAAAATGGACTGCAAATGTAGGGAAAGAATTGAAACTTAGGAAGCTGGGATATAGAATGTTTGCAAAAAATGGATTTTAAGGCTTTTGAAGCAATTCTGGCCGCCTTTTTTGGGTCCGCTCCAGCGCCTGGTCGTGTCGCCATTCCTCAATCCGGGCCTGGTGCCCCGACAAAAGCACGTCCGGAACCTTCCAGCCTTTGTACTCTGCTGGCCGGGTATATACCGGGGGGGCAATGAGGTTATCCTGGAAAGAATCACTCAACGCCGAGGTCTCGTCCGACAACACGCCGGGAATGAGCCTGACCACCGCGTCGGCCACCACGGCCGCTGCCAGCTCGCCGCCGGAAAGGACATAGTCACCAATGCTGATCTCACGCGTGATCAAATGCTCCCGCACCCGCTCGTCCACCCCTTTATAATGACCACAGAGTAAAATGAGATTCTTTTTCAGGCTCAGCTCATTGGCCAGGGGCTGCGACAGGCGCTGGCCGTCGGGACTCATATAGATAATGTCGTCGTAGGTTCGCTTGGACTTGAGTTCGGTCAGGCAGTTGTCGATGGGTTCGATCATCATCACCATGCCGGCCCCGCCGCCAAAGGCGTAATCGTCCGTCGTCCGGTGTTTATTGGTGGCGTATTGACGCAGGTCGATGATGTTGACCGTGACCAGCCCCTTGGCCTGGGCGCGCTTCAGGATCGAGTCCGAAAACGGGCTTTCAATAAGCTTGGGGAGGCACGTGAGGATGTCGATGTGCATGGTCAAATATCCAAAAATCCTTCGGGAAGATTCACGGTGATGCGCTTTTTGCCCTTGTTAATGCTGGTGATGAAGGGACCGTTCACGGGTATGAGGACTTCTCCATTCTCCCGCTCAACGGCCAGGAGCGGATTGGCTCCCGGCTGCACTTCCACGACCTTTCCCAGCAGCCCAGCCTCACCATCCCAAACCTCAAAACCAATGATCTCGTCGCTGTAAAATTCACCCCGGGCCGACTTCGGGCGGAGCGACTTTTGAACATAGAGCGCGCGCTTGGCAATCTTCCCCGCTTCCTCGACGGTGTCGACGTCCTCGAATTTTATCAGGGCTTTTGCCTGGTGCACGGATGCCGTTTGCACAAAATAGGGTATCAGGCGGTTATCCTTCTCCACAAAGAGGGCTTTCAGCTCTGCGAGGTTTTCGGGCGCTTCGTCGTCCAGCGAAACCGTCACTTCGCCTTTCAGGCCGTGGGGTTTGAGGATGAAGCCGATCTTAAAGCATTCGTCTATGTCCATGGTGGGAAAATAAAAATGCCAATGCGTGTGAACACATTGGCATTTGGAATGGTCAATTTAAAATTAAGCTTGTTCGGTAGCTTCTGCGGCCGGGGCTTCGTTTTCGGCAGCGGCGGCAGCAGGTTGTGCGGCAGCAGCAGCAGCGGCTTCTTCGGCAACCTTCGCCTTTTGGCGGATCGCTTCGGCACGGGCTTCGCGGATCTTGGTTTCGGCAGCTTTGCGGGCTTTCGCGCTTTCTTCCTTGGTAGCGGTAACCTTGTTTCTCTTGGCTTCGATCTTAGCTTCCTTGCTCTTCAGCCAGTCGGCCAGTTTCGCATCGGCTTGGTCTTGGGTGATAGCACCTTTGATAACGCCGATTTGGAGGTGTTTTTTCAGCATAATGCCACGGTACGAAAGCATAGCTTTCACGGTGTCGGAAGGCTGAGCGCCATTCATCAACCATTTGAATGCTTTTTCGTCATTCAGGTCAATGGAAGCGGGGGTGGTGAGGGGATTGTAAGTCCCGATCTTTTCAATGAAGCGACCATCGCGTGGTGCTCTGGCATCGGCTACGACTACATCGTACATCGCCAGTTTCTTGCGGCCTCTGCGGGCCAATCTGATTTTAACCATTACTGTGTCAGTTTTAAATAGTGGAACTCGTCCTGTATTTTTTTAAAGACCGCAAAGTTAAGTTTTTTTTCCGTTTCGGCAATGATCGGCGCCTAAAGGGGTTGAAAGGAAGGAAAATAGTTAAGTATTCGTTTACGCGATTACTCAATTTTTTAATCTTATAGCACTTCTCTACATTTGTTGGCTTTCAAAAATAATCATGGATAATTATTCATACATCAGCAATGCAGACGTTGGTTATCTGGACCAACTCTACCAAAATTACAAAAAGGACCCTAGTAGCGTCGATTTAACCTGGCAGAAGTTTTTTGAGGGATACGACTTCTCCAATCAGCGCTTTGGTGAAAATGGCCACGGTCCCAAAGGAGGCGACGATTCCCTTTCCTTAAAGGAAACGCAGGTGCGAAACCTGATTTTCGTGTACCGCTCGTTCGGTCACCTGAAATCCAAAACAAACCCCGTTCGCGAACGCAGAAACCACCAGGTGAACTTCGACCACACCAACGTGGGCCTCACCGATGCTGACCTGGACACCGAGTTTGACGTGGGCGCCGAAATCGGCATGGGCCGCGCCACCCTGCGCAAGATCATCGAAAAACTGAAGTCCGTTTACCTCGGACCTATCGGTTTCGAATACAATTTCATCCGCAACGACGAAGTGCGCTCTTGGTTCTTCCAAAAATGCGAACAGCAATACTATACCTATAATCCCAGCATCGATGAGAAGAAAAGCATCCTCACCAAGCTGAATGAAGCGGTGGTATTCGAGAACTTCTTGCACACGAAGTTCCTGGGACAAAAACGCTTCTCCCTGGAAGGTGGAGAAAACACCATCCCTGCCCTGCAAACCATCATCAACAAAGCAGCAGAGCTGGACGTGAAGGAAGTGGTGATCGGTATGGCCCACCGCGGCCGCCTGAACGTGCTGTCGAACATCCTCGGCAAAACCTACGAGCAGATCTTCACTGAATTTGAAGGCAACGTCAGCCCCGAGCAAACCATGGGTGATGGCGACGTGAAATATCACCTGGGCTATTCGAGCCACATCAACACGCCTTCCGGCAAGAAGATATATCTGAAGCTCACCCCCAACCCTTCGCACTTAGAAGCGGTTGACCCGTTGGTGATCGGCTACACGCGTGGCCAGATCGACGACGAATATAAAGGAGACCTTTCCAAAGGTATGGCTATCCTCATCCACGGCGACGCCGCGGTGGCAGGACAAGGCATTGTCTATGAACTGTTGCAAATGTCGGGCTTGCCCGGCTACACCACGGGTGGAACGATCCACTTCGTGATCAACAACCAGGTGGGTTTCACCACCGACTACGACGATGCCCGTACCAGCATTTACTGTACAGACCTGGCCAAGATCGTGGACGCCCCTGTGCTGCACGTGAACGGCGACGACGCAGAAGCGGTGAGCTTTGCGGCAAAACTCGCCGTTGAATATCGCCAGAAATTTGGACAGGATATTTTTATCGACTTGCTGTGCTACCGTCGTCACGGTCACAACGAGAGTGATGAGCCCAAGTTCACACAGCCGAAATTGTATAACATCATCGCCAAGCACGAGAATCCCCGCGAGATCTACGTAAAGAAATTGGTAGAGCGTGGCGATGTGGATGCAGCGTTGGCCGATGAGATGGACAAGAATTTCAGAAACCAGTTGCAAGACCGGTTGAATGAAGTGAAACAAAAGCCCCTTCCCTACAAGCCTCAAAAGATCGAAGCCGAATGGGAACAAATGCGTTGGGCAACGCCTGAAGATTTTGATAAATCTCCGGAGACCGGCATCAAGGAAAGCGTGATCGAAAAAGTTGGTAAAGCGCTGACCACGATCCCCGAAGGCTTCAAGCCTTTGAAACAGATCGAAAAACTGTTGAAGGACCGTCAGGCGGCTTTCTTTGAAACGAAAGTGCTGGGTTGGGCCGAGGCAGAATTGTTAGCCTATGGCTCGTTGCTGACCGAGAAGACGCCGGTGCGTATGTCGGGTCAGGATGTTCGCCGCGGCACGTTCTCGCACCGTCACGCCTATTTCTTTGACGCGAACACAAACGAACCGTATTGCGGTCTCGACAACATCGACAAGACCCAGACAAAATTCAAGATCTACAACTCCTTGTTGTCTGAATTTGGTGTATTGGGATTTGAATATGGCTATGCCATGTCTTCACCCAGCGCCTTGGTGTTGTGGGAAGCACAGTTTGGCGACTTCGTGAACGGTGCGCAAGTGATCATCGACCAGTTCCTTTCTTCTGCCGAATCGAAATGGCAACGGATGAACGGCCTGGTGATGTTGCTGCCGCACGGCTACGAAGGCCAGGGACCTGAACACTCGAGCTGCCGTCCGGAGCGATTCCTGCAGTTGGCGGCCGAATACAATATGATCGTGTCGAACCCCACCACGCCGTCGAACTTCTTCCACTTGCTGAGAAGACAAGTGACGTGGCAATTCCGCAAACCCTGCGTGGTGTTCTCACCCAAGTCGTTGCTGAGACATCCCGCGGTTATTTCGCCGGTGAAGGAATTCACATCGGGCAGCTTCAACGAAGTGCTGGATGACCCTACGGGAGTACCGGCCAAAGACGTGAAGCGTGTCATTCTTTGCTCGGGCAAGCTCTATTATGACCTCGCCGAAGTACAGCAGAAGCGCAAAGCAAAAGACGCGGCCGTCGTGCGCATTGAGCAACTCTATCCTTTCCCTGAAAAACAACTGAAAGCTGTCCTGAAGAAATACAAGGACGCCAAGGTAGTGTGGGCACAGGAAGAGCCGGCCAACATGGGCGCCTATTCGTTCATCCTCCGGATGATGCCGAAGCAGGAGTTTGAAGTGGTTTCGCGCAAGGCCAGTGCATCGCCGGCTACCGGTTTCTCTAAGGTTCATAAAGTAGAACAAGAGAAATTGGCGAACAAAGCATTCGAGATCTAAACAGAAAACATGTCACGGCCTTGGCCGTCAAAAAAAACATATCGTTCAAATAAAAAAATTAAAAGGGAATGGCTATTCAAATAAAAGTGCCCGCAGTCGGCGAGTCCATCACGGAAGTGACCATCGCGAACTGGCTTAAGAAAGACGGCGATGTGGTGAAGTTGGATGAAGTGATTGCCGAACTGGAATCGGACAAAGCAACCTTCGAGCTCACGGCACCCAGCGCCGGGGTGTTGAAGATCATCAAACAACAAGGCGAGACGGTTCCCATCGGCGGCCTCATCTGCGAAGTGGAACCTTCGGGCGCCACGGCAGCAGTAGCGGCCCCTGCGCCTGCACAACCTGCGGCCCAACCGGCAGCGGCTCCTGCAGCCCAGGCCTCAGCCGAACCCAAGAAAGCCGGTGGTGTGAAAGAAATGAAAGTGCCTACCGTGGGCGAGTCTATCACCGAGGTGACCATTTCCACCTGGTTGAAAAAGGACGGCGACCTGGTGAAGCTGGACGAAGTCATTGCCGAAGTGGAATCCGACAAAGCTACGTTTGAGTTGCCGGCTGAAGCCACGGGCATTTTGCGCATTGTTGCGAAAGAAAAAACAACGCTCCCCATAGGCGGTCTCATTTGCAGAATCGAGATCACGGATGGTGCAGCCGCTTCGAACGGTGCAGCGGTAGCACAACCTGCAACGGCCACCGCCGCAGTAGCAGGCGACAAAACCTATGCCGCCGGTCATCCTTCACCCACGGCAGCAAAGATCCTGGATGAAAAAGGCATTCCTGCAAACCAGGTTTCCGGAACCGGTGTAGGAGGAAGAATCACGCAAACCGACGCGCAAAACGCTCAGAAAGCTCAGGCTCCCGCAGCAACTGCAGGCAAGCCCGCCGAGACCAAAGCCCCGCTGGCCCCGCCGGTGATCGCGTCCGGTGGAGGACGCAATGTGCGCAACGAGAAAATGACATCGCTGCGCAAGACCATCGCCAAGCGATTGGTGTCGGTGAAAAATGAAACGGCCATGCTCACCACGTTCAACGAGGTCGACATGAAGCCGGTCATGGATTTGCGTTCGAAGTACAAAGATCAATTCAAGGAAAAATATGGTGTTGGCTTGGGCTTCATGTCCTTCTTCACCAAGGCCGTGTGTGCTGCTTTGAAGGAATTCCCCGCTGTGAATGCATCCATCAACGGTGATGAAATTATCTATCACGACTACTGCGATGTATCCATCGCTGTGTCTACACCCCGCGGTTTGGTAGTGCCGGTGATCCGGAATGCGGAGGCGCTTAGCTTCAACCAGATCGAGAGTGAAGTCGTGCGTTTGGCCACAAAGGGCCGCGACGGAAAACTTTCCATCGAAGAAATGACGGGTGGAACGTTCTCGATCACCAACGGTGGTGTGTTCGGCTCCATGCTCTCAACGCCCATCCTGAACCCGCCGCAGTCGGCGATCCTGGGTATGCACAACATCGTGGAACGTCCCGTGGTGAAGAATGGTGAGATCGTGATCCGCCCGATCATGTATGTGGCCCTGTCGTATGATCACCGTATTGTGGATGGTCGCGAGTCGGTGAGCTTCCTGGTGCGCGTGAAGGAGATGATGGAAGATCCGGGAAGATTGATCCTGGGCGTTTAATTTTAAGTTGTCTTTCAGATAAGAAGCAGGTATGAGAATGAGGATCGTCAGTATTTTACTGAGTGTTGTTTTTTTGTCATACCTGCTTACTTTTTCCGGGTGTTACCGGTCGTGCTTTTCGGAGGATCGCTTTGTGGCCGTTGTCCATTTCGCTAACGAGAGCCAGTACACATCGGTGTATGGATGGGATGGCGAACAACCTGGGAAGGAAATTCAAATCTCCGACTTTAGCACAGAGGTACCCCTGACCAGAAAGCAGAACAAGACGGTTCTGATTTTTCAAAGCGACACGCGAAAGGACACCCTTAGCATACAGTATGAATTAACCCCCAAACTACAGTCGAGGGAGTGTGGTTTTTATTTGGATGCCGACCACTACCAGGTGGGCAAGCCCACAACGTTTTCAAATGTTGAATTACAGTCTCCGAGTTCTAGTCAAATAACCGTTTATATCAATGACTAGGCACGTATCCGTTATGATCATGTTGGTGATGGTTAGCCACACCGCGGTTGGCCAAGCTTCGTCGCCTGCAGGACTTTCCGTAGGATTCGACATACTGAAGACCATGCCGATTTTTTACAGCAGTGGCTATGTGCTGGAGCCTTCCCTGATCTATACGACGAAAAACGGCCTCATGATTGACATGGCAGTGGGGTTTGCCAACGTGAAAAAAGATACGCTCTACCAAAATTCTACTTATTTCAACCAGGGACACTACCTTCGCCTGGGTGCTGGTGGAAT
This sequence comes from uncultured Chryseolinea sp., assembly GCA_966211885.1. Taxonomy (GTDB): domain Bacteria; phylum Bacteroidota; class Bacteroidia; order Cytophagales; family Cyclobacteriaceae; genus Chryseolinea. Next base: position 13,882 of record CBIHQM010000135.1, read on the forward strand.
GATCCTCAAACATCCCGGACAATTCAGACAATTTTATCTGCTGGCCGATGTTGTGTATTCGGATTTTACCGAACGGTTCAAGGTTCGTTTTCGCGACGAGGGAGATTATTACGGCGACGCGTTCAGGACGCTGGAGCAGTCCAGCCGTTTAGTTGCCCTTGAAGTCCAGCCCGGCTACCGGCTGCCAATAGGGAACTCGAGATTTTCCGTTAATTTTCAGGCCCGGTTCAGTTATGTTGTGACAGAATATGACGAGGACAAATTTCACGTC
>CBIHQM010000136.1:0-14144 GCA_966211885.1 uncultured Chryseolinea sp.
CACGTTTAAATTTCTGGCAAAGGAGAGGCTGTCTCGTGAGAGCGGCCTTTCTTTATTTAGACGCGTTGGTTGGCGCGTGCATTGAATTTCAAGCAACATGGTGATGTGGATCGGATCGGAGGGAGGGCATATGCTGTGCTTTTAGATTGGGTTCGCATTCGCGACACCAGTCCTTATGTGCGGCGTGGACTAATTGAAAATATAGTAACATTCATAAGGTGCGGCCCTATATAGCACTTCGTAGGAAGCATAGCGATGATGCGCCATGAACGTGCCTGCATCGAGCGTGGCGCGCTGTGGTGCTGTGATGTCAACCCCAGCTAAAGCCCTAGTCTATGCACACATCTTTCGAAAGAGAAAGAGCATAAATGAATAACCCCGGACTTTAGTCCGGGGGTACATAAGCCATGTCCACTCACGGGCTTTAGCCCTGACAACGCCGATGATTGGGTGGACGGCGATACAGACAGCGGGAAAGTCAGGGCTAAAGCCCGTCATAAATAGGTGTCTGTACCCCGGACTAAAGTCCGGGGTTATTCAAGATATTATAGCACATTGTGTTCCGAACAATAGGCTTAAAGTCAGGCTCACTCACATATACTCTTTCACCTTCAAAGAAGTGTGCATTGATTAGGGCTAAAGCCTGGGGTTATTTGAAGAGTAGCTAACGCCGGGCTAATATCTGGGCTCATTGTGAAGAGCGCTTTAGAAAGGCGCTCCGAAGCAGAGTGCTGCGTCAATTTTTTTTGTAACCCCAGGCTTTAGCCTGGGGTTAGGAGGTATGAAGACAAAACGTGCCATAGGAAAGCTTAATCGATCTTCGGATTAGGTTGGCACGGGGCACGATGCACGTCCTCTGGCTTCGCACTGTAGCCACCAGCATCATCGAAGCAGTCACCTTACGTCCACATCAGTCACTGCTCATAGGTATTCCTGACCGGCTACCCTAAAATTCAAAGGTTGTGTTTCTCCGCGTGCAGCTATTTCCCCATTTTCTTTATTATCTTTCGATTCATAATTTCCACCCTATGAAGAAATTTCTCCTGCCTGCCCTGGCCGTGTTCCTCCTGCTAACTGCGTTTACTCCCATGCAAAAAAAGAAAGTCGTATTCTTTGGCGATTCGATCACCGAAGCGGGTGCCAAGCCCGGTGGTTATATAGTGAAGATCGGCGAGCGCGCGACGGCCGAGAAGCTGGCCGAGCAATACGACCTGGTGGGGGCCGGCATTGGCGGAAATAAAGTCTATGACCTCTACCTCCGCATGGACGATGATGTGATGGCAAAAAATCCGGACATCGTTTTTATCTATATCGGCGTGAACGACGTCTGGCATAAGCGCTCGTATGGCACGGGCACCGACGCCGACAAGTTTGAGAAGTTTTATACCGCCATCATCAAAAAACTGCAAGCCAGGAACATCAAGACCGTGTTGGTGACACCCGCCGTGGTGGGCGAGCGCCCCGACGCCAGCAATGAACTCGACGGCGATCTGAATTTCTATAGCAACATCGTTCGCAACCTCGCCAAAAAGAACAACCTGCCCCTGGTGGATTTGCGCCAGGCTTTTCTGGACTATAGCAAACAAAACAATCCCGACAACAAAGACTCTGGCATACTCACCACCGACCGCGTGCACCTGAACGAAAAGGGTAACCAGTTGGTGGCCGATGAGATGTGGAACGTGCTGAAGACGCTCTAACCGCCCGCTGTGATCACACTATTCTCTTTTCAGTTTGCCTATGCGCAGGTAGCCCTCGTGTGCCTGGTGGCGATCTTTATAGGCATGTCCAAGACCGGCGTGCACGGTGCAGGCATGCTGGCGGTGCCGTTGCTGGCCACCATCTTTGGCGGGCAGCATTCCAGCGGCGTGCTACTGCCCATCCTGGTCCTGGCCGATGTGATGGGCACCTGGTATTATCACCGTCATGCATCCTGGGAGCATTTGAAATTATTGTTTCCCTGGGCCGCGCTGGGTGTGGTGGTAGGCACCGTGATCGGCAGCTATATCGACGATAAAGTGTTCCGGATCATCATGGCCACCGTCATTGTCGGCAGCGTGATCGTCATGTTGTGGCTGGAACGGGGACACAAAGAAGCGGTGCCCCACAACAAAGCCTTTGGTATAACAACGGGAGTGCTGGGCGGCTTCACATCCATGGTCGGCAACCTGGCGGGCACCGTGATGGCCGTCTACTTTTTGTCGATGCGCCTGCCCAAGAATACTTTCATCGGCACCACTGCCTGGTTCTTTATGGTGACCAACTGGTTCAAGGTGCCCTTCCACGTGTTCGCCTGGCACACCATTACCTGGAACACATTCCTGCTCGACTTGCTGACGTTGCCCTTCATTTTGCTGGGGGCCGTTGCCGGGATTTGGATCGTGAAGAAGCTATCCGAAAAAGCCTATCGCTGGTTTATTATCTCCATGACACTGGTAGCCGCCGTGGTCATGTTATTGCGCTAATGCAGGAGTGTTGCCCTTTTGATGGCGAATTTCATTTTTTTGTCACTTTAATTTGAACCTTCCCGTTAAATACTGTATTTAACACGTATGGATAAAGCCTTTATCAGCAAACTGTATATCACGCATCAGGCATGCCCCACCTGCCCGGCGCCGGTGGAGGTTTCGAAATTTTTTGAAGACCTGCTGGGGGCGCTGTTTGCCGACTTCACTCAGCTGGCCCACTTGTCGGAAGATCAGTTTGAGGCATTGCTGGAGACGCTGCAGATCGAATTGGTGCGCATTCTTCGTCACAACCCTGGGCGGGGCCTGGTGGATGCGCCAAAGCTGGCGGAAGATTTCTTTCAAGCCCTGCCGGTGATATATGATAAGTTACAGGAAGACGTCACCGCCATGTTTGAAGGCGACCCGGCAGCCAAAACCCGCAATGAAGTGGTGCGCAGCTACCCGGGATTTTACGCCATTGCCGCCTACCGCATGGCCCATCATCTCCATACCTTGGGTGTGCCGGGCATCCCCCGCATCATCACTGAACATGCGCACAGCAAAACGGGAATAGACATACACCCCGCCGCCAAGATCGGAGAACATTTCTGCATCGACCACGGCACCGGCGTGGTGATCGGCGAAACGTCGGTCATTGGCAACCACGTGAAGCTCTATCAGGGTGTCACGCTGGGTGCGCTCAGTGTCAACAAAGAAGATGCAGAGAAGAAACGACACCCAACGCTGGAAGACCGGGTGGTGATCTATGCCGGGGCGACGATCCTGGGTGGCGAGACCGTCATTGGCCACGACAGTGTGGTGGGAGGCAACGTGTGGCTCACGCGCAGTGTGGCGCCGCATTCAAAAGTATATTACCAGGCAAAAATGTATAACGGCGATACGCACGAGATGGACCTTGTCATTTTCAAGGGCGATCAATAACACCGTACCCTCAGCAACCATGAAACTTTCAGAATTGATCGGCAACACCCCGTTGGTGGAGCTTCAACGCATTCCCGTGAAGAAGGGCGTGACCCTCTACGGCAAATTGGAAGGCAACAACCCCGGTGGCAGCGTGAAAGACCGCGCCGCCTATGGCATGATCACCGCCGCTTTGCAACGCGGCGATATCAAGCCCGGCGACAAACTGGTGGAAGCCACCAGCGGCAACACCGGCATTGCCCTGGCCATGATCGCCAGCATCATGGGCGTGGAGATGACCCTCATCATGCCCGACAACTCCACGCGCGAACGCGTGTTGTCCATGGAAGCGTATGGAGCAAAAGTTATCCTCACCCCGTCGGCGCGCACCATTGAATACTCCCGCGAACTGGCCGAACAAATGGCGGCGAACGAAGGCTATCGCATGCTGGACCAGTTTGCCAATGCCGACAACTATGGCATGCACTACAAAACTACCGGCCCTGAAATATGGCGCGACACCGGCGGAAAGATCACCCACTTCGTGTCGGCCATGGGAACCACCGGCACCATCATGGGCGTGTCGCGCTATCTGAAAGAACAAAACCCTTCGATACAAATTGTGGGAACCCAACCCACAGACGGGTCGTGCATTCCCGGCATCCGGCGGTGGTCGCCGGAATTTCTCCCCAAGATCTTTGAACCGAAACGAGTGGATCGTGTGCTCGACGTGAGCGAAGCCGATGCGCGGCACTTCACCCGGCGGATGGCAAAAGAGGAGGGGATCCTCGCGGGCATGAGCAGCGGCGGGGCATTGAGTGCTGCCCTGAAGATCGCGTCAGAGATCGAATCGGGCGTGATCGTCTTTATTGTTTGCGATCGCGGCGACCGTTACCTGAGCTCTGATCTTTTTGGGTAGGTCGCGCTGAGGATGTACAATACAACGCACCGTTCTTCTACCCGACACTATTTTTGCAGCACCATGACATCGTTCATCAAGAACGGAGTTCCATCTCCGGCAACGATGTTGTATACCTTTTGGACACCGCCTGCATATTCTTTTTTAGTGATCACGGTGAAGGGTTCATAGTTACCAGAGGCTTTGTTGAGACAAAGCACGGTGTCGTTCTCTTTCACATCGCCCATCTGGGTAGTGCCCGTATGGGTTTGAACCGGATGGTTTGGGGTGGCCTCCAGCATGCGGGTAGAGAGGACGATCTCAGCGCCATTGGGGGTGATGCGCTTGTCTGCGCGCTGCAATACGAGTTGGGTGATGGCGTAGTTCTTTGCCTCGTGCTCCACCAGCGTGTTCACTTTGATGATGGCGGTGGCTTTGGTGAGTGGATTCACCGTAAGCACTTCGTCGCCGCGCTTTAGCGAAGCCAACGTTTTGCGGGTGCCGTTGGCCAGGGTCACTTGCTGATCGCCGGGAAAGCAGATGTCGTTGCCATAGGTGGCCGATTCCTTCGACAGGTCTTTGCCCTGGTTCTGGGCTTTATACAATTGGTACCCTACTTCCTTCGACAGCACATAGGAAAGCTTGAGCACAAAGTTCTGCTCCACCTTGTCGATGGCGTGGATGTCTTCGAAATATTTTTCCCACACCTTGGCGTCGGCGGTGAAGTTGGGCAGACAGGCTTTGTACTGGGTGCCTTTTTCGTTGGTGTAGAAGATGACGAGTCCCAACTCCTGCATGCCTTCCTTGGCCAGCAGTTTGTAGAGGTCCATGCGTTTTTTTAATCCGTCGTCACCCGTGATGAAATAGGGCTTGCGCAGTTCGTAACGGTCCAGGATGTAGGTGTTCTCAAACTTCACATAGGTTTCGTTGTCAAGGTCCTTGATCACAAAGGTCTTGGCCTTTTCATACTCGGCCATGGTGAGGGGCCGGGGCTTCACCACATCCTGCGCTTTCAGGCCCGTGGACAAAACAAACATGCATGCCAACACTACAGCAAACTTCCTGGTCATAAAGAATTATTTAACAGTGGATAGACTGATCTTATCGATTTAATGATAATCAAAAAAAAGAAATAGAGCTTAGAAGAACTACGACAATTGTTTGAAAGCTTCTTCAAAGATCTTCATTTCGTCCATGCGGCCGATGCTGATGCGGCACCATTCCTTGTTGTTGAATTTCCAGAAGCGCAAGCCTACGCCACGTTTCATCATCTCGTCCACAAAGCGTTGTCCCTCCATATTGATGGGGAACATCACAAAGTTTGTTACAGACGGGATGTAGGTATAGCCTTCTTTTTTCAGGACGCTGTAGAGATATTCTTTCGACTCCAGGGTCTTCTTCAACGCACCTTGTAAGTATTCCGTATCGTCGTAAGTAGCTAGCGCAGCACTGGCCGACAGCGCAGAGAGGGCGCCAAAGGGCACCGTGTAGGGCAATAGATTCTTTAGCATCTCGGGCTGCGCCACGAAATAGCCGACGCGCATGCCGGCCAGGGCGTGTAGCTTGGAGAACGTGCGGGCCACGATCACATTCTGTCCCTTTCGCACACAGTCGATCAACGTCATGCCCTTGGGGTCCGAAAGATAGTTGATATAGGCTTCGTCGATAATGACCGGCACTCTTGGCGACACGCGTTCACAAAACGCCCGCATCTTGTCCGCATCCACGTAGGTGCCCGTGGGATTGTTGGGATTGCAAATGTATACCAGCTTCGTATCCTTGTCGATGGCCTTCTCCATGGCATCGAGATCGTATTTGTAGTCGGCCGTGAGCGGCACCTTCACCCATTTTGCGCCAAAATTCTTTTCGGCTTCTTCCGGTAAATAGTCATACGCCGGATCGGCACAGACAATGGACCCTCCATTTTTCGCGAAGAAGACTGCCGCTGCCTGCAACAGGGGCGTGGACCCGGTGCCCACCATGATCTGTTCAGGCTTTATGTTTTCCGCCGCTGCGATCTTGCCGACCAACTGTTCGACCACCTGGATCGGATATTGATAGCTGGTGGACATGGCCTCGGCCATCGCTTTCTTTGCTTTCTCCGATGGACCGAATGGATTTTCGTTTGCAAACAGGCGCGCTTTCAGGTTCGGGAAGTCCTGCGCGATGCGTTGTTCGATGTTGCGCTGGGAAGTTGAACTCGGAGCCACTACGAGGGGAGCGGCCGACGCGGTGTTGAAAATACCGTCGGGAAGGGTGAGGGCGCCGGTAGTAACGAGAGCACTGGTCTTTAACCAATTTCGCCTGTTCATTGATGTTGCCATGGTGGGGTGGGTTTAGGTAATGTATTTTACGGTATTAGGTTTACTAGGGTTCTCACTCATCCTCCTTCTTTACTGGAAGCGGGATACTGAAGACGCTGTTCCGTGAAGCGGGCATGTACATCGGCCACCGCCTTGCGGGCCGATTCGAATGCACCGGCCATCCACGCGTTCAAATACGTGGTGTGCTCGCCGGCGAAGTACACCCGCTTGTCGGGTTTGATAAACGCCTTGTACAAGGTTTGACGGGAGTCGCCGGAATACAACGCCCATCCGCCGAGACTATAGGGCGTGAGGTGCCAGCTCACGGAGAACGAATTTTCAAACTCGTTTTTGTACTGGGGGTGAATCAGGCCCCCCTTCTCCAGGGCCAGTTGCTCCCTCTCTTTTAGAGACAGGGCGCCGACCTTTTTTGCCTTCTCATTGAAATTGTAATAGCCGATCAGCACGCCCTTCTTTCCCAGGTAGTCATTGGAAGGATAAAAGATCTGCGTAAGGTCGTTGTTGGTGTGCGTAATGCCGCCAAAGATCTGCTCGTCTTCTTCCCAAAACCGCCGTTTGAATTGCAAGCCGATCTTGCCCGTCTGGATGTAGGGCACAAAGTCGATGGCGCGACTTACGTCGGAAGAAAAATTATGGTCCAGGTTGCTCAGTATGGGCAGGGGTAGCGTGCAGATGCAGGCGTCCGCTTCGATTTCCTGGGGCGCTCCCTTGAGCGTATACTTCACCCGCACCGCGTTCTCCAGGTTTTGGATGGACGACACCACGGCCCCGGTGCGGATCATGCCGGGCAATTTCTTTTCGAGCGCGCGGGCAATGTTGTCCATCCCGCCTTTGGCCTGGAACATGGTCATCTGCAGCTCATAAGTATACTCGGCCACATTATAAAAGTCGGGCGACAACAAGCCCGATTGAAGCAGGTCGGCCAGTGTGTGCGGGTCGGCGATCTTGCCGGGTTTGTCGCCGGCGCCGGGGGGCTCAACGTATCCCCTGCGCGCAGAGGCCTTGTAGAGCTTGTCGGCATCCAGGCCGCCTTCGGCCCGCAGATATTCTACGATCTTCGCCACATCTTCGGTGGTCAATGCGGCGTCGAGCTTGTGCTGGTCAATGGCTTTGGCCAGCATCTCGGTCACGTAGCCCCGCATGTCGTTGTGGACTTCGCGGATGCGGATCTTTTTATTGGAAAGCGCGCCGTTGCCTTCACTGAAATGATAGGCGCCTTCGTTCACGTTGTTATAGATCTCGATGGGTACCCCCAACTCGCGGCAGTATTGCAGCGTGAGTTGATGATGGTGAGGAATGCGCGACGGGCCGGCATTGAAGTAAAGACCATCGTCGAGTTGTGCCGTTTGGGTGGGGTTGACGGTTTCGGTGTGGGTCGAGCCTTTGCGAATGCTCCAACATCGGCCACCGGTGCGGTCGCGCGCTTCCAGGACCGTGCAGCGATAACCCAGTTTGGTGAGTTCGTAGGCTGTGGTCATACCGGCCAATCCTGCACCCAGGATGACAACACTTTTTCCCTGGCCACTTCCGGGAAGCGAGAAGGAATGCGCAGGCGCCGCCGGCAACATTTCGAGCGCCATCATGGCTGCATACATGCCTCCGGTGAGGGCCCCACTTTGGCTGAGAAATGTTCTTCGTGAAAGCGTTTTCACCTGCGAGAATGTTTAGGATCCTTGTGCAATCGAACTTAGCACAAGTTTTTATAAAAAGAAAGCAGGATCGTCTCAAGGCGCCTTCATGTTGTCACGCATAAGGTGACCGCTATCGTTTGAAGCGTTTCATAAATCACCTCTCTCTACAAAAAAAATAAATAGTGCGAAAAGTCTGAGTAGTGGTCTTTAGTCCTGAGTAGTGAGCCCTTAGTCCTGAGCAGCGAGTCCTTGGTCCTGAGCATTGTGTTTTCAATTTCATACTAAAGACTCACGACTAAATACTCACGACTATTTCTTCAGTTTCTGTACATCATCAAGATGCGATTCAACAATGGGCAGATACTTGAGGGCGAATGCGCGCACGTCAAGGTCGTGGGATTGGGCGGCCTTTCTGAATTTTTTTACGTCGCGTTTGTGATCGATGATCATCATTTTGATAAACTTCCTGTCGAACGACTTGCCTTCTTCCTGTTGCAGGTCGGCCAATGCTTTTTGCTGGTGCTCGTCCGGTGTGTCGGGTAACGCAATGTGTTTGGATGCGGCCAGGGCGCGAAGGTCGGCCAGCATTTTACTTTGGTCCTGGACCATGAGACTGCCATAGTCCTTGATGGCGTCGATCGCGCTTTTTTGTTGAGCTGTTTTTCCTTCCTCAAGATCCATGATGCGCGATTCGGCCGTCTTGGTCAAAAAGGTCTCCACCACCTGGTCGATCGGGGCGTCGTCCAGGTCCGCCAGAAGATCGCCCATGTTCACTTCCTGGGCTTGAGGAGGTGTGCGCACAGGCGTGGGTGTCTTTTTTTCAAAGGAGGCTTCCTTCACGATCACGATGTCGGCAGCGGGGGAGGCTTCCGGTGTGGAGGCCTGCTCATCCTTCCTGTTTTCTGCCCCTGAAAAGACGTAGGCCAAACCGGCGAGGATCAACAAGTTTAGAAAAAGGAGGAAATTCTTCATGACGTTACACGGCGACGTGCTTTTAGTTTAGCCAATCAGGTATAAAGAGTGTGCCATTTTTTAATAACCATCCTAAACCCACTGGATTCCATTAGAGAGACCAGGCTGCGAACGTGTGAAATCGCCCGGAAACCGGGTGGAAATGCAAAGCATAACGTGTGGACTTCTTACACAGATGGGCATGTTTCTCATCAGGAAAACGGGCTTATGGATGACGCCTGGAGCCCTTTAGGGTATATCACCGGGATGGAACGGTAATGGTAAACTCCAGCGTAGGAGCCATACCGGCTTTGACTCACGAAAGAAAAATTTAAATCATATGAAAGCGACAAAAGAAAATGTAGCCCTCAAAGACACCCTGAAGGACATGCCCCAAACACAGCTCGACACGCGCTTGGCCAAGGCCAAACCCGTCAAGCTGGGATGGTCGAGTGAAGAAGTGGAGAATGTCACGCATGCCCTGAACGAGCTGCTGGTCAACTATAGCGTGCACTATCAAAAGCTGAGGAACTATCACTGGAACGTGAAAGGCTCAGACTTTTTCGACCTGCACATAGAGTTCGAACAACAATACACGGAAGCCCAACAGCATATCGACGACATCGCTGAACGCGTCCGCATCTTTTCCAAGACCCCCATCAGCACGATGGGCGAATACCTTGAACTGTCGGAGATCAAAGAAACCACCTCTCAGCTCTCCTCCGAGATCATGGTGCGGGAGCTTATCACCGACTACACCATCTTGCTCGGCTATATGTTTGCCGTGGTAGAGATCGCCACTGCACAACACGACTCCGGTACGGAGGAAATGGTGAAGGTTTTCATCAACCGCATCGAGAAGCATCATTGGATGCTGTCGGCTTTCCTGGCGAAGTAATGAAGCAGCAGATTTTTTTTGCTGAACCGGTCAAACTAGGCGAGGCTGTATAGCAACAGCCTCGCCTAAATTTAATATCTTGAAGGTCCTTAAAGAATCAGGATCTTCAGGCATGACGGTATCGGCTGAAAATATTTTGCTCCTCGGATCGCTTTTGCTATTTCTCAGCATCATTGCGAGTAAAACCTCCTTTAAGCTGGGCATCCCCACCCTGATCCTCTTCCTGGTGGTGGGCATGCTGGCCGGATCGGATGGTTTAGGAGGGATCTATTTCAACGATCCGAAGATTGCGCAGTTGCTGGGCGTGATGGCGTTGACGTTTATTCTCTTTTCCGGTGGACTGGAAACAAAGTGGGAGAGTATTCAACCCATCATCTGGCAAGGGATCTCCGTCTCCACGTTGGGCGTGCTCATCACCGCCACGACGGTTGGCATATTTTCTTCTTATTTATTGGGATACTCGTGGCGGGAAGGCATGTTGTTGGGCGCCATTGTGTCGTCCACCGATGCCGCGGCGGTGTTTTCCATTTTGCGTTCGCGCAACGTCGGTCTCAAAGGCAACCTTCGCCCCATGCTGGAATTGGAGAGCGGCAGCAACGACCCCATGGCGTATTTTCTCACCGTTAGTTTTGTTTACCTGATTGCAGAACCCGACGCCACACTGATCTCGTTAGTGCCGAAGTTTTTTAAAGGAATGATCCTGGGCGCGGTGGCGGGCTATGCATTCGGCAAGATCATGATCTGGATCGTGAACCGCATCAAGCTCGATATCGACGGGCTCTATCCCGTGCTCATCCTTTCGATGGTGTTTTTCACCTTCTCCTTCACCGACGTGGTAGGAGGGATCGGATTTTTGGCCGTCTACATTTCTGCCGTCATCCTGGGCAATAGCAGTTTCCTGCATAAGAAAAGCCTCATCAAATTTTATGACGGCCAGGCGTGGCTGATGCAAATCGTGATGTTCATCACGCTGGGGCTACTGGTCTATCCTTCCGAGATCGTGCCGGTCATTGGCCCGGGCGTGCTCATTGCGTTATTTCTTATTTTCATAGCCCGACCGGCAGCCATCTTCATATCACTATCGTTCTCCAACGGTCTGAATGCCAGGAAAAAATTATTCCTTTCCTGGGTGGGATTGCGCGGCGCCGTGCCCATTATTTTTGCAACGTATCCATTACTGGCCGGCATCGAATCGGCACGCACCATTTTTAACCTGGTGTTCTTTATCTCGGTATCGTCCGTTCTGTTGCAGGGCACAACCCTTCCGATGGTAGCCCGCTGGCTTCGCGTGAGCGTTCCGGAAAAACTAAAACGCAAGTTCCCCCTCGACATCGAGCTAAAGGACAATTCCAAATCCGAACTGGTGGAGCTCGACATCCCCGAAAATTCCCCCGCCGTGGGCAAACTCGTCATGAAACTCGACCTCCCGAAAACCGCGCTCATCGTTCTCATCCACCGCGACGGCAAATACATCACGGCCAACGGCGACACCGAAATTCGCCCCCGCGACCACCTCCTGGTGATGGCCGATAATAAATCCACGGTCGACAAAGTATTCGAGAGCTTTAATCTGAGCCCATCGCATTGAATTGCACTTAGGTCGTTTCAATTTGAAATAAGTAAGGTGTGTATACCTGAATTCCGTTAGCGGGAGATTTTTTTTTAGGGATCACCCTGAATATTCTTTCGGCCGTTTGGCGTTCCAAATCCGGCTTTTTTTAAATTGAATAAACCTTAACCCAACCCATACCGTCATGAAGACCCCTCTCTGGTTGCTCACGGCAGGCATCGCGTTGTGCGCATGCACCAAAACCAAACCACCCGAATCGACCCACGTACCGGCAGATGACACAACCATCCTGCAGGCCACAAACACCCGCCCCCTCACCGACAAAAAATTTGAACGTACAGAGGCTCGTCTCAAGCGAGGCGAGTACCTCGTGAACGGCATCCTCCAATGTTTTGTCTGTCACTCCGAGCGGGACAGCACCATCGCCGGCTTTCCCCCGATCGCCTCTAAAAAAGGCGGCGGCGCCATCCTAAGTCAACGCGGCAACATCCGCATGGTGGCACCCAACATCTCGCCCGACAAAGAAACCGGTGCCGGCAACTGGACCGACGACATGCTTGCTCGCGCCATCCGCGAAGGCGTAGGTCACGATGGCCGGGCATTGTCCCTGCCCATGTACTGGGCATCCTTTAGCAACCTCGCCGACGAAGACCTCGCCTCGGTGATTGTCTATCTTCGGTCCATTCCACCCGTGAAAAATAGTTTGCCCCGGCGGTCGCTTCCTCCGGAGCGGGAAAAAGAACTGCAGGGTTCGTCGAAAATACTAACAGGCCCCGTAACGTTTCCCGATACCGCCGATGCGTTGAAAAAAGGAATTTACCTCGTGAAAGTCGCCGATTGTGTTGGCTGTCACACCGGATGGTACGGCACCAATCCCGGCATGTTTGGCGGTGGCAATCCCATGTATAAAAACAAAAACCACAAGACCGTACTCAGCACCAACCTCACACCCGATCCAACCGGGCTGGCCGGATGGGATGCAGCGACGTTCATCAATGCCATCCGCACCGGCAAAGGCGGCACACTGGACGCCTCCATGCCTTGGACGGCCTACCGTAACATGTCGGACAAAGACTTGGCGGCCATCCTCACGGCACTCAAACGACTGCCGCCCGTGAACCACCGCGTAATGAACAGCTTGCCAGCAACGGATTGCGTCATCTGCGGACAAAAGCATGGCTATGGCGAACACAACAAGGTCAAACCGTTCCCGAAGGTGAAAACCGACACCACGCTATATAATCAATACGCCGGCAAATATTCCAACCCCGATGGATTTGTGCTGGAGATAAAATACAGAGACCACCAACTGCTCATCAGCGAAGGTGGGCCGGACCTGCTGCTGGTTCCGATTGGCAACAACCGGTTCAATGGCATCGGTCTTGCCACACCGGTGAGTTTCGAGCGTGATAAGTCAGGGAAAATAAATTCACTGATCTGCTACTGGATCGAAGATGAAGTGTTCAAAAAAATGCCGTGATTTTTGTTGCCGCGCAAAGCATTTAAATAGGCGCGATAAATACGATGGCGATTTCTTTTTTCGTTATAGGGGTGATTTCTTGTTGTGAAGCAGGGGAGAGGTTGAACCGTGTAGGGAGCGTTCACCAGGAGGATTAGGATGGTGGGGCAAGCCGGTTTTCATTGCGTATCTTCAAAGATCTGTTTTATGATAAGAAACAACTTCATCCTGGCCTGTCGCAACCTCTTCAGGAACAAGTCTCATACATTGATTCACATCCTGGGTTTGTCGATCGGAATGACCGTTGGGTTACTGATCCTCGCCTACGTTCGGTTTGAGTTTAGCTATGATAACTTTCACGTTCACGCCGACAACACCTATCGCATCGCGACCAAGGTGACCCTGCAGGAGGAGGTGATCGCCGAAGAAACCAACACCTACGACGGCATCCGAAATGCCGTGCAGACAGACCTGCCCGATGTGCAGGCGGCCACGTCCATCTACGGATTCGACTCCGACCAATTGTTCATCCGTTATGAAGGGAACGATAAAAAAATAAAACCCTTGGAGTCGTTCAAAGGCTTTAACACCGATGCTCATTTTTTTGAAGTATTTTCTTTTCCCTTGCTTCAAGGCGATCCGGCGCAGGTTCTCGCCCACGAATACTCAGCCGTGATCTCCGAAACCCTGGCCCGCCGCTACTTCGACAACGATGCGCTCGGAAAAGTGTTGACGACCAACGACGGCGAAGCACAATACCGTTACGTCATCACGGGCATCATAAAAGATACGCCGCCCAACGCGCATTTTGCTTTCGATCTGTTGTTGCGCGCGGCCGACCCGACCACCCTAAACCAAAAAGACAACACCTTCTGGACCTGGGGTGGACAATTGTACGCCGTGTTGAGCGACCACGTCAAGCCCGAAAATGTGGCGACGCAACTGAACCGCCTGGCGCGTGAAAAGAACGCACTGAAAGTGAACCGCGACGACTACGGCCAGGTGAGCACCTTCCAACTGCAACCGTTGCGCGACATCCACCTGT
>CBIHQM010000137.1:0-14076 GCA_966211885.1 uncultured Chryseolinea sp.
CGCCGGCCCCGGCGGACAGATCTTTAACATCGGCAAATCCAAAGCCGCCCTCTTCGACGCCGAAAGCAAGGTGAAAATCACTTTCGCCGACGTAGCGGGGCTGGACGAAGCCAAGGAAGAAGTAAAAGAGATCGTAGACTTTTTGAAAACCCCCGGCAAGTTCACCAAGCTGGGTGGTAAAATACCCAAGGGAGCCCTCCTGGTAGGCCCTCCCGGTACCGGTAAGACCTTATTGGCAAAAGCCGTTGCAGGCGAAGCAGGCGTTCCCTTCTTCTCGCTCTCCGGCTCCGACTTTGTGGAAATGTTTGTCGGCGTGGGCGCGGCCCGCGTGCGCGACCTCTTCAAACAAGCCAAGGAAAAAGCACCTTGTATCGTGTTCATCGACGAAATTGATGCCATCGGACGTTCCCGTGGACGCGGCCAATTGCCCGGCGCCAACGACGAACGCGAAAACACACTGAACTCGTTGCTGGTAGAAATGGACGGCTTTGCCACCGACAGCGGTGTCATCATCCTGGCCGCCACCAACCGTCCCGACGTGCTGGACTCAGCCTTGCTGCGCCCCGGACGTTTCGACCGCCAGATCAGCATCGACAAGCCGGACATCGTGGGACGCGAGGCGATCTTCAAAGTACATTTGAAGCCCATCAAGCTTGATCCGAGTTTGGATCCCAAAAAACTTTCGGCACAGACCCCGGGTTTTGCCGGCGCTGAAATTGCCAACGTATGTAACGAAGCGGCCCTCATTGCCGCCCGCAGAGATAAGAAAGCTGTAGACATGCAGGACTTCCAGGATGCCATCGACCGTGTGATCGGTGGTCTGGAAAAGAAGAACAAGATCATTCTCCCCGAAGAGAAAAAGATCGTGGCCTTCCACGAAGCCGGTCACGCCGTGGCAGGCTGGTTCCTGGAGCATGCCGACCCGCTGGTGAAAGTGAGCATCGTGCCCCGCGGTGTAGCCGCACTGGGCTATGCGCAATATCTCCCCCGCGAGCAGTTCCTGTATCAAACTGAGCAAATGACCGACGAGATGTGCATGGCCTTCGGTGGCCGCGCAGCAGAAGAAATTGTCTTCGGCAAGATCTCGACCGGCGCGCTCAGTGACCTGGAGCGGATCACCAAAATGGCCTACAGCATTGTGACCATCTATGGTATGAACCCCGCCATCGGAAACATGTCGTTCTACGACTCCAAACAATCGGACTACGCGTTCCAGAAACCGTACTCCGAAGCCATGGCCGAGAAGATCGACGACGAGGTGAAGAAAATAATCGATGCGGCCTATGCCCGCACCAAGCAGTTGCTGATCCAGCACCGTCAATACCTTGACCTCATCGCCAAGGAGTTGCTGGAGAAAGAGATCCTGTTCCAGGCCGACCTGGAGAGACTCATCGGCAAACGCCCCTTCGAGAAGCTGACCACTTACCAGCAGTTCACCAACGGCCAGGGTAAGTACGAGAAGAAGGCACTCGAGAACGAGCAGCCGGGTGTTGACCCCACCCCGACGCTGGAGGGCGAACCGCCCGAGGAAGCGAACTAGCTTGATTTAGACATTTTAATCTTACTTTTGAACTCAGGTGTCCTAAGAAGCACCTGAGTTTTTTTATGATCGAACCCGTCGCCAGCCTTCACGGAAAGAAAATATTCTTTGCTTCCGACTTTCACCTGGGTGTTCCCGACCACGCCACCAGCCTGCAACGCGAAAGACGCATCGTGGCCTGGCTGGAGGAGGTGCGGCATGAAGCCCACAGCATTTACTTGCTGGGCGACATCTTTGATTTTTGGTTCGAATATCGTCACGCCATCCCCCGCGGGTTCATCCGCCTGCAAGGCAAGCTGGCCGAACTGCGCGATGCGGGTATCCCGATCGTGTTCTTCACCGGCAATCACGACATGTGGATGTTCGACTACTTTCCGACGGAACTGGGCATTCCCATCTACCGCGACCCACAGGTGTTGCAGGTGGGCGCACAAAAATTGCTGATCGGTCACGGCGATGGATTGGGTCCCGGCGACCATACCTATAAGTTCATCAAGAAGTTTTTTAACAGCAAGTTGTGCCAATGGTTGTTTGCACGCCTCCACCCCAACTTTGGCATAGGCATTGCAAACTATTGGTCGCGCAAGAGCCGCCTGGGCAATCAGAAGCGCGAGGAAAAATTTGAAGGAGAAGAAGGCGAGTTTCTTTGGTCGTATTGCAAAGACCTGGAAAGCCGCGAGCACTTCGACTACTACATTTTTGGCCATCGCCACCTGCCGCTCGACCTGCAGATCGGCCCCAACAGCCGCTACATCAACACCGGCGAGTGGGTGAATTTCACTACCTACGCCGAATACGATGGGCAGCGGGTGGACCTTAAAACTTTCAAATCCCCCTCATGAAATACCCTCTCCAGTTTTTGTTGTTGATATCGGTGCTCGGCCTCTCTGAAGCATCGGCCCAGGTCAAGATCAAATCCGTTTCCCTCAGCGATACCGTGATCTATGCCACCGTGGACCGGCCCGGCGACCTCTATGTAATCACCAAACACGGGCAATTGCAACGGTTCACTCCGGATGCTACCCTGGGAGTGGTTTACAAACTCGGACCCCAGCCCACCCAATTCGATCCCCGTGATGGCTCGCGGCTTTTTGCCTTTTTCCGGAACGACCGTCACTACACTTTTTATAATCCGTCGTTTGATATGACCGCCTCATATCATCTTGATTCCTCTTTTGTGATCGAACCCTGGCTGGTCACCATCTCCGGCGACCACGACATCTGGGTGGTCGACGCCGCCGACGGCAGTTTGAAAAAGGTTACCCAGGCCACGGAGACCATCGATGTGGATGTGAAGATCCCGGCCGGGCTTTACAAGGATATCAAGGCGTTCACGTTCATCCGGGAGTATCAGGGATTCGTCTTTTTGCTACAGCCCAACAAAGGCATCCAGGTTTTTAGCGGGATGGGAAAATGGCTCAAGACCATTGAGAGCCCTACCTTGAAGAGCTTCAACTTTATCGGCGAGGAGCTGTACTATATAGAAAAGGACAAGCTCAAATTCTTCAACTTATTTACGGCCGAAACCCGCGAACAACCCCTGCCCCAACCCGCCCAGTTCGTGCTGGTCACCGACGAGCGGATCTATAGCATCCGGAACAAGACCATCGACTTTTTTACGCCAAAACCGTAATACCGTACTATAAAACTGTTCATTTTTGAACATCTTTGTACTCTCAGGGACAGTCGTGTCCGCTTTATGGGCGAAATTCGCTTGATTTCGAAGTTGGCACAAAATTCCCTGGAGATGATCATTCACCCTAAATCTACTATACACTGTGAATCCTGAAGGCGGCAAAATTTTAATGATCGACGATGATGAAGATGTGTTGCTGGCGGCGAAGATGTTGCTCAAGAAGCAAGCCCACCATGTGATCATTGAAAAGAATCCAAAGAAAATTCCCTTCCTCCTCAACAACGATAGCTACGATGTGATCTTGCTAGACATGAACTTTAGCAAGGACATCACCAGCGGCAAGGAAGGTTTTTATTGGCTGGAGCAGATCCTGGCCCACGACCCCACGGCTGTGGTGATCCTCATCACCGCCTTTGGCGATGTGGAGATGGCCGTGCGCGCCCTCAAGCAAGGCGCGACCGATTTCATTCTCAAGCCCTGGCAAAACGAAAAGCTTATTGCCACCATCGCCACCGCGATCCGGTTGAAGCAATCCTATAACCAGGTAGACAAGCTGAAGAAAGCAAAGGAGATGCTGGAAGAACAGATCAGCAAGCCTTTCGCCGATATCATTGGCGACAGCGGTTCCATCAAGGAAGTGTTCGCCCTCATCGACAAAGTGGCCAAGACCGACGCCAACGTGCTGATCCTGGGCGAGAACGGCACGGGCAAAGAACTCATCGCCCGGGCCATCCACCAACGCTCACTGCGCAAAGACAACAGCTTTGTGTCGGTAGACATGGGGGCCATCACGGAGACCCTATTCGAAAGCGAATTGTTCGGCCACAAGAAGGGCGCCTTCACCGACGCCCGCGAAGACCGGCCCGGACGGTTCGAGCTCGCCAACGACGGCACTTTGTTTTTGGACGAGATCGGCAACCTGAGCATGAGCCTGCAAAGTAAATTATTGAGCGCCCTGCAAGCCCGCGTGGTGACGCGTGTCGGGGCCAATCAAGCCATCCCCGTTAACATCCGGTTGATCTGTGCCACCAACATGCCCCTCCACAAGATGGTGCAGGAAGGCACCTTCCGCCAGGATCTTTTGTATCGCATCAACACGGTAGAGATCCGCGTGCCGCCGCTCGGCGAACGCGTGGAAGACATTCCGCTGCTGGCGCAACACTATCTTGCTTACTACGCCAAGAAATATCACAAGCTCGTGAACACGATTGCCAGCGAAGCCCTCGACCGCCTGAAACGCTATGCGTGGCCCGGCAATATCCGCGAGCTCCAACATGCCATCGAACGCGCGGTGATCATGACCGACTCGGCCACGCTGCAGGAAAGCGATTTCCTCCTCAGCCGATCGCTGACATCCGGCCCTGCAAACAACACGCTGAACCTGGATGAAGTGGAACGCACGGCCATTGCCAAGGCGCTGCAAATGCACAATGGCAACATCTCGAAAGCCGCCGACGAACTGGGATTGACGCGTGCCTCGCTGTACCGTCGAATGGAGAAGTATGGACTTTAATTTCAACTGGAAAACACCTGTACTCCCAAGGGTAGCGTTCTTATCTGCCTCTATATTTCTTTTTGCTTTTTTTGCCTTTTCCCGCGGCGACTGGATGTATGCCCTCATCTTCCTGGCGGTGAGCGCCTACCAGATTAAACTGCTGGTGGAATACCTCGACCGCTCCAACGAGAACATGGCCTCGTTCCTCGACTCCATCCAATTCGACGACCTCTCCTATTCTTTCAAGACCGAAAGCGACGACCCTGCCGTGAAGCGGCTTCACCAGGAAATGAATGAGGCGATGCTCAAGCTGCGCAGCTCGCGCCGTGAAAAAGATTCGGAATTCCTTTTCTTCAAAAATATCGTGATGCACGTGGGGATCGGCCTGATCGTGTTCAAGGAAGACGGCAACATCGAGATCTTCAACAGTGCGGCGCGCAAGCTGCTCAAGATCAACCGCGCCGTCAACATCCGCGACCTGGCCGAAGTGAGCGACACGCTGGTGAACGTGTTCGAGAAGCTGAAGACGGGCGGCCGCGAGTTGGTGCGCCTCAAGATCGGCGAAGAACTGGTACAACTTTCCATCTATGCCATCGAGCTCACCCTGCGCAACGAGAACGTGAAGCTCATTTCCATTCAGAACATCCAGAGCGAATTGGAAGAAAAGGAAATGGAAGCGTGGCAAAACCTGGTGCGCGTGCTCACCCACGAGATCATGAATTCGGTGACGCCCATCTCTTCGCTGGCGGGCATCGTAGAAGAAGAATTAAAACCTCACGTCAAAGAAGACAACAACGAGCCCCTCACCAAAGAACAACTCGGCGACATCCACCTTTCGCTGCAGACCATCAGCAAGCGCAGCGAGGGACTGATCCATTTTGTGAAAGAATTCCGCAGCCTCACCAGCATCCCAAAGCCCCGGCCCGTGCAAATAGACATCCGCACGTTGCTGGAGGAGTTGGCCATGCTGCACCGCCGCGATCTGAACGACCGGGGCATCCAACTCTCCATATCGGTCTACCCCGAAGACCTCACCCTCTCGGCCGACAAGAACATGATCGAGCAAGTGTTGATCAACCTGATCCGCAATGCCATCCAGGCGTTCGAAGACCAGGAAGAGAAAAAGATCGAGATCAAGGTGTTTGTAAATGAGAAGTCACGCGCCGTCATTGCAGTCAAAGACAACGGCACGGGCATTGATCCTGAGGCCATGGAGAAGATCTTCATACCCTTCTTCACCACCAAGAAATCGGGCTCGGGCATTGGGCTCAGTCTGTCCCGGCAGATTATGCGGGTCCACCAGGGCACGCTGACGGTAAAATCCACCGTCGGCAAGGGCACTGAGTTTTTCATGCGGTTTTAATCCCTACTTTTTATTGTGGTCCACCGCCGCTTCTTGTTGGTGGGACACCAACAAGAGGGTTTTTCCCCCGCGCTTAAATATTGCCTTTCATTATCGGGATACACCTCGCACCCACTTGTTGGTGTCCCCACCAACAAGTTATCGGGAGCCAACCCGCCAAACCGCTCACCACCCGCTCTTTCACCACAGCCAACACCCGAAAGTTCCATCCCAAACCCGCTTGGAGGGCAAAAGCGGATTTAATACATTTACCGAAACAGTTTTATCGCTATGCAAGACATCCCGCAGAAAGTGACAAAAATATTGACGGAAAAGCTGGGTATCGCAGAATCGGAAATCACCCCCGAAGCCAACTTCGTAAAAGACCTTGGCATCGATTCGCTGGATTATGCAGAGATCGTCATGGAATTCGAGCAAACGTTCGACATCCGGATCCCGGACGACGACGCTGAGAAGATGCAAACCTTTGGCCAGGCTGTGAAATACATCCAGGAGAAAGTCAAGAAGTAGACTTCCACCATACGTCATCTACAATGGCACGCGGTCTGGTACCGGGTGCCATTTTTCATTTCAAACGGTGGAAGATGCAAGGCATTTGCGGAAGATCCTGATCTTCAAGGCATATGTCCCAAACCGACCGGTGGAGAACTTCAAAAAAATGAGTAACGTTGAAGGCGAAAATCCACCGCATGAAAAAGGCCCTGTTCATCGTAAACAAATATGCCGGCACCGGCTACCAACCCAAACTGGAAGGCCGGATCATCGACACCTGTGTCAAGAACGACGTGGAGTGTAGCATCGAGTTCACCCGCGACCGGGGGCATGCCACGGAACTTGCGCGCGACGCGGTGGGGAAAGATTATGCGTTTGTTGTGGCAGTGGGCGGCGATGGCACCTTGAACGAAGTGGCGCAAGGCCTGATCAACACCCCCCTCCCCATGGGCATCATTCCCCGGGGCTCGGGCAATGGCCTCGGCCGACACCTCGGCATCTCGGTGAAAACCCACACCGCCATCGACCAGATCTTCAGCAGCCGTGTGTTGGGCATGGACACCTTCCAGGTGAACGGCAAGCTGTCGCTCAACGTGTCGGGTATCGGTTTTGATGGACACATCGCCAATCTTTTTGCAAACCACACCCGGCGGGGTCTCGCGGGTTATGCATCCATTACCATCCGCGAATTTATGAAGTTCAAGCCCTTCGAGGTGGAGATGGAGTTGAATGGCAAAACGATCCACGATCGAGCCTTTATTATCGCCTTCGCCAACTCGTCGCAGTATGGCAACAACGCCCGGGTGGCTCCGGCGGCTTCCGTTCGCGATGGACTGCTGCACATCAACATCATGAAAAAAGTGCCGGCCTACCGCATGGATTTTGTCTACGCCATGTTTGCCGGCCAACTGAAAACCTCCGCCATTTGCCAGATCCTCGAAGCACCGGCGATCCTCCTCAAAACCAAACAACCGGTGGCGTATCACGTCGACGGCGAACCGTGTGGCGAGCACGACCGGTTCGACATCCGGGTCATGCCCGGCGCTCTACAAGTGCTGGTACCGGAGCGCGCGTTTCATACGGTTTGATCAAAATACCTCGGGACGGGTGACACCCAAAGTGAAGGCTATTCGTTTATCTTTACTTCAACCCTAACCAATAACTCATCATGAGAAAGCTATTATTTCTGGCGTGCAGCTTGTGCCTGAGCTTGCCGCTATTCGCCCAAATGGCCTTGCCGCCCAGTGGCGGCAATCAGAAATGTACCGTCACGCAATGGATCGGTCCCGCCTCGGTTTCCATCACCTACAACAGTCCCGATGTTCACGGCCCCAACGGAGAAGACCGCAAAGGTCACATCTGGGGGGAGCTGGTGCACTATGGCTTTATCGATCAGGGCTATGGCACCTCCAAGGCCGCTCCCTGGCGTGCAGGTTCCAATGAAAACACCACGATCACCTTCTCGAACGATGTGAAGATCGAAGGCCAGGCCCTCAAGGCCGGCACGTATGGCGTGTTTCTCGACGTTGAGAAAGACGGCCCGTGGACCTGGATCTTTTCCAACAACTCCACCAGCTGGGGCAGCTACTTCTACAATGACAAAGAAGATGCCCTGCGGGTGAAGACTACCCCGGTAGATGCTCCGTATACCGAATGGCTCACCTACGGCTTTGACGACCGCCAGCAAACCTCCGCCACGGCCTATCTGCAATGGGAAAACCGCCGGGTCCCGTTCAAGATCGAAGTGCCCAATGTGAACGACATCTACGTAGCCAAACTTCGCGGGCAACTGGAAGGCACCACCGTCGGTTTCACCAACCAACCCTGGATGGCTGCCGCACAGTTCTGCGCCCAAAACAAGGTGAACCTCGAAGAAGCTTTGCACTGGGCCGACAATGCGATCAGCGGAACCTTTATCGGCGTTGAAGATTTTAATTCCCTCCAAACCAAGGCGCAGGTTTTGCAGGCCATGGGCAAGGACACGGAAGCCGACGCCGTAATGGACAAAGCCATTAAACTACCCAGCGCCACGGTGATGGCCGTGCACCAATATGGACGGGCCTTACTGGCTTCCGGTAAAAATCAAAAAGCGATGGACGTGTTCAAGCTCAACCGCCAACTGCATCCCAACGATATGTTTACCACGTACGTGGGACTGGCGCGCGGCTTCACGGCCATGGGCGATAAGAAGAGCGCGATCAAAAACTGGGAGCTGGCCATCAAGAACATCCCGGAAGAGCAGAAAGCAAACGCTCCCGCCTACGAGGCTGAACTGAAAAAATTGAAAGGCTGATTTGCTGTGATGAATTGCTGACGTTTGCCGTTAAACGACTTCTTCTTCGTTCACAAGGTTGGTGTCTTGCCGGACGGTGAATGTGAAGGTGGATCCTTTGCCCAGTTCGCTGGTGGCCCAAATGGATCCACCATTTTTTTCTATGAACTCCTTGGTCAGCAACAAGCCGATGCCGGCGCCCTTTTCCTGAAACGTGCCGGGGTTGGAGAAGTGTGTTTCCACATTGAATAATTTCCGAAGGTCACTCGAGGTCATGCCCACGCCGGAGTCGGTGATGGAGATCTCGACCAGGTCACCTTTCAATTTCTCGCGTACGATGATGAGACCGCCGGGTTTGCTGAACTTCAACGCATTGGCCAGCAGGTTGCGGATGATGAGGCTGATGTGATTCCGATCGACGAGAACCGACAGGGATTCATCGATCTCGTTCACCACGGTGATTTCTTTCTGACGCGCGATCTCCTCATAGAGCTGGATCTTTTCTTCTACCAGCGGGCGCACCTTCAGGAATGTAGGGTTGCTTTGAAGGCCATTCAATTGCGACTGGGCCCAGAATAATAAGTTGTCGAGATCCTCACGCACGGAGTCTAAGTTTTGACGGAGCTTGCCCGTGGTGGTCAGGAACTCTTCCCGCGTCAATTCCTCGATGCTCATAATATCCATCAGACCGCGCAAGCTGGCCAGGGGGCTTCGCAGGTCGTGGCTGATGATGGAGAACAGTTTGTCTTTTGTGATGTTCACGTTGCGCAGTTGCTGCGCCTGGTGTTCGATCTCCAAGTTCTTGGCCGCCAGTTGATCGTTGGCCCGTTTCTTTACGCGATTGTTGTAGAGCAGCACAAACGCCAGGATGGCCATCAACACAAAGGATCCCACGGAAAAATAGATCAGGCTGCGCTGCACGTGCAGCTCTTCTTTTTTCAACAGCGAATCTTTTAACAACAACTCGATCTTGGCTTCTTTCATTTCCGAATCAAAGCGCGCTTGCATCAGGGCCATTTGTTCGCCGCTGCGTTGGTTGTACAATGAATCGTGAACGGCCAGGTATTGGGTTTGATAATCGAACGCCTTGCCAATCTCCTTTTTAGAGGCATAGATATCCGACACCAATTTCAGCGAGCGTTCCAGTTCGTTTTTGAATTCGTGTTCGCTGGCCAGGGAAATATTTTGCAACAAGAAAGAAAGCGCCCGTTCGGGATCGCCGCGCAGATAATAGGCCTTGCCCATCCGGTGCAGCGTAGACACTTTCAGGAACACGTTGCCCAGTTCGTCGGCAATGCTGATCACGTGGTGAAATTTTTTGAGCGCGCTCTCGTATTGTTTGTCGTGCACGTCGATGTCGCCCAGGGTGCGATACGAAAATCCGACCAGGAAAAGTTTGTCTTTGCCGTGACTTGTTTTCAGCGCACGTTCGGCGTATACCTTTGCCGAGTCGTAGCGCTCCATCCCCAGAAAACTGAACGCCACGTTGTTCGTGCTTCGCGACATCGCCACGCTGTCGCCGATTTGTTTGCTCACGTCGTAGGCTTTCTTGAAGTTGGCGATGGCCACCAGGAATTGCTTTTGTTCATAGCTGATAGCCGCCACGTTGTTGAGGCAACGGGCAATGGCCGATCCGTCGTTGAATTTTTCAGCAATGGTAAGCGCGGCGGTGGAGAGCTCGAAGGCGCGCGAATAGTCGCCTTTGCGATAGTGGATCCAACCCAGGTTCTCCAAGGCTTGTCCCAGGCCGCGTTCGTAGTTGAGCACGAGGGCCAGGTCGTGGGCTTGGCGGCCGTACTCCAACGCTCTGTTGTTGTCGCGTTCGCGCAGACCGGTCACCAGTTTATTGAGGAGCCACACCTTCGTGGTGTCCGAGGGAATGTTTTTCAAAAGGCTTTCCAGGCTATCCGTTTCGCTTCTTTGGGCAAAACAGAAAGCAGGCAACAGTGATAGCAAACAGACGACTAAGGCCGTTCGGTGTAACATAGGGGAAGCTCCAATTCCGTTCATGCAACTTCGCCAGCCCCTGTCTCAAATTCCACTCAAAAAAACATGAAAACCTACATGCCGGGCTTCCATAAAAAAGAACCATAAAATGCCTTTTTATTCGCCGGATTTGTCAAAAACGACCGCAAAAATCAATTTCCTCCATTCCAATGGGTTGGCCGGGAGGCGCTACCAGGGGGATGTCTTTTTTATACTCGTCGGGATTTTCCTGGAATTTTTGAATTTGGGCTATAGCATACGTATAGTGCGCTTTCCAGTCCTCTTCCACCACCGATTGGAAGCGTGGTGTCATCCAGGCTTTGATCTGTTCGAGCTTTAAATAGGCAATGGCCCGCACCTGTGCTGAGGCATTGTTGTCGAGGGCCAATTGGATCAAATTGGTCAAAAGGACGTCGTTTACCGTGATTTGGAGCGCGCCTTCGTAGCCGCTTTTGCGCGGCGCCTTGATGGTGGCCAGGATCACTTTGTCGATCACTTCCTCCAGCGATGGTTGCTTGGGATCGCGGGCGTGGTACTCTACCAACCGGCCGGCGCGGGCCGGGTGCAGCAGCAAACTCAGCGTTATTTGGGTGGCGCTTTCCGCGGCGCCCAGGGCATCGAAGGTGAGTTCGGTGCGGATCTTGATCACTTCGCGGTGGCGCGTATAGCCCAAGGGACGGGGAGGTATGATCTGGAGTAATTTGTTGGGAAACATCAGCGATGCAGGTGCAATCGTTTTCAATAATACATCGAGCGCCTTGGCTTGTTCGGCGGGTGAGACCATTTCCGTCACCGGTTGGCCGTCGCCACGGAGGGCATAGCGGTAGTTTAGCCCCCCCACCAACTTGGCACATGCCTCGGTCTGGTAGCGGTGGAAGAAGTACATGGGCACCAACACTTCTTCCAACGTGGCCATAGGCGCCCCCGGCTTGATGTTGTTCTGCCCAAAGTTTTTCAATACCGCAGCGCGAATATCCAATATCCGGCTCAACTCATCGGCGGGGTCTTTGCCATTGTCCCACAGGTGAGCGTAGGGATGCGATCCACCCAGCGGGCGGGCATCCTGGTCAGATAGAAAGGTGAGTCCGGCTTTCAAGGCTTGTTGAAGGATATTGTTCAGGGCTGGTTCCACGGCAGTGCCGGAAGGAAAGTCCTGGTAGCCATAGGTGATGGAAACCTTGTCCCATGCGCCAATCTTGTCATCATAGGCATGGCTCAGGTCAACTTTGCCATTGACCAAGGCGGCATAGGGATGGGGATAGTCCATGACCGACGCCAGGTTCTCGCTGCTGGACGAATAGGCGTGGGCCAATCCCAGCGTGTGTCCCACTTCATGTGCAGCAAGTTGACGAAGGCGCGCCAAGGCCATGGTTTCCATTTCTTTCGACACAGGCTTGCCTTCTTCGTAGGGAGCCAGCAGGCCTTCGGCAATGAGGAAGTCCTGACGCACGCGCAGTGAACCCAGTGTGACGTGTCCTTTGATGATCTCGCCCGTGCGGGGGTCGATCACCGACGCGCCATAGGACCAGCCGCGCGTGGAGCGGTGCACCCAGTTGATGACGTTGTAGCGCACGTCCATGGGGTCGGCATCTTCGGGCATCAGTTCTACCTGGAAGGCATTGGTATAACCAGCGGCTTCAAAGGCCTGGTTCCACCAGCGGGCGCCATCGAGCAACGCCGAGCGGATGGGTTCGGGTGTGCCGCGATCGAGGTAATAGATGATGGGCTCCACCGCTTCACTAGTTGCTGCCGTGGGATCTTTCTTTTTCAGGCGGTGACGGGTGATGAATCGTTTTTCGATCGGCTCGCTGATGGGCGTGGCATAGTCATAGTAGGATATGTCGAAGTAGCCTGCACGCGGGTCGAATTTGCGCGGTGTATAATTCTGATCGGGCAGCTCTACAAAAGAGTGGTGCTCGCGCACCGTGACGCTCGACGGCGATGGCACCACGCTGCGGATATAGGCACCTTCGGGTTCGCCGACAAACGTGAGCGTGGCTTCAAACTCTGAATTCTTTGGAAAGTTTTTTGTGCGCGGTGTATAGATGGCCGATCTTGATTCGTCGAGCCGGTAGCTGCCTTGCTTGGTGGCTTTCAAAGTTCCTTTCACATCGTGGATGTCTTGCAGGAAGAAGCCCGTGGCATCCACCAGCACCTTGCCGCTTTCCTCCGCTTCTACTTTGAATCCATAGAGCACCGACTGCGCGAAGGCGTCCTCCACGGCTTTGCGTTCGTATTTGTCGTTGGAGATGGCGCGGTAGTTATAGTTCGGTTGCACCATCAATACTTTGGGGCCTCTCCGATCGAACTTCACGATCTGTTCCGAACCCAGTTGCCCGCGATCGAGACCGATGTCATTGGAGCCCACGCCGGCAGACAAGGAATAGACATAGAGGAACTCCGTGTCGAACTTGTCGATGACCAGCCAGATCTTGTCTTGTTTTTCGTCATAGTAATATTCGAAATAGCCGGGGAGCTTTTTAAAGTTCTTCACTTTGTCGGCTATGGGCGAGGTGACGGGTGCGGGTTCGGCGTCGGCCTTCTTTTTTTGGCCGGGTGAAAGGAAGGGAACAAGCACCAACAAAAGCAGGGAGGGCAAGGTGGGTCGCATAGATTCAGGTTAATGAGTTTGAAGCTAAAAAAGAAAAAGAGTATCAGAAACTAAAAGCGGTATTTTATAAACGGAGAGAGGCCGCTTTGCGGGCGGCCTCTCCTTCTTTCAAAAATGCTTCTCTTTGTCCTACGGTTTATACGTCAACACCCAGTTGCCGCCACCGTTTGTATAGGGTCCCTGTCCATATTCCACGTCGGTGATCTCGCCAAAGGTGAGGGTTTGTGCTGCGGGGTCGTATACACCACTGCCGCGCCACGAAATACCGTAGTTGGGTTCGACGCCGTTCAACGTCAGGTCGTTGCAGATGTCGATGAAGGTTGCTGCACCGGCCAGGTCGTTGAAACCGCCATAGAAATCCAGGTCGTAGTCGAAGTTGAAGTTGTCGATGTTATACGTGCCTCCACCCACTTTTGTGAGGTTCACGGTGTAGGTGGCATCGGTGGACACCACGTGGACTTCCCATGTGCCCTCGGGAATGCTGGAGGGGCAGCTCACCGTGTAGGTGAGGGTGACGGGCCGTTTGCTGAACACACTGGGGCTATAGCCGCCGTTGAGGTAGCGACCGTCAACCATTTTCATGGCGCCGCCGATCACGAAATTATCGCCCAGGCTCAACGTGTCCTGGGTCACGATGTCGGAACCAAAGGCTGCCAGCAATTGGTCGAGGGTGATCTTTAC
>CBIHQM010000138.1:0-13999 GCA_966211885.1 uncultured Chryseolinea sp.
ATAAGTTCCGCAGCATGCGCATGGGAGCGGATGCCGAACGGGCCAAATGGGCCCATTTGAATCTGTATGGCGAACAGTCGACCGACGGTAGCGTCTTCTTTAAACTGAAGAACGACCCCCGCGTGTCTAAACTGGGTCAAATCCTGAGAGACACCAGCCTGGATGAGCTTCCGCAGCTGATCAACGTGTTGAAAGGCGACATGTCATTGGTAGGAAATCGTCCCCTTCCTTTATATGAGGCTGAAAAGCTGACCAAAGATCAAATCGCATGGCGCTTCCTCGCCCCTGCCGGCATCACCGGTCTGTGGCAAGTGACCAAGCGCGGCAAAGACAACATGTCGGAAGAAGAACGCATCCAGTTGGATATGGAGTATGCCATGAACAACTCGTTCCTGTACGACATGAAGATCTTTATCGGCACTTTCCCGGCCCTCATCCAAAAGCAGCGCGTTTAAGCCGCCATGTGGGTTCTTGAACTGCTGGTGCTGTCGTATTTCGTTTTCGTAGTCTCTTACACAGCCCTGTTTTCGTTTGGTGGATTATTCTACCGGTCGCTGACGTTGCCTCCCGCAACGTCCTTTAAGAAGTTTTGTGTGCTCATTCCCTCCTATAAGGAGGATGCGGTGATCTTGTCGGTTGCCCGGCAGGCCGTGAAGCATCCCTACCCTGCCGATGCCTTCGACGTGGTGGTCATTGCCGACTCGCTGAAGCCGGAAACCATTGTGGCGTTGAAACAGCTTCGCCTGCAGGTCGTCGAAGTTTCATTCACCAACAGCACGAAAGTAAAATCCATCAACAAAGCCCTGGAAGTTTTGCCCGACGGCGTGTACGACGCCGTGGCGTTGCTGGATGCCGACAATGTGATGGAAGACCAGTTCCTTCATCGCATGAACGGTTTGCTGCAAAAAGGTTATCGCGTCATTCAGGGACGCCGCAAAGCCAAGAACGACGACAACTCGCTCGCCTTCCTCGACGGTGCCAGCGAAGCCATCAACAACTATATCTATCGCCAGGGCACGGTCGCTTTGGGTATGCCCGCTTCCATCATTGGGTCGGGAATTGTTTTCGATTATAAGATCTTCAAAAGCAAACTCACCAGCATGGTGTCGGTTGGCGGTTTCGACCGCGAACTGGAGCTGCTGTTGCTGAAGGATCACGTGCATGTGTATTACGACCGTGATGCCATTGTGTACGATGAAAAAGTGGCGGTGACCAAGTCGTTCGAGAACCAACGGAAGCGCTGGATCGCGAGCCAGTTCTTTTACCTGCGCAAGTATTTTAAGGATGGCATGGTGGCGTTGTTCACCGGCAATTTTCTTTTCTTCAAGAGTTCTATTCTCACCAACATTCAATTGCCGCGCCTGATCAACCTGGGCTTGCTGACGCTGCTCACCTTCGGGCTCTTTTTCGTGCGGGGTTATCTGCACTATGGCTATACCATCTGGGCGGTCTTATTTTGCGTGAACATATTGGCCACATTACTTTCGCTTCCACGCGAATTTTATTCCCGCAAAATGTTTAGCGCGCTGCTCACTTTGCCGATGCTTTTTGTGCGCATGTTCTCTTTACTTTTTAAATTGAAGGGCGCTAATCGCAAATTCATCCACACGCCGCACGGGCAAGCGCAAACGCTCGCGCCGGAAGAACCGCTAAATCGAAAAGTCTAATGGGGCACACGCCGTTAGTTTCGCTGATCTCCGTCAACTACAATTCGCTACCTGATACCATCCTGATGTTGGAATCGGTAAAAAAGCTCTCCTACCCTGCGGTGGAGATGATCGTGGTGGACAATGCTTCGAAGCAATCGCCGGGACCGGAATTGACGTCGCGATTTCCCTGGATAAAATTTATCCGGAGCGAACAGAACCTCGGTTTCGCGGGGGGCAACAACATCGGCATCAAGGCTTCCAAAGGGGACTATATCTTCCTGGTGAACAACGACACGATCATGTTTCCCGATTTCCTGGAGCCCATTGTCGCGTTCATGGAGTCGCATCCCGACGCGGGCATGGCATCTCCGAAAGTGCTTTATCCCGACGGCAAAACCTTGCAATATACGGGTGCCATCAAGATCAGCCCCTATACCGGCCGTGGCCGCCGACTGGGTCTTTTGGAACAAGACCAGGGGCAGTATGATAAAAATTACAAGACCGACCTCGGTCATGGCGCGGCGTTGATCGTTCCCCGCAAGGTCATCGACCTGGTGGGCCTGATGCCGGAGCTTTACTTTTTATACTATGAAGAACACGACTGGTGCGAGATGGTGAAGCGCGCCGGCTTTTCGATGTATTACATCGGCGATTCAAAAATTTTGCATACCGAATCGGTGAGCACCGGCAACGACAGCCCGCTCAAAGTCTACTACCTCACCCGGAACCGTCTCATTTTTATGCGGCGGAATTTCTCGGGCCTGCCCCTGCTGAGCGGCATGCTTTTCTTCTTTACGTTTTCCGTGCCGTGGAATATCCTGAAGTATACGGCGAAGGGAAAAATGAATTTATTAAAGGCATTTTTACGAGGTGTGGGATGGAATTTGACACACTTACGCGTAGCTTTGAGTGTATGTCTTTAAGTGCTACCATAAAATCCAAACAGCAGGCTTTCAAGAGCAATAACCCTGAGGGCAGCGGTTTCGATTTTCTCGTGAGCCTGGTGCAAGGTGGCCTTCGCGTGTTCATGGCGAAAATTTACCTGCGCAAATGCACATCCCTCGGGCGCATGGTGTCCATCAACAAGAAGCCGATCATCGACAACCAGGGGCAGATGATCCTCGGCGACGAGGTGCGCGTGTGGTCTAACATCGTGCAGGCAAAATTATATACCGGGCGCAAGGGCTCCCTGATCGTGGGGACCAACTCGCGGCTCAACGGTGTGCACATCGATTGTCAGCATCGCGTGGAGATCGGCGCCAACGTGCGCATAGCCCCCTACACCATTATCCTGGACAGCGACTTTCACGATTTGAAGGATCACTTCTCGGATGGACCGGCCAAGGCGATCATCATCGAGGACGATGTGTGGATCGCCACCCGCTCGACGATCTTAAAGGGTGTGCGTATAGGCAAAGGTGCCGTTGTGGCCACGGGGGCCGTCGTCACACGCGACGTTCCGCCCTATACGGTGGTGGCCGGTGTGCCGGCGAAGGTGGTCAAGAAAATTGATCTTTAACTGTACTTTCCGAGGTGCATTTAGTATCTTGTAAGAGGTTCCCCCGCCCATCGTTGTCTTGTACATGGCCGTCTTCAACGCCCTACTTGAAGCAGAAAATGACGAACAGATTTTCACCGGCGACACTGGATTGGCGACATCATCGCCCGGAATTTTCTGTATCCTGTAACCTTGCATTCTCAAAAACAGGCAAGACCATAGATCGTCCGCAGCGTGTTTATGATCGTGAGAGCGTAATCGTTGGCGGTGCGAAGCCATGGTTGTTCATGTGTTGTGGTCGTCGTGAAGGGTGCATCCATTCTGTTTTGCCGTAAAAAGTAACCGTGAGAGACCATCCCAATCCTGGACGTCTGGCTAGGGGTGGATTATGAATGAGGGGCGCTCAACGTTACCCGGGTAAACATAAAAGACATTAGAAACACATTAACTCGAATTTCCTGCCATTCAAAGGTTTACGTTAAATTAACTAATGGAAAGCAGTTATTCTTGTTATGGTTTTTTGTAGATTAAGTATTTAGATCAAACGGATTATGGCTTGTCGACTCTCTACCCTGGCAGTTCTTACTGCACTGTTCACTTCATTATGCACACAGCTCTACGCGCAATGCGGCTGTAACTTCATCATCTCCACTTCCGCAGCCGAATGGCAGTTCGACGGCGTCAAAAAAGGTGTGAAGCCCGGTGACAAGATCTGCTTCGCGTCCGGCACGCGAACGGGTATCGGGCTCCTGAACATCCACGGCACAGCAGCCAAACCCGTTATCATCACCAACATGTGCGACGGCAAGGTGACCATCGATGCACCGGCCAGCTACGGTAACGCCGTGCAATGTGATAACCTGACGTTCGTCCACATGACCGGTTCGGCCAACCCCGCCGTAAAGAACGGCATCGAAATCCGCGGTGGTCAAATGGGGATCAACTTTCAATCGCTCTCCAGCGATCTCGAAGTCGATCACCTGCAAGTGAACTTCACAGGATGCTGCGGCATCGTAGCCAAAACCGACCCTACTTGTGACAAATCAACCTGGCGCGGCAACTTTGTGATGAAAAACCTGATCTTTCATGACAACTACATCGGCGACACAGGATGCGAAGGCTTTTACATCGGCAACTCGCACTATGATAGCGGTGTGGACCGCGGCTGCGGACAAACGGTTTACGAACACGATATCGAAGGCTGCCTGGTCTACAACAACGAACTGCGCAACATCGGTAACGACGGCATCCAGATCGGTAGCGTGACCAAGGGCTGCGAGGTGCACCACAACACCGTATATAACGTTGCCACCAAGGCCAACTACGGACACCAAAACGGCTTCCAGGCGGGCGGTGGAACAACGCGCGCGGTAGTGCACGACAACATCATCGATACGGGTACCGGCCACTGTTATTATGACTCCGGTGGTGGAGGGATTTACTACAACAACCTCGGCATAAACGGTCTTCAAGGCGGCTTCCTGTTGCAGGATACCAACCCAGGCTATGCGCCAACCGGATTTATTGTTTCCAACAATACGCTGGTCAACTGCCAGTTGGTGGGCTTGCTGATGTTTAGTGAGAACCCGGCCCAAAGCCAGTTTGTCAACAACATCATTGTGGCCACCAACCAGGCCAATGGTTATGCTTATATCAAACTGAACAACCCCAATGCGATCAAGCTGACGGAGACGAACAACATCAAGACCAACGACATCAACCTTCCGAAGTTTGTGGATGCCGCCGGCAAGAACTTTCACCTGCAGTCAAGCTCCACGGCCATCGACGCGGGTAAGGATATGTCGGCGTTCGGCATTGCCGACGACTTTGATGGTGCCATCCGACCTTCAAACGTGAAGTATGACATTGGTGCGTATGAATTTCAAAGCGGCAAAGTTTCCGCCAACGCTGGAAAAGATGTGATCATTACGTTACCCACCAACACGGTGACCCTACCCGGCACGGGTGTGAGTCTGACCGGCATCACGGGCTACTTGTGGACCAAGAAATCCGGAGGCGCCGCGACGTTGGTGAACGACAATACCGCCACCCTCACCGTGAACGGCCTTGTTGCCGGAAGTTATGTGTTTCAATTACAAGTGACCGATGCCGGTGGTACGGCTTTCGACGATGTTATGGTGACGGTGAACCCCGCGGCCGTGAATCAGAATCCCACGGCAAAAGCAGGCGTAGACCAGGTGGTGACACTGCCCACGAACACCCTCACGCTGAAAGGCCAGGGCACTGACCCAGAGGGCGGCGCGCTGACCTATGCCTGGACTAAACTCAGCGGCCCGGCCGTGACGCTTGCCGGCGCTGGCACCACCGATCTTTTGCTTACGGCCTTGTTGCAAGGTGTGTATCAATTTCAACTCACGGTAACGGACGACAAAGGCGCCACGGCTACCGACGTTGTTCAGGTGACCGTCAATCCCGTCGCGACCAATAAGCCTCCCGTTACCAATGCGGGGGTGGACAAGACCATTTACCTGCCCCTCAACCAGGTGACGCTGACGGCCACGGCCTCCGACCCGGAGGGTGGTGCGTTGACCATTTTGTGGGAGAAAAAATCGGGCTCCACCGCTACGCTGACCAATGACAAGACGCTATCGCTCACCGCGAGCAATTTGCTTTTGGGAACCTATGTTTTCCGGGTCACCGTAACCGACGACAAAGGCGCCACAGCGTTCGACGAGGTGACGGTTTCCGTGTTACAATCGAACCAAGCTCCGAAGGCCAACGCCGGTGTGGATAAATCCATTACGTTGCCTACCAATACCGTTGTGATCGCGGGCTCCGGCTCCGATAGTGACGGAAGCATTGCCTCGTATGCCTGGGTGAAAGTGAGTGGAGGCGCTGCCACCTTGACAAATGCTGCTACCAGCAGTCTTACCGTGAGCGGCATGGTGGCCGGCACCTATGTATTTGGTCTTACCGTGACTGACAATAACGGCGCTACCGGCTACGACGAAGTTTCTGTCGTGGTGAACCCGGTGCCTGTGAATACACCGCCCGTCGTGAGCGCGGGGCCTGACAAGAACTTAACGCTCCCCAACAATACCGTTGTCCTTACCGGTACCGCTACCGATGCGGACGGTATCGCCAGTGTGGTGTGGACCAAGAAGAGCGGGCCGA
This sequence comes from uncultured Chryseolinea sp., assembly GCA_966211885.1. Taxonomy (GTDB): domain Bacteria; phylum Bacteroidota; class Bacteroidia; order Cytophagales; family Cyclobacteriaceae; genus Chryseolinea. The sequence goes on from CBIHQM010000138.1 coordinate 6,283, forward strand.
CGGCTACGCTGGTCAACCAAACTACCTTGAGTCTGACGCTTCAAAACCTGGTGGCCGGCGTGTATGTATTTACCTTGGAAGCCACCGATAAAAAAGGCGCAAAAAATTCTGCCGACGTGGTGGTGGCTGTACAGCCCAACACTGTGAATCAATCGCCGGTGGCCAATGCCGGTGCCAATAAGTTTATAACGCTCCCGACCAATTCAACTACACTAACGGGTACCTCGTCGGACCCTGACGGTTCCATCGCCAGTGTGCTGTGGACAAAGGCCAGCGGTCCCGCGGCGACGTTGGCAGGCGACAATACGGCTACGGTTACGCTCACCAACCTGGTGGAAGGCATCTACGTGTTTCGTTTTACGGTAACTGACAATCAAGGCGCTTCGGCAAGTGACCTGGCCACCGTGACCGTGACAACGGGCAACATCGCGCCCGTGGTTTATGCCGGGGGTGATAAAACCGTATCGGTATCTGCCGGTTCCTATGACATCACCGCCACGGCCAACGACCCCGACGGCACCGTGGACACGTATACCTGGATAAAAGTTTCCGGGCCTGCGGCTACGTTGAGTGGACAAGGATCGGCAACCCTCTCCGTGAACGGTCTGAATGTGGGTGACTATGTTTTCCAGATCTCCGTGCTCGACAACAACCTGGCTTCGGCAAGCGACCAGATGACCCTGACCGTGTTGCCGGCTTCTACCAACCAGCTTCCGAGCGTGGTCGCTGAGTCTGATCAGATCATTTATCTTCCTACCAACAGTATCGTACTCAACGTGACGGCGAACGACCCCGATGGCACCATCGCTTCGTATGCCTGGACACAGACCGGTGGCCCGGCGGCCTTGTTGAACAACGAGACCACCGATGCCCTGACCGTTTTGAACATGGTAGCGGGCACGTATAAGTTTAAAGTAGTGGCACTAGACAACGATGGTGGCAGCGGCACAGACGAAGTGCAGGTGACCGTGCAGCCCGCCACGGCCAACCAGCCCCCCATTGCCAACGCTGGTGGAAACAAGATCATTCAACTTCCTACCAACACCATTACCCTCGACGGCTCCGGAACGGACAGTGACGGCTCTATCGCCTCCTACGCCTGGACAAAGGTTTCCGGCCCTGCAGCCAACATGGTTACGCCCACGCTGGCTTCTTTGCAGGTGAATAACCTGGTGGAAGGCACTTATGTATTTCGCCTCATGGTGACGGACGATAAGGGGGCCACAGGATCTTCATCGGCCACCATCACCGTGTTGCCGGCGACCGTGAACCGTGCTCCTTTCGCCGATGCGGGACCGAACCAATCGCTTTATCTTCCCGCCACCTCAACGACCTTGTCAGGATCAGGCTTTGATGAAGATGGCACCATACAATCCTATGCCTGGACGCAGTTGAATGGGCCGAACGCCGCCGCTATCGGCACACCCGCCACAGCCAACACAACCGTGGCAGGCCTGGTGACGGGCACCTATACGTTCCGGCTGACGGTGACCGACAACAACAACGCTACGGGATCTGACGACATCCTGGTGGTCGTGAGCGACGCCACGGCTAACAAGCCACCGCTGGCAATCGTACAGGATAATCAGACCATTACGCTACCGACGAACAGCATCAATCTCGTGGGCTCGGGCTTTGACCCGGATGGTATCATCGTCTCCTACAAATGGATAAAAATAAGCGGTGGCACGGTCACACTGACCAATGCCAGTACCCCTACCGTTACCGTCAGCGATCTGCAAGAAGGACAATATTCGTTTCAACTGACAGTGACCGACAACGGCGGCGCTACCAACTCAGACATTACGGTGGTGTTGGTAAGGCCCGCCAATGTAAACCAGCCTCCTATTGCCTTTGCCGGTGGCGACAAGCGTCTTTATCTCCCCGTGAACGCAACCTCACTTTTAGGAAGCGGTTCGGACGTAGACGGCACGGTGATCTCCTATGCCTGGACCCAGGCGGGTGGCCCCACGGCAACCATGGCCGGGCAGGATACACAAACATTAAAAGTCAGCAATCTCTCACAGGGCACTTTCTCCTTCCGCATCACCGTGACGGACGACATGTTGGCCTCGTCGTTTGACCAAATGACGCTGCTGGTGGTGCCACCGACAAACAACCTCGCGCCCGATGTAAGACTCGGCAAAGACACCACGATCTATCTTCCTCAGAACACCGTGCTGCTGAACGCCGACGTCACCGACGATGGTGCCATTCAAAGCTATTTGTGGACAAAAGCCAGTGGGCCTACAATGACGCTGGCAAACCCGACCGAAAAAGACCTGAACTGTCTGAACCTGGTGGAAGGCGTCTACACGCTTCAGCTCACGGCGATAGACAATGCAGGCGCATCATCATTCGACCAGATCGTGGTGACCGTGCTTCCCAGTACCGTCAATAAACCACCCGTGGTGGACGCCGGGCCGGATAAGCAGATCTTCCTTCCCACCACACAGGTAACGCTCACGGGCACGGCCACGGATCCTGACGGCACGATCGCCACGGTGAAGTGGAAACAAATCAGTGGTGCGGCGGCTACCCTCTCCGGCGACCAAACGCTGTCGCTGTCGGTATCTAATCTCGCGATCGGCACGTATGTATTCAGCCTTGAAGCGACAGACAATGCGGGCACCACTGCCTCCGACAACGTACAGGTAGTCGTTGGCCCCGTGCCTCCCAACCAGCCACCCGTAGTGAGCGCCGGCGCGGGACAAGTGGTTAATTTGCCCACTACCCAAGCCACCCTGAACGGAACCGCCACCGATACGGATGGCACGGTTCAAAGCGTGCAGTGGACGCAAGTGCAGGGCCCCAACGCCGCCACGATCTCGGGCGCGACCACCCTTACCCTCGATGTCAGCGGATTAGTGCTGGGCATGTATGTGTTCCGGCTGACGGCAACCGACGACGAAAATGCTTCGGCTTATAGCGACGCCATTGTTTATGTTACCGAAGATTCTCAAAACGTGAAGAAGAAACCCGTAGCGTATGCGGGCGATGACCTGGTCATCGTGTTGCCCGACAATGAAGCCATCATTGCCGGCCAGGGCCTGGATCCGGACGGATTTATTGATCGCTATTTCTGGGAGCAGATCGGCGGCACGGAGGTACCGTTCTCGGTGGATGCCAACGTGATCCACATCACCGACATGCCACTGGGCGACTATGTGTTTCGGTTGACGGTAGTGGACAGTGACACGTTAAGCGCCAGCGACGAGGTTAATATCAGCGTGATCGACAAGTCGGATGAGATCCCCAAGTTCTTCTCTCCGAACAACGACAATGTCGGCGAGTATTGGACCTTCCGCAATGTGGAGTCGTACCGCGAATGCAAGCTGGTGGTATTTGCCCGCTCCGGGCAGCAGGTGTTCGATGCATTTCCCTATGAGAATAACTGGAACGGAACCTATAAAGGCAAACCGCTCGGCGAAGGCGACTATTACTATACGCTTTCCTGTACGGATGGTCGAAAACTTACCGGTGCCGTTCGCATCCTGAAATAAAATGAAAAAAGACCTGTGACCCTATGCAGAAATTTACCCTCGTTTCGGTATTGCTATTCCTAACCTTGTCGGCGACTGCGCAGCAATATCCTTTCTATACGCAATGGATCTTCAATCCATACACCATAAACCCGTCGATGGTTGCGGCGGGCCGGCGCACGGAGGCCAACGTTTCGTATCGTCAACAATGGACGGGGATCAAGGATGGCCCGCGCACGATGCAGTTCGACATTCAGCATCCCATAGACCCGCGCATGGCGATTGGCTTGACGGTGTATAATGATCGCACCGTGTTGTTGTCGGCCACGTCGGCCATGCTCACCTTCGGCTATAAAGTACCGATTGCCACAAATCATTCGATCGGCTTTGGTATTTCTGCGGGCATCTACTCGAATCGCATTCGCCAGGAAGAAATTTCCAACGTCGATTCCAACGACCCGGCCATTCTCAATAGCACCAACAACAACTTTGCTTTCAACGGACAGTTCGGCGTGAACTATAGCTTCAAGAACCTGACCCTCGGCTTCTCCATGTTGCAACTGGTGGATCACCAGACCCTTTCCGAAGACAACTTCCAGAAGGTGACGTTCAGCCAGCTAAAGAACAAGATCGCTTTTGCCACCTATCGCTTTAACCTGGTGCCCGACACGTGGGCTTTGCAGCCGTCGTTTACCTATCGTTTCAATGAAAACAATCTGAACCTGTACGAGGCCGGCGCTTTTGTGTCGTATAAAAACATCCTCGATGTAGGCGGTGGCTATCGCCAGTATTTCGGAGGCAATGCCATGCTGCGGGTGCACATCAAGGACATCGAGATCGGTTTTGCCTATGACTTCCCCACCCCCAACATGCAAGTGTCTACGGGCGGCTCGAACGAAGTGCAGTTGAAATGGCGCTTTGGCAAGTTTGTTGATCCCGTCTCGCGCAAAACCAAGAAGGAAAGCTCCACCATCAAACAAGATGCTGTGACGCAAGCGCCTGTAGTACCGCCTCCCGTAGAAGACAAGAAGGAAGAGGACACCGCCGACACCAAGAAAACAGACACTGCCGCCACCACCGGGGCCGCCGCGGCAGAACCCACTACGCCGGAACACAAACCCGCATGGCAAGACCACATGGAAGTGGACGACAAACTACCCGGCAACTACTACTACCTCATTGTGGGAACGTTCAAGAAGCAATCCAACGCCAACAAGCTGGTGCGCAACCTGGCCGAAGACGGCATGGAGGCCGAAGTGAAAAAAGTGGATGACTACTACTACGTGCACATCAGCAAATACAAAACCAAGGTCATCACGTTAGACCGTGTGATGGAGATACGGCACCAGACACCGTATGCCGACGCATGGTACAAGCGACTTGAATAAGACCCTTTTTAATCAGGCCAGGCGTTGCCTGGCCTGTATTTGATTTTCGATGTGCTGCAACACGGCCGGGAAAAAGATGAGCAGTGTGGGCACCAGGTACAACCGGCTTTGGTAGGCGACCACCGAAATAAAGTGGACGCCAAGCCATACAGGCACGATCACGATAAAAAATATCTTCAGATACGGATTCATCTCCTTGAACAGGAAAAGGCACCAGATGGGCAGGAATCCGAACACGCCATACATTTCCATATACGTTTTCACGCTCACCCCGCTGAACAAATTCATCTTCAGCATGGGTAACCCAGCGGGTACACGCCAATCCGTCTGTGGCCGGTAGCCAAAGTGCGCCCGGATGGCCACAAAAATGGCAATAAAACAGATCATGGAAAGAGCGGCGATCATCAGCGGCTTGAGATCGGTGAAGAATAGTTTTTTGAAATTGGGCCATGCCGTCCAGTCCACCTTCGAACAAAAATAGAGGGCGGGAATGAGCATTGACGTTTCGCGGTTCAGCGCTCCCACGATAGTGATGAGCAAGATCCACCAGTCGTTGTAGCCTTTCACGATGACAAGTCCCGCCAGCAGGTACAACGTGTTGTCCATATAGGTGTTGAACGAGAGATCGCTGTCCACCACCGCATTGCCCATCATGATCGGGATGAACATGATGCTGAGCACCACCACCGCGCGGGTTTTCACGAAGTGCGAAAAATAAACAAAGGCGAGTCCAAAAATGAGGGCGTTTTGCAAAAAGCGAAAGCCGATAAATACGATGCTGTATTTGATGAATTCCGGCTGCTGGGCGAGCGCCAGCAACTTCTGCGTGACTTCGTTTTTATCGCTGGTGTTGCCCGGCAAATTCAGTTGCGGATCGCGAAAGTGAATGAGTTTAAACACAGTGTGATCCAACACCTGGTAAGTGCCCTCCACGATCTCGTAGCACAGGATGCGGTATTGCCAGGGATTGTAGAACATCGAGTTGCCGGCCTTCCAATCGAGGAAGCGCTGGTATTGCTCGACGGCCTCTCCACGATAAAAATTCTGATAAATGGGATACGTCGCCATCCAGGCGACGATAAGGACCAGCAGGACGGTGTAGGCGGCCTTATTTCGTGAGGATGACGGTGTAGTGGGGATAAACATAGATTTGCTTTTTACTCGTGCTAAGGACCTTAAAACCGGCTTGTTGGGCCGTGTCGATGAGGCGTTTCATGGACCATTCGTGGCCGATCTCGCGGGCAAAGATGAGGTCGTGCATCTTGTTGAACAGCACGAATGGGCTGCCGCCGTTGATGTCTTTCACAATGAACCGCGCGCCGGGGCGCATATGGTCGTATACTTTTTTGATAAACGATTCCTGGAAGGCCACGGGGATGTGATGGAGCACGTCGATCAAAAAGATCAGGTCGTATTCCTTCATGCTATCCGGCAGTGTGCTGCCATCGTAGGGCTGGAAGTCGGTGGTCACCTTGCCGCTGTAGGGCTGCAGCAGGTCGCGGGCGTTGGTGATGAGGCGCTTGTCGATCTCGATGCCACCGATTTTTTTGATGTTGGTGAATTCGGCCAGCAACAGGGCGAACTGGCCCGAGCCACAGCCGATGTCGAACGCGCTTTGAGCGTCTTTCACTTCATTCAGTAATTCGTCGAATGGGCAGATCAGGGGGCGGTAGCTGACTTTAATTTGATCCAGGAATCCCGAATGCACGGTCTTCAATTTCAAAAAAGAAACCAGCTCGTTGGTCTGAATCATGTCGCGATTTGGTTACGATGGAAAAACTTATTTTTAAAAGAGAGCAATGGCTTTTCGATCAATATAAAACTAAGATACGCCACGCCGATGCAAATAACGCTGTAGCAGACAAAACCAAGTAAAGGGAAAGCGAAATATGGTTTAAGAAATCTACCAAACGCCATCCAGATCACCCAGTGGTAGACATACAGGCCATAGGAGATCCTGCCCAGGAACACCATGAACGGATTTCCAAAGACGGTCTTCACCACGATGTTGTGGCTGTATTTCACACAGATCAGGATAAAGCCCATGCAAACCAGGCTGAGCAGCGAATACGACCACACGTGCTGGTAGTTGTTCAACACTCCCAACGGGAACCCGAAGGAAGTAAGCCCCACATTCTCGCCTTCGGCCAGCAACATCCTGTAATTGAAGATCCCGAATCCGACAAACATCGCCATACCCGCCATCAGCAGCTTATAGGGGTTGAACGTCGACGCCTGCAGCTTGAACACCGGTATGGCCGCCCCAAAGGCGAACGCATCCCATTGGCTGAAGGTGAAGCGGTAGACGATCTGTTCGGTAAAGTCTTTAGAAATGCCATCGTCCAGCAAGTAATTGGCCAGCCAAAACCGGATCACGGGCGCCACCAGGATCATGACCACCAACAACACGCGCAATTGCCGCGTCGACAGGAAATACACGATGATGGGCCAGAAAAGGTAGAATTGCTCCTCGATGGAAAGCGACCAGAAGTGGGTGAAAAAGATGTCAAAGCTGAACTCATACACCAGGGGAAACAGGTTGTAGGTGTAGGTGAATAGGAACGGAGCCGTTTGTTTGAAGTCCTCGGGCGTATGGAATTTGGCGTACACTAACGCCACGATCAGCAGGTATAAATAATAAATCGGGAAAATGCGCAGCGTCCGGCGCCAGTAAAAACCCTTGAGATAGTGGCCCAGGGGTTGATTTTCCCGGTCGTGCATCAGGATGGTGGTGATGAGAAAACCGGAAAGAACAAAGAACAACTGTACGCCTACCCAACCGGCTTCGATCAGATAATCATAATGAAAGAACATCACCAACACAATGGCAAACCCACGGATTCCGTC
>CBIHQM010000139.1:0-13995 GCA_966211885.1 uncultured Chryseolinea sp.
ATTGTAGTAATGGTTTAAGTTTTGCCTTTTGATATTATAAAATATAGAAAATGGATTAGGGTCGATCTGTGCACTAAAATTCCTGACCTGACGAACGGCCCAAGTGCGTCATGGCGCAACGGAAGCCTATATACGCACGGGTGGAATCTTTGAATTCATATGTCCGTGTACCGGTTTCCAGGTAGTAGGCCACGTCTTTCCACGAGCCACCGCGAACCACTTTCTTGGGCGGAACACGGGGATTGTACTTGGCACTTTCCGGGTTGGTACGGGGGTCGATGTATTGCGGGTTCAAGTCCCATACCGTGGGTACAGATGCGGGGTTGAAGTCGTCGAGGCACCATTCGGATACGTTGCCCGACATGTCGTACAGACCATAGTCGTTGGGGAAGTAGGACTGTACGGGTGAGGAGTAGGCGAAGCCGTCGTCGTAGAAGTTACCGCGGCCGGGTTTGAAGTTGGCCAGCATACAACCTTTCGAGTTACGGATATACGGGTTACCCCAAGGATATTTTGCCATATCGCGGCCACCGCGGGCTGCATATTCCCATTCTGCTTCTGAAGGCAGACGGAAGGCAGGCATCGGGAAGTCACCCACGCTCTTGCGGTAGTCGTTCAGGTAAGCGGTTCTCCATTGACCGAAGAACACGGCAGCGTCCCAGTTCACGCCCACGACCGGATAGTCGTCGTAGCCGGGGTGCCAGTAGTAATAGTCCTGGATAGGATCGCCCATGTGGTGCGCGAAGTCGCGAACCCAGGAAGCGGTATCCGGATAGTATTTCTGACGGAACGTTTCTGCGTCTACCGTTTCGAAGCCTTCGATGCTTCCGTTATCGACCAGGAAAAAGTTGGTGAACTGGCGATACTCATTGTTCGTGATTTCTGTATCGTCCATGAAGAACGAACCGATCGTTACTTGCTTGTTGAAGTTGATCTGCGTAGAAGCAGGGTCTTCATCCGCTTGCCCCATGTGGAATGTTCCGGCAGGAATGGGCACCATACCATAGGGGATGGTCATCACCCAGCCTTCTCGCCCGGGAACACCAACGAGTTCACCCTGGTCGCCGCCTTTTTTGCCGCCAAGGCCAAGTAATCCACAAGCACTGGCAACAGCCCCTGCGAATACTAAAACTACTTTAGAAACAACCGATTTATTCATATACTTCTGCTCAGTTTGCTATGCTAAAATTTTGAGGCTCGAAAGTTACCCTTTATTCGCCTTACTTTTTGGAGAAACTATTTACAAATTCCACAAATTCTTAAAAATACCAAAATCAAATGTCGGCTAGTGCCTATACCGGGGGGTCCGAACGACTTTTTTGCCGCTGGTGCCAACTACCGGTAGATCATAGCTTATCATAAATTCCAGTGAAAAAGTCTCTTTTGCAGCCCGATCCTTTACGATAAAGTCGATGCCCGTTCCCAACTTCAGTGACTTGTCTTTCAGCAGAGCATAACCCAGTAGTAAACTGGCCGCTTCCGACTGTCTAAACGCCACGCCTCCCCACATCGTATCTTTGATGTAGGCAATTCCCGCCAGATCGACTTGAGTCTTGTTCAAATCGGTTCTAATGGCGGTGGAGAACTGTACTTTCAGGTCGAAGCTCACCTCGTAGAAGTATCCACCGGTGAAGTTGATGTGATTTTCCAAGGCACCGCGCACGCTGTCCTGGCCGAAGTTGAACTTGGAGCGCAAGAGGTGGTTGAAGCCTAAGCCGAGGTAGTATTTTTCGGCTCTATAGAAGACGCCCAATCCGAGGTCGGGTCTTACTTGTGATTCTTTTCCTTCGACAATGAGCGGGTCACCTTCCTGTACGTAGCGATAGTATTTGCCGTTGACCGTTTGAGAGTAGATCCCGGCTTTGATACCGAAGCTTAGTTTGGTGTCTTTGATGCCGAGGTGATAGGCATACATCACTTGTGCTTCGAGGTTGTTCTGAGGACCGAGTTTGTCGTTCATGATGTACGCACCGGCACCGCTGTTGAGCTTGTGAATGGGTGTGTTGAACGAAACCATTTGCGTAGTGGGCGCACCGCCGTCGCCGAAGCTCGACTGGTAGCCCAACCATTGACTTCTGTGGATAGCCGAGAAATGGGTAACCCCGTCAACCCCTGCATACGCTGGTGTCATGTACAAGTTATTGAACATGTATTGCGTGAAGAGAGCGTCTTGCTGAGCAAAAGCCCCTGCGGTAACAAGCAGCAGCGAGAGGGTATAAAAAGTCCTTTTCAGCATTAAGTTTAAAAAGTAGAAGCTAAAGTAAACGCTTTTTTACGACACTGTCAACAAATGTAATTAAAGTGTAATAAAATATCTCACTTAGTAAAATTCAATGAATGAAGTAGTTACTTGATGCCGTTAGCCTTCTTAATATAGAGTTCCAGGGCCCCGGTCATGGACGGGGCGTTGGGCAGCGGGGCCTCGATATCCAGGATCAAACCGGCGTCGCGCACGGCTTTGGCCGTTGTGGGGCCGAAGACGGCGATGCGGGTGTTGTTCTGCTTAAATTCGGGAAAATTCACGAAAAGGGAGTTGATACCGGAGGGGCTGAAGAACGCCAGGATGTCGTAGAACACTTCCTTCAGGTCCGACAGGTCGGCCGCAACGGTATGGTAGATGATGGCTTCCGTGTAGTGGTATCCGCCGTCTTTGAGGAAGTCGGGGATGTCGTTCTTGCGGATATCGGAGCACGGGAAGAGGTACTTCTCGTTTTTGTGCTTCTTCAGGATCTCCAGCAGGTCTTGCGCGGTTTTGAGGCCGGTGAAGATCTTGCGCTTGCGAATGACGATGTATTTCTGAAGGTAGTTCGACGTTTGTTCGGAGATACAGAAGTATTTCATCTCCGGGGGCATTTCCACTTTCAATTCCTGGCAGATGTGGAAGAAGTGATCCACGGCATTGCGGCTCGTAAAAATGATCGCCGTGTGGTTGAGGATATCGATCTTCTGTTTACGGAATTCTTTGACGGGTACGGGTTCGACCTGTATGAATGGCCTGAAGTCAATTTTCAGATTAAACTTTTCAGCCAGTTTTAAATAGGGAGAATTAGCATCTGCTGGAGCTTCTTGGGTTACGAGGATGCTCTTCACTTTGCGCATCCTTTCAGTAGCAATTTCACTCATCACGTAAACGAATCGGGCTAATTATAAAGAACCTTAATTGTTATCAGAAAGGGTATTAATTCCGTCGCACAAATGTACGAAAATAAATGGAACATTGAGTGACCCATCGCGCGCTGTAACTTTAAAAGAATAAGGATGGTCCATCCTGCGAGCAACCACGACATCATGCTCAGCAAAAATACGTAGAAGCCTTCACGCTGTCCGTGGGTGATGAAGTACAGAAAAAGAATAATCGTTAGAACACCGAAAACGCCCAGCAGCAACCGCACCCAGTTAAAAAAATGGATGCCACTCACTTCGCGCATACCGAACACAAAGGCAAGGCCATAGACCAGCACAATCTTCAGGAAAAACAGCGTCAGCACGATAAAACTCAACCTTGTCCACTCGAGCATCGCCTCCCAAAAGGTGGTCGCCTGGAAGGCGAGCGCAGCCGAATAGTGTGCCGGCAGAAAATGAAATATAATGATCAGATAATAGCCGAGCATCAAGCTGCTGTAGGCGTAAAACAAAACGTTGGTGCTGCTGGTGATGCGCGAATAGACCTGGCTTTCCTCGCCTTCACGCATGGAAAATATTTTCGTAATGGAGAAATAATCTGATGTGAGTTTGGGGTTTAGCTTGATGATGATCACCAGCATGGTGAGCAAAATCATCATCCCCACGATGGCAAAATCACGGAAAGAGGAGAATTGCAGCGGCACGATGGCGGTTGAAGCGGCATCAGAAACCGTCTCCAGGGTGGTTTGAAGGCCGCCTTCCTTGATGCGTGTTTGATGCACACCTACCTGGAGCACCGGGGCGTGAAATACTTTGCGGAGACTGTCAATTTTCAGATACAGGCCCGTGCTGTGCTGGGCCGCCAACTGTCCATTCACGAAAAGGGAGACAGGTTCGGTGCTGCTCACGTGGAGCACAACCCCGGGATATTTCGCGGCCTCGATCCAGAAGTACACCGTGCTCACCTCGCCGGTCTTCTTTTGGAACGGCTCGAAGCGGTCGTCTTGACTCACTTGCCATTCAGCTTTCAAATCTTTCAACACCGTATACTCCTGGCCGAGCAGCGCGGTGGCGCTCAGGAGGGTCAGGAGCGCGGCGATCAAAAAATGCGAGGTTGCCTTCATATAACTTTCAAAAGTATCAGAATATCGCCTTATATCCGAAATGGAAGTAAGTTTGTATCGCTTTATGCCGGGTATTTACATTCATATTCCTTTTTGTAAACAAGCGTGTCACTATTGTGATTTTCATTTTTCAACCAATCTTGAAAACCGGGGGGCTATTGTACGGGCGCTTTTGGAAGAATTGGTCTTACAAAGCGATTATCTCGGCGGCGAGGAAGTGAACACCCTCTATTTTGGGGGAGGAACCCCATCGGTGCTGACACCGGGGGAGTTGGATCAGATCCTGGATACGGTCCACAAAACCTTTTCGGTCAATCCGCGCGCCGAAGTGACCCTGGAGGCCAATCCGGATGACCTTTCCCGCGAAAAGCTAAAGTCACTGCGCCAGGCAGGCATTAACCGGCTCAGCGTCGGCATCCAGTCTTTCGACGATGCAGTCTTAAAATTCCTCCACCGCGCTCATGATGCGGCCCTGGCCAGGCAATGTATTTCCGATGCCTACGAGGTCGGATTCCAGAACATCAGCCTGGATCTGATCTATGCCATTCCCGACCAGGACGAGGTCGTTTGGGAGCGGAACATCGAAGAGGCCTTGCGTCTCAAACCCCAACATATTTCGTCGTATTCGCTCACGATCGAGGAAAAAACCACCTTCGGGCGATGGGCCGCCAAGGGAAAGCTCACACCCGTAGCGGACGATACGGCGGGGCATCAGTTGCTGGTTTTGGTCGACCGCTTGGAGCGTGCGGGGTTCGAGCAGTATGAGGTTTCCAACTTTTCGCTGCCTGGATTTCAGTCCAAACACAACAGCAGCTATTGGCGGTCGGAGAAATATCTCGGTGTAGGTCCCAGCGCACACTCCTACGACGGCGCCAGCCGACAATTTAACGTGAGTAATAATGCGTTTTACCTGAAAGCACTTCAGGAACGGCGAATTCCCGCCACGATCGAGGTTCTCACGCGCGAAGACCAGATCAACGACTATTTGCTCACCACCCTGCGCACGTCGTGGGGGACCGACCTGGCGCGCATCCTGAACTTGTGGGGGTATGACCTGCTGGCGGCCCACGAGGGGTATATCGGCGCGCTGGTGGAGAACGGGCATGCGCTGCTGGAGAGCCGGGTGCTGCGCCTTACAAAAAACGGCAAACTACTGGCCGACAAAATTGCCTCCGATCTATTTTTGCTAACACCCTGATGGCGTTGCGGGGCCACGAAGAACTTTTGTATTTTTCGATGTTGTTTCATCCCCTAACATCATCATTGTGAGATCAACGGAAGAAAAAAAGGTATACATGCTCCTGAAATCGGTCATTTTCCACTACCACGGACTGGACGAGCAGGAAAAGGAAGACCTTGACAAGACCGCCGACGAACTGGACGCCCACGTGGAATACAAATGGGCGCTGGATTTTGTGGGCCAGGACCACCTTACTTCCTTTGAGCGGGCCCGCCTTTACCTGAACGACATCATTGCCGACTATCCAAAAGAGAAAAGAATCGAATTGATCAACATGGTGTGGCAGGCGAACAACCTGAAGGGCTATGTCACCGAGATGGAAGCTACCGCCATGCTGAAACTTGCCAAAGATTGGAATGTGCAGCGGGAGTTGATTGAGTTGGTGCTGAAATGACCTTTCTGGGGGCCATCCCTCCCATCCTGACCCTTAATGGAACGACTTACAGCCTACTGCCAGAATCTTCGCTGGCTCTATCCCTGCTTTTGACCGAGTCCTGACGCATAAGCGAGCGGCGTACATTTTCTCTTCCGTCTACACCTGATCTCGCCAAAACAAAAAAAGAGGCTGCCTTTTCGGGTAGCCTCTTCTTTCATTAAAGTGTTGCTATGTTTTATCCATTCATGGAAATGAGGAATTCGTCGTTGTTGCGAGTTCCCTTCATTTTGTTTTGGAGGAATTCCATGGCTTCTACCGAGTTCATGTCGGCCATGAACTTGCGGAGGATCCACACGCGTTGCAGTTCTTCTTCTCTCAACAGCAGGTCCTCGCGACGGGTTCCGGATGCCGGTACGTCGATGGCGGGGTATACTCTTCTGTTGGAAAGCTTGCGGTCGAGCTGGAGTTCCATGTTACCGGTTCCCTTGAATTCCTCGAAGATCACTTCGTCCATTTTCGAGCCGGTGTCGATGAGGGCGGTGGCGATGATGGTGAGCGAGCCGCCGTTCTCGATTTTGCGGGCAGCACCGAAGAAGCGCTTGGGTTTGTGGAGCGCGTTGGCGTCAACACCACCGGAAAGGATCTTTCCGGAGGAAGGCACCACGGTGTTGTAGGCGCGGGCCAAACGCGTGAGCGAGTCGAGGAGGATTACCACGTCGTGACCGCACTCTACCATGCGTTTTGCTTTCTCCAGCACGATGCTGGCCACTTTCACGTGACGCTCGGCTTGTTCGTCGAAGGTGGATGCAACCACTTCGGCTTTTACGCTGCGGGCCATATCCGTTACTTCTTCCGGGCGTTCGTCGATGAGCAGGACGATGAGGTATACTTCGGGGTGATTTTCGGCGATCGCGTTGGCGATGTTTTTCAGCAACACGGTCTTACCCGTTTTGGGTTGTGCTACGATCATACCGCGTTGTCCCTTACCAATGGGCGAAAACAGGTCGAGGATACGGGTCGACAGGTTGTCGGGGGCCGTGCTCAGTCTCAGCTTTTCGTTGGGGAACAGGGGTGTGAGGTATTCGAAGGCCACGCGGTCGCGGATCTCTTCGGTGGTCTTTCCGTTTACGGATTCCACTTTTAGCAGGGCAAAATATTTCTCGCCTTCCTTGGGGGGGCGGATTGATCCTTTTACCGTATCACCTGTTTTAAGACCAAACAATTTGATCTGCGACGGCGACACGTAAATGTCGTCGGGGCTGGCCAGGTAGTTATAGTCGGAAGAGCGGAGGAAGCCGTAGCCGTCCTGCATGATCTCCAGTACGCCTTCGTTGTTGATGGCGCCGTCGAATTCGCGGATGGCTACGCGATATTGGATGGGGCGTTCTTCGCGCACTTCGGCACGGCCAGCGCGGATGAGGTCTTCCTGTGTGTTGATCTCCGGTTCGTTGTCGAGATTTTCGGGCTCGGATTCGGCGAACGTTTGTGGTGTGCTGTCAAAATTTATGTCGATGGAATCCAGGATCTCGTCACTGGAAAAATCGGATTCTGTTTTGGGAGCCGGCGGCGCGGGAGCAGGGGCTACATTTTCGCGGCGGCGGGGACGCATTTTGCGTTCGGGTTCTGCGGAAGCAGAGGCGGTGGCGGGTGAGGAAGAGCCAGCGGGTACTACGGGAGGTTTTCTGGCGGGAGCTGCTTCGCCCGCGACGGCTTGCTGATCGAGGATTTTGTAGATGAGGTCTTGTTTGGAAAGCTTCTTTGCGTTCTTCACGCCCATCTCCTCTGCAATTTCTTTCAATTCTGAAAGAAGCCTGACATTCAGGTCGTCAATAGTGTACATGTTAATTTAAAAATGAGGTTGTTGAAAAAAGTGTTTTTGTTGAATTGATTGTGTTGTGATCAGCCAAGCTGAAGTTAGGATCATGGAAACAACTAACTAGAGAACTAAGTTTTGGGTAAATAAAGTTCGGAATTTGTTCAGAAGGCTTGAGATGAAGCCGTATGATGATGCAAGTATAGGCGAAATTTGACTATTATCAAATTGTGAAAATATTTTATTCGCCCCAAAAAGCCGTCCGCTGTGCAAAAAAACTAATTTTGAATCCTTAAAAAAAACTAAAAATTCTCATGCTACAGGCAGTTGTCATCCGCGAACACACAGCGAAAATATTGGAAGGCCTCCGGAAACGAAATCTGAAGGACGCCGATGTCCTCATACAAGCTATCCTGGACAATGATCTGCTGCGCCGCGACACGCAAAGGATCTTGGATGACCTGAAAGCAAAGTCGAACCTGGATTCCAAAAAGATCGGCGAGCTGATGAAATCCGGCCAGGCCAACGAGGCCACGGCCTTGCGCGCTTCTGTTGCTGCCGATAAAGAAAAGATCAAAAATCTGGAAGCCGACCTGGACGTGTATGAGAAAAAGCAAACCGAAATTCTCTACAAGATCCCCAACGTGCCCCATGAAAAGGTACCCGCCGGTAAAAGTGCAGAGGATAACATCACTGTACACCAACACGGCACCCCTCCTACGCTCGGTGCACAAGCCTTGCCGCATTGGGATCTCATCAAGAAATACGACATCATCGACTTTGATCTCGGCAACAAGATCAGTGGCGCGGGCTTCCCGGTCTACAAGGGAAAAGGCGCCAAGCTTCAACGGGCCCTGATCAATTTCTTCCTCGACGAAGCGGAGAAACAAAACTACAAGGAAGTGCAACCTCCCATCGTCGTGAACGAAGCGTCCGGTTATGGAACCGGGCAGTTGCCCGACAAGGAAGGTCAAATGTACTTTATCACCGAAGACGGCCTTTACCTCATCCCCACGGCAGAGGTGCCCATCACCAACCTCTATCGCGACGTGATCGTGGCAGAAGAAGAATTGCCGGTGAAGAACGTGGGCTATACGCCGTGCTTCCGTCGCGAGGCGGGCAGCTGGGGCGCGCACGTGCGCGGGCTGAATCGCCTCCACCAATTCGACAAGGTAGAGATCGTGCAGATCGCGAAGGCGGAAGATTCTTATGGCATCCTGGACGAAATGTGTGCCCACGTGCAGGGCCTGTTAGAGAAGCTGGAACTCCCCTATCGCAAGTTGCTGCTTTGTGGCGGCGACATGGGATTCAGCTCTGCGTTGACCTATGACATGGAGGTCTACGCAGCAGGACAACAGCGTTGGCTGGAGGTAAGTTCCGTCAGCAATTTTGAAACCTACCAGGCCAACCGGTTGAAACTTCGCTACAAAAGCAAAGAAGGCAAAACGCAACTGCTCCACACCTTGAACGGCAGCGCGCTGGCCTTGCCCCGCATTGTGGCGGCGTTGCTGGAAAACAATCAGACACCGGAAGGCATTCGCATTCCAAAGGTGCTGGTGCCCTATACCAAATTTGAATTCATCAACTAATTTCGTCAACGATCCCACGGGATAAGACGGATCATTCCTACCGCGCTTATGATCGAACGCAGTCAAAGTAGTATTCTCCAGGTGTCGGTGCATGTGGTGGGCAACCGTGGTGCGCAAGAGTTGTTGAGAATTTCCGAGGAACCGCTGGATGTGGAGGACGACGCTTTGCAAGACCTGCTCCTCACCTATTTTCTATCCAACTTCACGACGCCGGAATATTATGCCTTCACGTTCTCGAACGAGGATTTCTCGCTAAACCCGTTGTTTCAATTTGCCCGAAACATTTTTGAGGAGGCCGAATCGTTTCATGAAAACACGATCAACATCGCGAAGCATTTATACGAGGCCACGCAGCATCCCAACATCAAGTCGGGCGATTTGTATGTGGCCCGTTTGTCGGGGGTGGTGATCGACAACCAGTCGATGGACGCCATTGGTATTTTTAAATCAGAGAACAAGGAGACGTACCTCAAGCTAAAAGCCAATCCCGGTGACTTCAATCTCCACGCCGATGAAGGCGTAAACATTCGCAAGCTCGACAAAGGTTGTCTCATCCTGAACCGGGGTGTGGAAGAGGGGTATTCGATCCTGATCGTGGACAATGCCAACAAGTCGGACGCGCAATTTTGGAAAAGTGATTTTCTCCATGTGAGGCCCGTGTCGGATGCCTTTCACCATACGCATAATTTCATGAACCTTACCCGTCAGTATGTAGGGGATCAGTTGGATGAGGAGTTCAGCGTTTCGAAGGCCGACAAGATCGACTTGCTGAACCGGTCGATGGAGTTCTTCAAATCGAAGGAACAGTTCAACCAAAGCGAGTTCGAGGTAGAAGTACTGGCGGATGCTTCGGTGATCGAGTCTTTTCGAAAATATGAGAAAACCTTTATGTCGGACGCCCAAATCGCCGACAACTTCGAGATCTCCGCGCAGGCGGTGAAGCGGCAGGCCCGCGTCTTTAAGAGTGTGCTCAAGCTCGACAAGAATTTTCATATCTACATTCATGGCAGCCGCGAGCTCATCGAAAAGGGCTACGACGAGGCGATGAACAAGCACTATTACAAGATTTATTTCGACGAGGAGAGCTAGTGGCTTTTTTTATCAGCAGGTCCTTTAGTAACTTTAATGACCTCTAAAAAAAAGACTATGGAACGTCAGACCCTCGGCGAAAGAATTAAGCGCACCTCAAAAAAAGTTCTCCGCATTGTTATCGCGCTGGTTGTGATCACCCTCATTTCGCTTTTCAGTTTTTACTACTGGGGCGTGTATGAAGACGGCGTGATGGCCGGAAGAATATTGCGGGTCAGTATAAAGGGCGTGGCCTTCAAAACGTATGAAGGCAAGATCGACCTCCAAGCCTTTGGGGCTTTGAAGAACGCCAGTCCTATTGCAGAATCGTTCGATTTCTCGGTCGAGAAAAGCGACAAAGACCTCATCAAGGAATTGGAGACCGTTGCCCTCAGCGGCGAGCGTGTGAATCTTTACTTCATTAAGCGTTATGCGATCTTCCCCTGGCGAGGTGAAACAAGATATTTTGCCACGCGTATTGAACGGCTTGACAGTAAGTAACCAGCGGCTGTTGTCGCGCTGAAAAAGTCAGGAGCCATTCCAGCATCCCACGAAGGTGGATCGAATAAGACGAATTTGAATAAACGGACTGCTCTTTGCTGCGGGCGTTCTCTAAAACGAAAAAGGCTGCCCTCTTGGAAGGCAGCCTTTTGTATTTCGATTGACGTGCAGTCTTATGCTGTAGCAGCAGACGACTCTTCGAATTTCTGGGAGATTCTCAGTGTCACGGTCTTCTTGGCTTTGTAGCCGCAATAGCCGCACTGGAAATGTTTTAGCAGCTGGCCTTCTTCACCTACGGAAGGGGCCTTCAGGATCTCTTCGCGCACTACCTTGAAAGTTTGGTAGTTGCACTCAGGGCACTGCAGGGCGTGCAAATGACCAGAATAGCGCTCGATCTTTACGTAGCCGGTTTCTTCATCTTTCCACACGTCGTAGTCGACGGAGAAAACGTTTTCTTCGGCTTGCATACCTTCATCGAGGTAAGCATCTTCTTCTTCTTCGCCCAGGAGCTTCATTGCTTTGCCGGTCTTCGGAGAAACGCGGGGTTTGTAGCGCAGCGCTTTCAACCGTTTTTCGATGAAGAAGGGGTAATAGAATTTGAGCATGTTTTGAATAATCAACGCCACGATCATACCCATAGCAAACGTGGTAAATCCGCGAACGAAGATCCACAGGGGTGACAACTCGCCGATGTTGGCGTTAGCGTAGAAGCAGCATCCGACGATGAGGATAATAGCAGCTATCCAGAGGGTTCTGATCTCGCTTTTGTTGATGAAATCGTATTTCACCTTGGCGTCACTCATGGTCGCCAGACGGATCACGTGGTAGATTACGATCAGAATTGAGATCACCCACGCGACAAGAGCAATGTTTTTGGCCATTGCGTTCCATGCGTCAAAATTTCCTTCCATAGAATCGGATTGGTTATTAGTATTCTTAATAGCAAATATAATTTCCTCTTTTCTTTAAACCTAGCAAGTAGATGTAGTTAATGTCGCCAAAATGCCGTTTTCAATCTTTGAAATGTGAGATTTTGCCCAAAAAGTCCCTGATAATGGCGGCCGTCTGTTCGGGCTTCTCAAACATGCCCATGTGGGCCACGTCCTGAAGCAGGTGATTTTCAGGATGTTGACACAACTTGGACTGCATCAAAATGGTCTGCACCGGGATCCCGCCGTCCTTTTCGCCGCTAATAAATAAAGTAGGGTTTTTGAAATTTTTTAACGTTTTGAGTTGTTCGGGGCGATCACGCATGGCGATGGTGTAACCTTTCACCGCGTCGGCCGTGGCTTGCATCGACAGCTTCCTCACCTGGGGGATCGCCGAATGATCGGGCCGTGCAAAAAGCTGCGGAATAAAATTGGAGGTGAAGGGTTCGGCGCCGTGCTGGTTCACGAACTCCACCACCTTCGTGCGCGAAAATTTTTTCTCTTCCGAATCGGCATAGGCCGTAGAATGAAAGAGTCCCAACCCTCCAAAACGCACGGGATTTTTTTCGACCATCGCCAGCGCCACATAGCCGCCCAGCGAATGGCCAATGACCACACTGTTGTGAATTTCTTTTTCCGCGCAAAAATTCAGGATTTCCACGGCCACGTCGGCTATTGAAAAGCCTGGTGGCAGTATGGGGCTCTTGCCCAGTCCGGGAAGATCGGGTGTGATGACGCGGTAGGTGTCGGCAAGGCGGGGTGCGAAGTCGTTCCACACTTCCTGATGCATCGGGAAACCATGCAGGAGTATCACTGGTCGTCCTTGTCCACGTTCCTGGAAAAAAATTCTGCCCATCAAATGTCGTGGTTGCTATGCGTGTTCCAACATGCCGATCACGGCTTTTTCGATGCCATCGGGATCGAAGCCACTCTCGTGGTGGAGCTCGAATTGTTCGCCGTGTTCCACGATGCGATCGGGGATGCCGAGGCGTTTCACGTCCGCGTGATAGTTGTGGTCGGCCATGAATTCGAGCACGGCGCTGCCAAATCCACCCTGCACGCAGCCGTCTTCCACCGTGAGCACTTTTTTGTAGGTCGAAAATATTTCGTGGAGCATGGCGTGGTCGAGTGGTTTCACAAAGCGCATGTCGTAGTGTGAGACTTCGATGTGTTGGGCGGCAAGGCGTTCGCACACTTCGACGGCATAGTTGCCGATGTGGCCAATGGTGAGGATGGCCAGCTCTTCGCCGTCGCGGATCTTGCGGCCGGTGCCGATCTTGATCTCCTCCATGGGCGTCCGCCAATTAGGCATGACGCCCTGGCCGCGGGGATAGCGTATGGAAAATGCTTTTTCGGTACGCGGTAGCTGTGCCGTGAACATGAGGTTTCGGAGCTCGGCTTCGTTCATCGGTGCGGCCACGATCATATTGGGCAAGCACCGGAAGTAGGCCAGGTCATAGGCGCCGTGGTGTGTCGGGCCGTCGGCTCCGGAAAATCCGGCGCGGTCCAGGAAGAAATTCACGGGGAGGTTCTGGATGCAGACGTCATGGATCACCTGATCATAGGCGCGCTGCATGAACGTGCTGTAGATGTTGCAAAACGGGATGAGGCCTTGCGTGGCCAGACCCGCCGAGAAGGTGACGGCGTGTTGTTCGGCAATGCCCACGTCGAAGGCGCGTTCGGGCATTTCCTTCATCATGATGTTGAGGGAGGAGCCCGAGGGCATGGCGGGCGTGATGCCCATGATCTTGTCGTTGGCTTTGGCCAGTTCTACGATGGTGTGGCCAAAAACGTCCTGGTATTTGGGTGCCTGGGGGACGCTGTATATTTTTTTGTGGATCTCTCCGGTGATCTTATCGAATGTTCCAGGAGCATGCCAGGTTGTAGCGTTGCCTTTTTCTGCGGGGGCATAGCCCTTTCCTTTTGTGGTGATGCAATGCAGAATTTTCGGACCCTTGATATTTTTCAGATCGTTGAGTACCGCTACGAGGTGATTTACATCGTGGCCATCCACCGGACCAAAATATCTCAGGTTGAGGGATTCGAACAGGTTGCTTTGGCTGAGGAGCGTGCCTTTGATGCCGTTCTCCACTTTGGAGACGATCTCCTGCGCGCTTTTTCCAAACATGGAGAGTTTGCCGAGCAGGTTCCAGACTTCGTCCTTCAGTTTGTTGTAGGTACGGCTGGTGGTGATGTCGGTGAGATAATCTTTCAGGGCGCCCACGTTGGGGT
>CBIHQM010000140.1:0-13964 GCA_966211885.1 uncultured Chryseolinea sp.
TATTATGAATTTGCTGAGCCGCTGACGGAAAGGATCATCCAGGAATATGAATGGGCATACCCCGCTATGAAGCAACGCGACATTGTCTCGCGCCAGGAGAAGAAACAATTTATGGAGCTGGCCAGTCACGCGTTTCAGTGGGACAGCATTCGTTTCAAATTGCAATATTTTAAAAAGGAAGATTATCTCGTTTTCGCCAGCGAAAAAGCCTCGGTTCAAACCGACGAAATGCAGGCCGAACGCCTTGTCGTTTCCAACAAGCTTCTCCACTTGCACGAACTCATCAAAAATCATGTGGCCGGCTTAAAGCTCCAGGTCGAAACGGAGCCAAAACAGATCAGCAGTCTCGATCCCCTTCAACATCCCGAGGGCAGGCTCCGTTCCCAATGGTTTGCGTATGGTGATGGCAACGATCGCGAGCTTTTGCAACTGCAGGTCATCCTACGCCAGAAGGATGTTGGCGTCTGGCTGGTGTCGTCGCCATTGAAGCAAGGTGTTGAGGCCCGGCGACATTTTCGCGATCAAATGAAGGACGCGACTTACCGTGGAAATTTTTTCAAGCTGCTATCTGCGCTCGGCTCCGGATATTGGATGGAGGTCGCTGGCGACGTAAGACCCCTCGAAACGTTCCCCAACGAGGATGCCCTTTGGGAATTTACAAAGGGCGACGACGGGCGGTATTTCACCTTTAAGATCGGGAAGAATTATTCGCCGGGCGATCCGGACATCAGCGCAGAAAATATTGCGGCCACGGTGATGAAGCAATTCGATAAGCTCGTTTTGTTGTACCGGCAGATGGACGATCCACTGGGCTGATGAGTGAAACGTATTATTGAAGGGGCAACACCCTGTACCGAATCTCAAACTGTTTCAAAAAATTCTCGACGTATCGCCACTCTGATTTCCAGATATTGAAGGTGTATTCATCATCACCCTCATCTGCCCCCTCGAGGTCGGCGGTTTCCTCGCTGGTGTATCTTTGCAGGTGCTCCAGGTTAGCGCGTCGCAGTCCCTTCTTGGGCACCGCCACGGGAGTGTAATAATCACGGTCTTCGCCGGAAATGAACGTGTCTAAACTCGAAGTCAGTCTCACCCATTCCAGCAGCACACTTTGTTCATCGCCCGACAAAGCACCATATATCTCGCGCAGGTTTTTTGCTGCGCGGATCAACTTGTGCCCGGAGCCTGGCGTGGTCACGGCGTCGACAAAATTGATTTTTCGGGTTCTTATTTCGTCGGTCATGGGCTAGCAATGTTTGAAAGATCTGCGGCAACGTTGCTCATTTTATTTGCTCTCAAAAGAGGGTGAGACTTGCCGGTCATAAAGTTGCCGCCAAGCGGGCGGCGAGGCGTTACAACGGAGCGAAAAAAAGTTACATACTTTACAGATTGTCATCGCTTGTAAAATCGCATCGAGCCAGTGCTTTTATATTTTTCGGCATGGTGAGTTCCGGGTTCGTGCCAAAAAGGAAAAACGCATAGAACGCGACGACCTTCTTGCGTTCCATGCGTTTCGCGGTTTGTTATTGAATTATTCTACCGTTATGATCCGGATCAACGCGTTTGCCCGGTCGGCTATATACAGGGTTCCGGAACCGTCGGCAACGAGCCCGGCGGGCGAGTTGAATTGTGACGCGCTGGTAGTTCCATTGTGACGTCCGGCGATGCCGCTCCCGGCGATGGTGTTTACATATCCTTTCGCGGAGATTACACGGATGCGCTGGTTTCGGGTGTCACTCACAAACACGCGACCTGAGACGTCTACCGTGATGCCTTCGGGATGGTTGAATCGGGCGGCGATGCCCTCACCGTCGGCCGATCCGGCGGGGCCATCGCCGGCGAATGTTTTCACGACGCCGGTCGCGATCGATATCACGCGAATCCGATTGTTCCGTGCATCGGCAACATAGATCTCATCGTGGCCCGGGTTGATGCCGATGCCCATGGGAGTATTAAATTTTGCGGCGTTTCCGCTGCCGTCGGCATAGCCCGCAGTGCCATCGCCGGCCAGTGTGGTCACCTCACCACTGGGCGTGATCTTGCGGACATAGCCCGCGGCCTCCGTCACATAAAGATTCCTTTTGGAGTCGATGGCGATGCCATTGGGCTCACCAAATATGGCCTCTGTGCCGTCTTTGTGACCTTGGGTTCCGTTTCCTGCCAAAGTGGTAACGGTTCCATCCGGTGTTATTTTGCGAACATAGCCTGCGCTTTCAGCCACAAACAAATTGCCGATACTATCGGTCACTAATGCTCTCGGGCCATTGAACTTTGCCTTGTCGCCTTTGCCGTCCGCGTGGCCGGCTACGCTCCCCGCCAGTGTGGTCACATTGCCGCCTGATGTGATTTTCCGGATGAGGTTATTTTGTTCATCAGCCACATAGGTGTTGCCGGCAGCGTCTCGTGCTACGTCGGAAGGTCCATCGAATTGTGCCGAAGCGGCATTGCCATCATCACTGCCCGAGGTGCTTCCGGCAAGCGTGGTAGTCTTGGTGAAATATTGATACACAAACGTACCCAGACTAACGGTAACGCTGTCGCGGGTAATTGCGACAGCGCCGGTGCCTGCGCTTTCCGGCACAAGGATCACAAGTTGTGTCGCCGTGGCGCTCTTCACGGTCGCTGACTTTCCATTGATCCGTACAATATTCAGGGAAGGCGTTGTGCTAAAGCTCGTCCCCTGCACAGTCACCTCGGTGGCCTTCGGACCGGTTAACGGCGAAATGGTGGCGATCGAAACCGGGGAAAGCACAGTGAACTCACCGGTGGTGACCTTGCTTCCATAGGCCTCAATGGTAATGACGCCGCTGGTGGCGCTGGTGGGTACGTTCACAACCAATAACGTGTCGATCGCCTTGATCACCTGGGCTGCGACGCCGTTGAATTTCACCATGTTCTCTTCTGTTTTTTTGCTGAACCCGGCACCCGACACCCTGATGTTCACTCGGGGTGGGGCGCTGGCGACCGATAGCTTGGTGAAAGCCAGCGGCACCGGAACGGTGAACAAGGGGCTCACGGCTCTTTGTTTTCCAACAAAGATATCGATGCTTCCGCTGGAGGCCCCCTTGGGGACGGCGACAACCAATTGCGTTTCAGAAGCACTGGTAATTTCACCCGGCGAGCCGTTGAATAATACGCGCACAGACGCTTTGTCGCCCGAAAATCCGAAACCAGCAATGGTAACCGCCGTACCCGGCAATCCAACATCGGGTGTGACGCTGGAGATCGTTATCGGGGGCGACGACGACCCATCATTGTCTTTACATGAAATCAGGACGATGGGTGTGGCGAACAACGCAATTAGAATGAACCTGACCAACCTGGTGGACAGGAGTTCTTCGTAATAAATTCTTTTCATACATCATTGGTTAGACTATTTGCACCAAAGATGTACCTCGCCACTGCAACGGAATTGCAGTGAGATCTTTTGAAAAGATTTATTTCAAATATCTCGTCCATGCATGGCCATGTTTTATAGGAAGGAATGGCGAGGGGCAAGAAAACGTCTGCGAAACGGTGACTGCTTTTTGCTACGATATTCCTTGTCCAAGCGCGAGACAAAAAACCAGGTATAAAACAAAAACTGTAAAACCAAAAAAGTGAAGGCGATTGAAATTGTGATTTTCAGCAAACGAGTTCTCTCTGAATTTTAGAAATAAAATTGGCAATGACGCCGCCATCTCAAGTAGTCCTTCCATCGCGGCATGTAGTCTGTCCGGTTTAAAAAGTAGGCCTGCTAGTAAAGCAGCAGCAGAAGCGAAGAGGAATGAAACGAAAATATCTTGTTTCGCTAAAGGTTCGCCTTGGTTTTTCTTTAGGGTGGCGTCTAAATAGGCATTCAAATAACGTATGACCAGGATGTAAGATAACATCCCAAAAATGATCAATGAAAATTTCCCGAAGGGTTCTGTAATGATCTCGTTGACAGCGAATGTCCAATCGCCAGGGCTTATTGCTGAATGTAAAATTGTCCCGGAAAACCAAAATAAATTATATGCTGCTACCTGGAATAAGAGTAACCTCACAAAGAATGTCTTTCTTAGCACGTAAAGAGTCAGGCATCCGAAAATCAAATTTGCAAAGGGTCCGCCAATATCAACCGCGGCGTTTCCGGGACTGCTTTTAAAGTAGACGGAAGTCAAAAGCTCAACTTTATTTCCGTAGATTATACAAGTGCCGCCGTGCCCAATCACTTCGTGCAGGATGTCGGCAATCATATAGGATAAGACCCCAACGGTTGCTACATAAAACAGTTTACTTTTTTGTTTGCTCATTGATGTCTACGATCTGCAGTAAATCGCGGGCAACGGAAATATTCAACGGGTGGTCCGGTTGCTTCTTCAACATAGTCATTCCAAATGAAAAATGGGCAAAAAGAAACGCCAAGGGCAAAGTATTTTTTGCCCTTGGCGTTATCAGTGGTTCTATTTTCGACTATCTCAAATACTCCACAATCGCATCCCGGATGCTCGTGAAAGTTTTAACCAGCATATCCTCGTCTTCTTCCAGCAGCGTCACGCGGAACCCCTGCAGTTCGGAACAGAACGATGAAATAGGCACAACGCAAACCCCTTTCGCAGCCAGCAGATAATAGACGAATCGTTTATCTAACGCAATGTCCTTGCTCGGTGTGCCATCGGCATTGTTCACCCAGCCTTCCACCAGTGCTTTGATCTGGGGGTTGCTGATGGCGAGCGACTGCGTGGGCTTGAGGCTGCCTTCACGGAAAATGATGGTGTTGTAGAAGGCACCAAACGTTTCGTTGAAGGTGAGCTGTGGCACGGTGCGCAGGATGTCGGAGATGATCTTGCTGCGGCGGCCGATGTTGGCGTTGGTTTGCTCGCGATAGGCTTTGAAGCGCGCGTCGCCAAAGATCTTGGGGATGGCCAGCTGCGGGAGCTTGGTCGAACACACCTCGATCATCTTGGCGTTGTCGAGCGCCTGGCAGAAGCGGTTGAAGTCTTCGTCTTTGTCGCGGTTGTAGTATTCCATCCAGCCGCAGCGCGAACCGGGCCAGGGCAATTCCTTCGAGATGCCTTTCATGGAGATGCCGGGCACGTCGCCGATGATCTCGGCCAGGGCGTGGGCGCGGGCGCCGTTGTAGGTGATGTTGATGTAGATCTCGTCGGCCAGCAAAAAGAGGTTGAACTCCTTGGCGATGGCCACGATTCGTTGGAGGATCTCCAGCGGATAGACCATGCCCGTGGGGTTGTCGGGGTTGATGATGAGGATACCCACCACGTTGGGGTTGTACTTCACCTTGTTGTAGAGATCGTCGAGATCGGGATACCATTTGTTGTTGGGATCCAGCATGTACGTAAGCGGCTCGTGCGCGGCGTGGGCTGCTTCCGCGCTACTGTGGGTGGAGTATGCCGGCGTGGGGCCGATGACGCGCGAGGTGCGCGAAATAAATTGATACGCTTTGGAGATGGCGTCACCCAAGCCGTTGAAAAAACAGATGTCTTCGGCGGTGATCTGCACGCCGTTCATGGCGTTGGTTTGACGCGCCAGGAACTCGCGTGTTTCCAGCATGCCTTTGGATGGACAATAGCTGTAGGTGTCGTCCTGTTTCATCAGGTCGGAGATGATGTCCTTGATCCACTGCGGGAGCTTGTGGTGTTTCTGGATGGGGTCGCCGATGTTCTCCCACGAGATGGTGACGCCCAGCTTCTTCAACACGTCGGCCTTCTTCACGATCTCGCGGATCTCGTAGCTCAGTTCTTTGGCGCCTTCACTCAATAATTTTTGTCGCATAAAAAATAAATCAGAAAAATTTCAAAGTCTAAAAGTAAACCTTTGCACGCCCCGCGTGAAATGGCATGTAAAAAAAATTACAGCCGACTAACGATAGTAAGCACTGCAAAGAAGGAGAAAGAAAAGGGGTAGGGGGCCGGGCTTTACGCTCGCGTGCCGGGGGCAAGATCCCACGCTTTGACCTGGCGGCGCAAGGTGCTGTCGTCGGTGTAGCCGAGGAGGGAGGCGATCTCCTGTTTCTTCAGGTTGGTGTTCAGCATTTCGGTGGCCAGCTCTTTGCGCAGTTGATGCGAGAGGGCGCGATAGGAGGTGCCTTCGTCGGTGAGTTTGCGCTGAAGGGTGCGCGGTGTCATGGAAAGGTGTGAGGCCATGATCTCCAACGCGGGCACCTGCCCATTGAAGTCGAAGAGGAGGAGGCTGCGGATCTTTTCGGGCAGCGTGTTCTCGTTCGACAACGCATTTTGTTTTTTTACCAGCATGGCACTGAAGAGTGCGAACAACGATTTGTCGTAGCTGAGGATGGGCGTGACGTATTGTTCGCGGGTGATGGTAACGGCATTGCGCTGGGCATTGAATTTCACAGGCGCATGAAGCACCCGTTCGTATTCCTGCGGCGCGCGCTTGGAGTACGTGAATTCCACGTAGACGGGTCGCAAATTTTTGCCGGTGAGCCGGCTCATTTGCATGGCGAATGACGCGGCAGAAACGTCTACGGCCTGGCGCGCGCTCTCCGGATATTTCTTTTCATAGAGTGGCAGTGGCTCGAAGCCGACGTGCACCAGGCCCTCGCTGAACTCGAGTTTATATTTAAAAATAGAGCTGATGGTCGCGTTGAACTTGACGATGGTGTTGAAGGCATCTTCGAGCGTCCGGCAGCTTTGGGACAGATAGCCCAACATGCCGAAGGCGGACGCGCCAATGTGCTGGCCGATGTGGAGGCCCAGTTGCTCGTCGCCCGTCATTTCCACGGCGGGTACCCAGAAGTCGGCGGCGGCTTCCCAGTCCATGTGTTTCTCGGCGTCGGTGAGCACGTGGGCGTCGATGCCCATGCGCTGGCAGAGGGCCTGGAGGCTGGCACCATGGGCGACCGCGCCATAGATGAGGTCGCGCATGACGGATACTTGGACGGAGTACATTGGCGTGAGGGGGTTTTGGATTGTCGCAAATTACACGGATTGGGGTGGCCTATGGTTTCGTGTTCATACCTAAAAAGAAAAAAAGAACATGAAACGATTTCTGAAGATCACCGGCAAGATCGTGGGCTTCCTGGTGGCCATCGTCCTGGTATTTGTTGTCTATATCGAGGTTAGCTATAAACGCACCTTCCAGGCGCCGCCCACCGGCATCACGGCAAGCCGGGATACGGCCGTGATCGCCCGTGGCCGGTATATTGTGAAAGGCCCCGCCCATTGCTGGACGTGCCACGCCAGCAAGGAGGCCATTGCCCGCCAAGGCAACGACCCCGGCAGCACGCCGATGAGCGGGGGCGTGGAGTTCAAGACGCCGGTGGCAACCTTCTATACCCCCAACATCACGCCCGACAAGGAAACGGGCCTCGGCCGGCTCAGCGACGAGCAGGTAGCCCGGGCGATCCGCTATGGCGTGAACCACAACGACCACGCGCTGGCACCCTTCATGATGTTTCAGTCGATGAATGACGAGGACCTGACGGCCGTGATCTCTTACCTGCGGTCGACCACGCCCGTGAAAAATGAAGTGCCCGAACGCGACCTGAACCTGTTGGGGAAATTGATCTCCCGGTTCTTGCTCGAACCCAACCTGAAGCCTGATGTGTTGCCGGCGGTGGCGCATGATTCGTCGTCGGTGTATGGCGAGTACCTGGTGCAGGCCATGGCGAATTGCCGTGCGTGTCATACGAAGCGCGATGAGACGGGCAATTTTGTAGGGGAGCCGTTTGCCGGTGGCAGCCCAATGGAAACGGAAACGGGTACCTTCATCACCCCCAACCTCACCCCCCATGCCACGACAGGCCGCATCTATACGTGGACGCCGGAGCAGTTCGTGCAGCGGTTTAAGTTGGGAAAGGGACCTGAAGGGAGTCACATGCCATGGGAGGCGTATGCGAACATGTCGGAGCAGGACTTGAAAGCGATCTATGCTTTTTTGAGAACGCTGAAGCCGGTGGATAATAAGGTGGCGAGTACGTTCATCCCCAGGGCGGTGGAGCAGACTAATTAATCATCGCGATATCTTCATGATTATTGACAGCCGCGTCGGGCATTCTAGCGGCGCGGTCAGGGCTAAAGCCCTAGTGATGGGTTGTTATCAGACCCTGGCCTAAAGGCCAGGGTTATTGAAAGAGCAAATGAATAACCCCGGCCTTTAGGCCGGGGTTATCAGCCAAACGTGAATTGGGCTTTAGCCCTGACTTCGGCCGTGATGCTCATCGGAGGTCCCGATATCTTCGTCACTACTTCGCATAACGGTATGACTACGCTTAGATACTTTTTGAGCGGTGCATGATATTTTTGCCAGGCTCATCAAAGGTGCCGGCCAGGGATAGAAATGGAAAGCCCGAAGTGTGTGGGCAGGAGCGTGGCCGGACTTGAAATGGATAGCCCGGCCCGAGGTACGAGGGGGCCGCCAATTCCCTTTTTATTTCCGCCACTATTTTGTCTTCGGTAACTTGTTGTCTTCTCCTCTCATGGAGTAACCGAACCAGCTCGAGGATTTCGTGATAAGCTGCCCCGAGATAACTTCGTCCAGCCATCGTTCGTACCAGTCCAGGAAATTATTTTCGAACGTGAAGGGTGGTTTTTGTCTGTCCAGATCTACATTCACCACGCGACCTTTATATATTCCATTGATGACGATAGCATGAATGTAAGTACATCCTTGCGAACCTCTTGGTAGCAGGCCTCCAAAGATCTTCCCGATTTCGCTTCCTCTAATTTTATTTTAATTCTTTCAAGCTGTGCCTGGTGGAGGTTCATTACGATTGGCGTGCGATTACTTTTTCCTGAGGCTAACAATATTTTCCACATGCACCGTATGCGGAAACATATCGACTGGTTGCACCCTCAGAATTTCATACTGGTCGGCGAGGATGCTCAGGTCGCGGGCTTGCGTGGCGGGGTTGCAGCTCACGTAGACGATGCGTTGGGGCGCGGCTTTGAGGATCATGCCGCAGACGGCTTCGTGCATGCCGGCGCGCGGCGGATCGGTGATGATCGTGTCGGGGGTGCCGTGTTGGGAAAGAAAGGATTCGTCGAGCAGATCCTTGATGTCGCCGGCGTGGAAGTCGGTGTTGGTGATGTTGTTGATGCGCGAGTTCACTTTCGCGTCTTCGATGGCGGCCGCAACGTATTCCAGCCCCACCACTTTTTGCGCCTGGGCGGCTACGAAGTTGGCGATGGTTCCCGTGCCTGTATACAAATCATAGACGCGCTCGTGGCCTTTGAGCTCGGCCATCTCCCAGGCCAATTTATAAAGTTGATAGGCTTGATCTGAATTGGTCTGATAAAACGACTTGGGCCCGACCCGGAATTGAAGCACGCCACTGCCGTCGGGTTTGGGCATCTGTTCAGTGATGTAGGGGTTGCCCTTCCAGCAGATGATGTCGAGGTCGTGGAAGGTGTCGTTCTTTTTGCCGTTGATGATATAGTTGAACGATGTGATCTGGGGGAAATCCTTTTCGAGCCGGCGCAGGATTTTTTCTGTCCATTCCATTTTATCGTAGGTCACCTGCAGGATGATCATCACCTCGCCGGTGTTGGCCGTGCGGATGGTGATGGTGCGAAGGAAGCCCACTTGTTTGCGGAGGTCGAAAAAGGCGATACCGGCTTTGAGCGCCTCGTCCTTCACGGCCAGGCGGATGGCATTGCTGGGGTCGGGTTGGAGGTGGCATTCGGTGACATCGAAAACAAGGTCGTATTTGCGCGGGATGTGGTAGCCGAGGGCCGGTTGGGGTGGCATGGCTTCGGCCGGGTTTTCGAGGGCTTTCTTTTTCTCCATTTCCTCGCGCGTGAGCCAGCGTTGTGCGGAAAAGGTATAGTCCAGCTTGTTGCGATAGAACCTTGTTTTGGCCGAGGGCACGATGGTTTGGAGGGGAGGCAGTGCCAGGCCGCCCAGGCGTTGCAGGTTGTCGGCCACCTGTTTTTGCTTATATACTAATTGAGCATCATAGCCAATGTGCTGCCACGAACAGCCCCCACAGAGGCCAAAATGCGTGCAAAATGGCTGGCTTCGGCTGGGCGACAGCTGTTTGACGGTGGTGACCCGGCCTTCTAAAAATGAACTTTTGATTTTGGTGAGCTGCACATCGACGGTGTCGCCGGGGGCGCCGCCTTCCATAAACAATACCAATCCATCAATTCGGGAAACACATTTGCCTTCGGCGGCCATGGTTTCGACTACAATATTCTCGAGTACGTCTCCTTTTTTCATCGGGTGGTCAAATTACGCAAATCAGGGGGTTTTCTGCTGTCGGCTTTATCCCTATATTTAATCTCTTTGAGGGGACTATGAAACGGCTATTGATCTTGCTTTTGGGTGCTTTGGCCATGCTGCCAGCCGCGGCCTCGCACATCGTGGGGGGTGAATTTGAGATCCAATACCTCCATGACAACCTGTACCAGGTGAACCTCATCATCTATTTTGACCAGCGCAACGGCTCTCCCGGGGCCAAAGACATCAACATCGAGGCGGCCATCTACCGGAAGAGCGACAATGCCCTGATGGATAACATCTTTTTTAGCGGCTTTAGTGAAACCCCGGTGTTGTACAGTCAACCGGATTGTACAACGCAAGACCTGCAGACATCTAAGCTGGTCTACACCACCACCGTGACGCTCTCGCCGGACCGGTACGACAGCCCTTTTGGTTACTATCTCGCCTGGGAACGCTGCTGCCGCAATTATGCTATTGTTAATATTTTCAGCGACGACCCCGCCATTAGCTCCAACGCGGCCGGACAAACTTTTTACCTGGAGTTCCCCGCCGTGACCAAAAACGGCGCGAAGTTCATCGACTCGTCACCCCACCTTTTTCCTCCCCTGAGTGACTACGCTTGTCCCTACAGAAAATATTATGTGAACTTTGGTGGCATTGACGACGATGGCGACTCGCTGGTCTATACGCTGGTGACTCCCCTCAGCACGCATTCGATCATCGCCGTGCCACCGTTGCAGCCCGCACCCTATCCGCTGGTGTCATACCAAGAAGGGTTTGGGATCAACAACATCATGAAGGGCAACCCGGACATGCGCATTACGCGCTCAGGTTTTCTGACCGTTACGCCCACCGTGCAGGGACTTTTTGTGTTTGCCGTGAGGTGTGAAGAGTTTCGCGACGGCAAAAAGATCGGCGAAGTGCGCCGCGATTTTCAACTGCTGGTGGTTGACCAATGCGCCCACGACGAACCACCCCAGATCCTGGGCAAGAAGTTGGCCGATGCCACCTTCGCCTACGACAACACGATGAACGTGACCTTTAGCAACACCACAGCCGATGCCGACCGTTGCATCATGGTAGAGGTTTCGGATCCGGATGCTTCGAATGTGGTGGACAACTTCACAGAGAATATCCACATCCAGGCGATTGCGCTGGGCTTTGACAAAGACGTGAGCGGCGTACTGCCGGCTTCGACAGAGGCCACGCTGAAAAACGGCAGTACACAACAATTCCGCATCTGTTTCCCGGAATGCCCGTACCTGGAAGGACCTTTCCAGATCGGGATCATTGCCTACGACGACGCCTGCAGTTTGCCCATGAGCGACACGCTGAAAGTGACCGTCAATATTCAACCGCCGGCAAACAACGACGCGCATTTTGTCGTCCCCGTTGCCGACGTGACCGAGACCGTGAATGAAGGTGACGTGCGAACGTGGGACCTCGATGGTGTTGACCTGGATGGCGACATGCTCGTGTTTGGCGTGATCGCAGACTTTCGTCTCGAGGATGTGGGCATGAAGGTCGTGCAGGTGAAGAATGTTGCCGGAGAGTATCAGGCACAATTGCAATGGGACACACACTGTGACGTCTATGATTTTACCCATGGCACCGACTTTAAAATAATGTTCACACTAGAGGACCTCGACCACTGCAATTTCAACCACCCCGACAAAAGGGTGTTCAACCTCAAAGTGAAACTGCCCGGCAACCTGGATCCCATTATCGACTCGGACCTGACCGCCAACCCCGCCGAACGACGCGTGCTGGGCCTGAAGCGAAAGGTGAATGAAACGCTGGCCTTTAATGTGTTCGGAAAGGACGGCGACAACGACTTCATCGTGCTGAGCGGGAAAGGGGTGGGCTTTGATATGGCCGACTACAACATCGAGTTTCCCGGCAGCAACGGCAGGGGGCAGATCAGCTCGCTCTTCAAATGGAATATCTTCTGCGATAAGATCAACCTCGGTGTGAAAGACACGTTCATGTTCGAATTTCTGGTGGTGGACAACGCCAACAAATGCCGGTTCTACAAGGCCGACACACTCGACGTGAGCGTGATCGTGGAGCCACCCGACAATAACCAGCCCACCTTGCTGGTGAACAACCTGAACCAGCAGATCCAGTTTGTGAACAACGCCATGACCGTGGAATTGGGTCAGCAAATCACGCTCGGCCTCGTGGGCACAGACCCCGACAATGCGCCACAACCCGATATGCTGACCATCGACCTGATCAAAGCGGAAGGCAACGTGCCCCCCACCGGCTACATCTTCGCCGAAGGCACAGGACGGGGCACCGCCGAAACCACCTTCTCCTGGAAACCAGAGTGCGACATCTTTTTGGACGGTGTCTACGAAAACCACTACACCTTCACCTTTAACGTTACCGACGACCGCTGCTTCAACACCAAAGGCGACACGGTGGCGGTGGACATCACCATCAAAGACGTTGAACACGACAGCCGCGATTTCATGCCCCCCAACTTCATCACCCCCAACGGCGACAACTACAACGACTTCTTCGCCATGGTGCGGCTGGACGAATCAACGGGCCAGCTGGTGAACATCCTGCCCCGCGACAACTGCGTGGGCGTGTTTGAAGGCATCGCCATCTACAACCGCTGGGGCCGCCAGGTATTTGAAAGCACCTCGCGCGACTTCCGATGGTATGCCGATAGTGAGGCGGCGGGGATGTATTATTATCTGCTGAAGTATTCTAATAAAGAATATAAGGGGGTGATCACGCTTTCATTCTACGATCATCAATCGAATAATCGGTGAGCGTTCTTTGGAGGTAGCGTTTAAGTAGCCAGTAGTCAGTAGTCAGTAGTCAGTAGCCAGTATTCAGTAGCCAGGGGTGCCTGGTGTTCCAGCGTGTCTTAAATAATTCCGGAAAAACTTGGCGGCATTTGTGTTCGCCGGCGGTCTTTACAGGCTGACGGACAGGAGATTGTTTTCTTTTATGTAGGCTGTGGCGCCGTTCCACATCACTTGGACCCAGACGTCGCGGTGGCCGACGATCTCTACGCGGTGGCCTTCGTCGATCACGCTGATAACGGCAGCGCCGGGCGAGGGGCCGTCCATGAGGTAGGTGTTGGCGTTGCCCACGATGCCGGTGCTGGGTTTTTCACCCAGGTTTATATGGACAACCAGGACGAGCAGTATCAGCATGGACACGATGCCCACGGCGATCGGGCTGCGTCCACGGCGGCGCAGGGCAAAGGTGATGCTGAGGAGCAGCAGGGCCAGGGCCGCCAGGGCGATGGAAAGGGGCAGGTAATAGTCGTGGTAGAAGGTGAGAAAACGGTCGGCATCGGTGTGGTCGTAGCCTTTGAGGTTGTATTTGGTGGCCAGTTCCTCCATTTTATCCAGCACCTGTTTGTCGTTGCTGGCCAGGTAATAAAGATTGAGGTAATAGAGGGCCGGGCCGATGCGGTTGAGGCCTTCTTCGATATAGGCCATCTTGAGGAGCATGGCGGGTGAATATTCGTGCTGGCTTAGGATGGACGCGTAGTGGTCCAGCGATTGGGTGTATTTTTTTTTGCCATACAGTGAGTCGGCCTGCTGCAAACGGAAGCGGCCCACCTGCGCGTGGAGGCTGCCAGCCCCGAAAAATAAAGTTAACCCCAGAATGGCGAGAAATTTTAGAACCCGACTTTGCATATTTTTTATATCCTGTTACCTTTGCGTCCTCAATTACGGAAAAGCGCTCTAAACAGGCAAATGGACGCGATTGGAATGAGGATTCCGTAGCTCAGTTGGTAGAGCAATACACTTTTAATGTATGGGTCCTGGGTT
>CBIHQM010000141.1:0-13887 GCA_966211885.1 uncultured Chryseolinea sp.
CCATCTTGCCGGCTTCCACCTTCGAAAGATCCAGGATCTCGTTGATCAGGTTGAGCAGGTCCGTTCCTGAATTGTGAATATTTCTGGCATACTCGACTTCCTTTTTGCCCAGCACGTCGCTCCTGTTTTCTGCCAGCAATTGGGCCAGGATGAGGATGCTGTTCAGGGGCGTTCGCAATTCGTGCGACATGTTGGCCAGGAATTCGGATTTGTATTTGCTGGTCACCTCGATCTCGCGCGCCTTGATCTCAATTTCTGTTTTTGCATCTTCCAGTTTTTCCTTTTGGTATTCCAGCAAGTCCGCCTTCTCGCCTAATTCCTCGTTGGCTTGCCGCAGCTCTTCTTGTTGTTTTTTCAACTCCCCTTCCGATCGCTCCAACTGTTCCGTCTTGGCGTGAAGCTCGTCGTTTGATTGTCTGAGTTCCTCTTGTTGCACGGTGAGCTCTTCCGCCTGCCGTTGTGTTTCTTCCAACAGTTCTTTGGTCTTCTCACGCGCCTGCGACGAGGTGACGGCTATGGCGATGCTGTCCGCTACGAGCTCGAGGTATTGTTTTTTGAGATCATCAAATTCATGCATACTGCCCAGCTCGATCACGCCCACCACGGCGTTCTCGAAGACAAAAGGCATCGC
This sequence comes from uncultured Chryseolinea sp., assembly GCA_966211885.1. Taxonomy (GTDB): domain Bacteria; phylum Bacteroidota; class Bacteroidia; order Cytophagales; family Cyclobacteriaceae; genus Chryseolinea. The sequence continues at coordinate 632 of CBIHQM010000141.1, forward strand.
GATAATATTTTTCGGCGCGGTCTCTCCGAAACCCGTGTGCATATGGAAATACCCGGGCGCGATGTGGGTAACTTCTTTCACGCTTCTCTCCGCCGCGGCCTGGCCGACCAAGCCTTCTCCAAAATCCACTACGGGATGTTCCCGTTTTGTTTTGTTGATGGCGTGCCAGCCCGTCAGCCGGAGATGGGTGTCGCCGTTGTCTACCAGGTAGAATGCGCCGATGTGCGCATTCAAATAAACCGCCAGGTGATTGATGATGACTTCCGACAGTTCATCCACCCGTTTGTTGCCTTGCATCTTTTTGACCAGGTCGGCGCTGCCCGTCAAACTCCAGTTTTTATGGGCCGTCTCCGTTTCCGCTTTTCTTAGCGCCTTCAGGTTGGTGGAGATAATTAAATAAACCACAACCAACACGCCGACGATGATCAGCAACAGCGCGATAAAAATAACATTGAAGTTCTTCGCGTCGTTCTCACTGGCCTGCTTTCGATCGACCATCAACGATTGTTCGATACCTTTGGCGTGCTCAATCGCTTTTCTGATTTCATCCTCGATGCGTTTGCCCTCTCCGCCAATGACGATTTGTCTGGCCTTTTCAAAACCTTCCCTGCGCGCTTCAATTTTCTTATCGAGGTGATTTATATGGGCAATGGCCAGGCGTTCGATAGTATCGATATTTTTTTGCTGAGCTGGGTTGTCTCGTGTCAACTCCCTTACCCTCTCGATGTGTTGGAACAGTGTGGACTTCGAGGCATTGAAACGTACCACGTAACTTTCGTCATCGGCGATGACAAATCCCCGGGCACCTGTCTCGGCATTTAGGGAACCAATCAATACCTGGTCGAGTTCGTAGAGTACCTCGTGGGTATGATTCACCCATTGGTTGGTGTCGACAAACTTTTCGCTGTTCCGGAAGGAGATCAGGGCAATCACCAGCAGGACCAGGGAACAACCGATAAATCCTGCTTGTATCTTTTTGTCCAACGTCATGTTTATGTGCCTTAGGGTTCGATTGAAGATATACAAAGACTCCGTTATATGTCATCTCATTTCCACCAACGGGTTTCTTCAGCTATGGTGCCCAACAGAAAATCCAAAGCCCATCAACAATGACATGCGTCTGTCATTGTGATGGGCTCCAATCAAATATATTCAATTCTATCGAAAAACGGGCTTGGCGTGTACAAAAATTTCCTCTTTCTCAAAGGTCTCCGACGGGCTCTCCTACGCTCTCCTACGCGAAGCACTTCGGCGAGCAAAGCGAGGTAAAGCGGAGGCGAAGCGAAGCCGAAACAAAGTAAAGCTTTCACATTTTCGCTTCTCCTAATACTTCTTTATGGATCTCCTCGATACTTTTCCCTTTGCGTGTGATCGCCAGCTTGGAGTGCTTTTCTTGTAAGGGGTTCAGAATATTGGCCACTAATTTCTTATCATCTTCTGTGAGGTCGGTTAAGAAAATGTCTCTGGCCATTTTTGCTTTTGCAAAACATTGCTTCAACGCCTTTGCTCCGGAGGAACTCAGCGCAATCAGTTTGGACCGTTTGTCGTCCGGATCAATTCGTTCTTCTATAAATCCTTTTTCGATCAGGCGATTCAGATTGCCGGTGCCGGTGGATATTTCCATCATGGCGAAGTTTATGATATCCGTTTTCCGGCTCTCGCCCAAATTAAAGAGGGCGGCACACAGCATGATGTCTTCGACGGTCGGCAACGGTGTATCGCGCAAAGCAATCCTCATATAAACCCAAAACGCCAACGTGCTTCGCGACACCGTCATCATAAACATGCTGTCGGTGTCTGCGGGTTGTGCCTTCCCAAAATTTGATGCCTTCGGACGTTTGCCTTTCGGACGGGCCAGGTAGAACCGGCAAAAGTCCTCAAATCCGCCCTGGGGATGGCCCTTTTGGTATTCTGCCCAGCGCTGAAGAACCTCTATAACTTCCTCCATGGATAAGTTGCTTTTATTTGAAATTAGTCCAATTTAGGCTTTTTTATTTCCATTACGAAATAACTTTATAAATATTATTACGTATCAGTAATAAACATGAAAATGAAATTATCACTCAAATTTTAACGTCCCATGAACATGCAAATGGTTTATCAAATACTCAAGGTGCTTCACATTTATGGCTTCATCACGGCGATCGGCATAACGATGGCCAACTTCATTGCCTACCGGCAATTCTGGCGACAGTATGCCACCGACCGGACACTGGGAGTCACCACTTTTCAGGTTATACAAAAATTGCAGATCGCCGGAGGGCTGGGCATGCTCGCGGTGTTCCTGGCAGGCATCGGCATGTTGACCATCCATGGCGCTTTCGCTTCGCTCCTCTGGTTTCAAATTAAGCTCGGGCTCATCGTACTCATTTTTGTGAACGGCTTCACCCTGGGCCGGACGTCGGCCACGGGCCTCAAGACGATCATCGAACAGAAACAACCCATCCCCAACGAAACGGAATTCACGATGACCATTCAGCGACGCATGCAACGCTTTTTGGCGATCCAGATTTTTCTCTTTTCCACCATCGTGGTGTTGAGTGTTTTTAGATTCACGTAATACAATAACAACATCAGAAAACAAGTATTATGAAAAACAACACCGAAGTTATTGACCAGGTAGAAGTCGTGCACCGTTATGCCACGATCAACGGCATCCGCTATCACTATGCGGAAGCCGGCACGGGACCCCTGGTGGTCATGATCCATGGTTTCCCGGAATTGTGGTACTCCTGGCGACACCCATTGGCGGCCCTGGCCAAGGCCGGATACCACGCGGTCGCGCCCGACTTGAGAGGGTTTGGAGAATCGGAAGTGACGCCACAAGTCAGCGACTATAGCATTTTGCAACACGCCCGTGATGTGAAGGCCCTGATCGATCACCTCGGGGTGAAGGCCGCCACGGTGGTGGGTCATGACTGGGGCGCCAACATTATGTGGATCATGCCGATGCTCTATCCCGAAACGGTGAACGCCGTCGTTTCACTGAGCATCCCATTTTATCCCGAACCCAGAGATCCATCCAAGTTCAAGTCCTTTGGCAGTGGCAAGTTCAATCAATTCAGAGAACCCGGCGCTACAGAGGCGGAGTTTAACGAAGACCCCGCGCGTTTCTTCAAACTGTTCTTTTACGGTCTGTCGGGCGATGCGCCACCGGGAACCATCGATACGTTGTTTATGGGCAAGTTTCCTGCGGATGCAAAACTCCTGGATGGTTTTCCGGAACCGCCAACCCTGCCGGCATGGCTACGCCAGGAAGACCTGGACTACTATGTGGCTGCTTATCAGAAAACCGGTATCACAGGTGCCCTGGGTTTTTATAGAAACATGGAGCGCGATTATCCTGCTTTGGTAGACCTCTACAAGAAAGGCATTCACCAGCCGGTCCTGTTTATTGGAGGAGGTGAAGAACCGGCCGTGAAATATGGAAAGTTAGACCTCATGAAAGAAGCGTTGCCCAATTTCAGAGCGTCGATCGTGCTTCCCGGTTGTGGTCATTGGCTCCAGCAGGAAAGATCTGAAGCCGTGAATACAGCCATCGTTAATTTTTTAGATCGCGAAAAAAATGCGTTGAAATGAGACACCGGACCTGCCATGCCGTGACCGGTGTTTAGGTAGTCGGAAATTTTGTCTGGAGAACAAAGTGAGCGGTGCCCCAGAACCGGGACACCCTCCGTTGTGTGACCAGTAGAACTACCCGGCGAGCATTGATTTGTGCAGTTTTCACTTAAAAATTACACCGCGTCATAAATTCAGCCGCCGCAGCGTATTTTGCCCGCCAAGCTAATTTATGATCCCAATACATCGTTGCAAGACCCTGGTATTACTCCTTGTACTACTCACCAATACCTCGCTTCTTCTCGCACAGTCTGGTAAAAGGCCCCACCGCGAACGGGGCAACTACACGGTTTTTAGTGACTCGGCATCGGCCACATCGGCCGAATACATGCTTCATCTCGAAGAGGCGATCCAAAAGCTGGACTCCATCCAAAACGAGAGCAGTTTGCGCCCCGACGTCTTCGTGAACCGCGACGCCCTGAAGGCCAGCGACTCCATCGTCCATTTTGTCGATCAAAGTTTGCAGAAATACAGCCTCAACCTGAGAAGCCTGGAGTTGCTCAAGGTTTTGTTATCGGATGCGCAACGCGATCTGAGACGCCACTATGCGTTCTTTCAAAAATCCTACAAAGACCTCGACGCCCTGCGCAACGAACTCCGGGAGTTACGGCGCGATACGACGCTGCGGCAACTGTTCCGCGATTCGGTGGCCCGCAAAGCATTTCGCCCACAATTGCTCGCGCTCCGATCCGGCAGGCGGCAGACCGACAGTTTGCTGACGTTGAGCCTTTCGACCGTAAACACGATCAAGGCACAAGCCTCGGCAAACTCGATCCTCTCCACACAACTCATGGGCCGTCTCAACACCAAGCTCAGCTCGGCCGGAAAAGAAGTGATTCAAAAGGAGCTCCCCTACCTGTGGGAATTACCCAGCGAAGGCCAACCGGATTCGCCCGGGCTCGACAACTTTAGGGGCGAACAGAAAGCACTCTATCTTTATTTCAGACATTCAGCGGGCATTCGTTATTTGCGCTGGATCTTTGGCATCGCCTTTTTGTGGTGGGTCCTGCGAAATGTACGCGTCCTGAGAAGACATCGCTGGATAGACAATGTGGCCCGGGATGGTGTGATCTATCTCGTGGCCCAACCGATCGCTTCTGCCTTTGCCGTGATCTTTAGCATCGCCCCGTTGTTCGACCTGGATGCACCCGCGGGCTATATGCAACTGGTCCTTGTTTTTCTGATGATCTCGCTGACGTTTATTTTTTACAAGCAATGGCGGCGCCGGTTGTTTTATTTCTGGCTTGCGTTTATTGCGTTGTTCTTTTGCTTCGCGCTATTCGATCGCATTGCCGTGCCGGCGTTCTGGCAGCGGTGTTTGATCCTCCTGCTAAACACGGCCGGCGCCGTGGTGGCATTCCGCTTCCGCAAGCTTCTTCCCGAAGGCATGCAGCTGCGCCGCTTTATACGCGCCGTGCTGGCGCTGCAGGTCGGCATGCACGTGCTGGCCATTCTTTTCCAGGTTTATGGACGGGTCACCATCTCGCAAATGCTGGGCACCGCTTCGATCTATAGCATCACCCAGGTGCTGGGACTTTCTGTATTGGTTAGGGTGCTGGTGGAAGCCGTGTTGTTGCAAATCCATACCAGCCGGATCAAGAACAAACTCGAGAGCACGTTCGAGAGTGCGCCGATCGTTCAAAATTTCAGAAGACCCTTGCTGGCGGTTGCCCTGCTGATGTGGTTCATTGTCTTCGCCACCAACCTGAACATGTATAACTCCATTTATGAGGGCATGTCCGATTTACTGAGCACTCCCCGCACGATCGGCCAGACCTCGTTCACGTTTGGCAGCATCCTGTTGTTCATGATCATCATCTGGCTGGCTCACTTCTTCCAACGCTATGTGGGCTACTTTTTTGGCGACGTCGGCGACGATGAAAGCGAGGGCCTGGCACAACGTTCAAAACTGCTGGTGACGCGGCTGGTGCTGCTGGCCGTCGGCTACCTGCTGGCCGTGGCGGCTTCGGGATTGCCCATCGACAAAGTCACGATCGTGCTGGGTGCGTTGGGTGTAGGCATCGGGTTGGGATTACAGAACATTGTCAACAACTTTGTTTCTGGCATCATCCTCATTTTCGACAGGCCTCTCAAGGTTGGCGATTCCATCGAACTGGGGGGCCATGCAGGGCGTGTCAAAGAGATCGGCATCCGCTCGAGCACACTCACCACCATCGACGGCGCCGATGTGATCATCCCCAACGGCGACGTGCTCTCCCAACACATCGTGAACTGGACCCACGCCAACCCGTATAAACGCATCGACTTTTCGCTCGATGTGGAAACGACGGAGGACAAAGACAAACTCGTAGAGCTCATCAAGGACACGATACAAACTTCTGACCTCGTGCTTCAAAAGCGCGAACCCGTCGTGCTCCTGGAAACCATCAAGGGCGATAACGTTTCGCTGAAGATCTACTTCTGGTGCGAAGACTTCTATAAGTCCGACGCCGCCAAGAGCGATGTGTGGTACGAGCTCTACCAGGAACTAACCAGCCGGGGAATGAAAGTCAGCTGACAGTGGCCAAAACGACCGGGTGGCCACGGCCTCTTCTTACTCGTTACACTCGTTGATGTAATACTGATTTCGATCTTGTCCCCAATACGGCTTGTTCAAATCACCGTTGGATGCTTTTGCAAACAACGGGATTGCCTTTTCAAAGAAGGGCATCGCGTTCTTGCATCCCCCTCCGAAAGGCCGGGGCGTATGAAAAACACTTTGACCTTTCAGAAAATAGATCCGTGGGTTTGCGGCATTGAGGGCGGTAGCTTCTGCGAGTTTGGCGTCAAAAATTTCTCCATACTTTTTATAACGGCTCATGGGCTTGACCGCCAGACGCGCATTGGCGATGTAGGCCTCCATGACCAGGATCTCATCATTGGCCTTCGTCAGGGTCTTTGATTTATTCAAAGCCTGCTCTGCCTGGTCGATCAATCCATCGCGTTGTTTTTCATCTTCCAGTAAATAGGAAGTCACGACTTTTGCATACGCGGCATAGTAATAGGCACTCCATTGGTCGCTATAGCGCGCCGCGATCATATCCAGGCGGTTCACCAAGTTGAGTTTTTCCTGCGGGGCTTCCGTCTTTTCGAATTTCAAATAGGTTTCTTTTAATACCGATTCAAAAGTTTGCGCATAGGCACAGACGTTCAGAAATAGAAAACTTAAGATCAATAGTTTATTTTTCATATGCTTGGGTGTTTATAATTCATCTTTTTTAAATGAGGTCAGTGAAATGTTCACGCCCACAAATACCGCGCGGTATAGGGGCGGAAGGATTGGGTAGCGGTTTTGTCCATCGGCAGAATAGCGGTAGCCTAATACGTTTTTATAATTCAATACATTGTCCACGTTGGCGTAGAAGACGGTGAACCATTTCCCGATGGACGTGAGGTAAGACAGGTTTAGCGAAAGATTCCGGTACGAAGGACTGCGGCTACCCAGGAAGGTATTGTCGAGGGGATTATAATACGGTCTTCCGGAGGTAAAGCTGTAGGTTGCGCCGAGGTTCATTTGAATGGATTCAATAAAATACTTTGTCGTGATGTTCACGTTGTGATTGGAAACAAAATCGGGTGTCGCTTTCTGGATGAGATTGGCATAGAGCCGTTTCGTGTCGACATAGCTGTAGGCAATCCAGTAATCAAAATTCTTGATCGTCTTCTGATCCCTCCAGAACACATCCACCCCCTGCGCATAACCGTTCCCCGAGTTATCAACCGCGCCATACACCACGCGATAGGGATTGGGATTGTAGGTAGCGTTGAGCTCGCGCACGAGTTGGTTGTAGGATTTATAGTAGCCTTCGACGCGGAACGAGCGCGAGTCGTTGATCCATTGGTAGTTCGCCATGTAGTGAACGGCTTGCTGAAAATCGGTTTGATAGTCGCGAAGGAGATAGCGCTTGTCGGCCAACTGATAGAAGATGCCGCTGGCCACCGACACCTGGCTGTAGTTCCCCGTCTTCGCCGCCAGGGCGATGCGGGGGGCAATGTTTCCTTTTCGAAGCAGCTTGCTGTATTCCACCCGCACACCCGGTTTGAAGGCCCATTGTCTTCCCGGCTTCCATTCCGACTCCAGGTACACGGCGACCTGGGTTTCGTCAAAGTGATAAGCCGCTGTATCAAGATCCTGTTTGTATTGATAGCGCTGCACTTCACTGCCCAGCGCGACATTGAACGCCTCCGTTAAAAACTGTGTAGCTTCTCCCCTCCACTGCATCCGCCAATCCTTGTTCACCATGGGAAATGCGCCCCACTGCGTTTTGTCTTCGTTGACGCTTGCCGACAAGGCCGTATAGACCAGTGTTTTCCCATTCACCAACTGGCGAAAGGACGTATTGAAATAGGTGTTCTGATTTTTCAGCCCAAACGGCATCATGCTGCCGGGCCGGTAAGGATCGGGAATTTCCGTCCCGCTCTGATAGTAATCGTGTTTGACAAAGGCTTTAAAAATTCCACCTTTTTCATTCTGGGCCGACCATTTCGCTGACGCACCGCCACCGGTGGGAACATCATAGAAATTGAAGTTGGTGTTGGCGATCTTATAAAAAGGAGAAAGGTTGCTATAGTTGGCCGTGATCTCGCCGGCGCTGCGCTTCCATCGCTTGATCCCGGACAACGCAACCCCTGCCATGTTCAGGTTGGCGCTCACCGTTGTTTTCTCCGGAAGGTCCATCGTGTTCAATTCTAATATGGATGACAGTGCTTGCCCGTAGCGCACGCTGTAGCCACCACTGCTGAAGGACATGCCTTTGAATTGAAAGGGCGTGAAGCGACTGCGCTGTGCCACACCGGGGACGTTGCTGAAGAATGCGTTTTGTACCGTCATGCCATCGATGATCACCGCGCTTTCGCTGGCGTCGCCACCGCGGACAAACAACCCGGTTTGCTCCGCCACCCGTTGCGTGCCGGGCAGGGTTTGAATGGCGCCAACGATATCGCCGGCTGCACCCGCATTGGTGTAGATGTCCATGGGTTTGAGCACGGCCACCTCGCGATCGCTGTTGGCTTCCATGGAACCGGCGGTGATCACCACTTCATTGAGCTGCGCCGTTTCTTCTTCCAGCCGGAACGCAAAGGGAGGAAGCGATCCGTTCAAGGCGACGGCAACTTCTTGCTTAACAAACCCGATGGCCGAAACAACAATGGTCTTCTCCCCTGTCTCCTCCGTCGTAAAAGAAAACTTTCCCGCGGCATCACTCGACGTTCCATCCAGCGAATTGAAAATGTAGATGCTTGCGCCGGGTATGACTTCACCCGATTTGGAGGATACCGATCCGGAAATCCTGGTTTGACCATACGACGCAAAAGCCGTGACCACTATTATAAAACAGAATACGATTTTCATTTGCCTGTTTTTGATTGACGAAGCAAACGTAAAGGCGTTTCTCTTTTATTTACATATATTTCGCTATAATTAATAATAATTTACATCGAATCCGATATAATCTGAATCATGAACAAAACCGTCGAATTAGTGAATGAGTGGGCCCGCTTTGAAGAGAAGTTCAAAGAGGGGACCATCGAAGAGTTCTGCCGGCATTATCTGATCTCACAACGGGAGAAAAAAGAGATCGGTCAGAATTTCAAAGGCGTGATCCCACCCCAGGTAGACTCTTACCTGGCCAAGCTGTTGGGGATCATATCGAGTTATATGAAAGTATACATCGATTCGGCCATTGAGGAGATCCCCGACATCAAACGCGCCGAGGATTTTTATGTCCTCAACACGATCGGCAACCTGGGCGAAGCACGCAAAACGGATATCATCAACACGCATTTCCTGGAACTGTCGTCCGGCATCGATCTGATGAACCGGCTGGTGAAAATAAAACTGATCCAGGAGCGCACCGACCCGGAGGACAAGCGCTCGCGGCTGATGAGCGTGACCGACAAAGGCCAGCGTGCGCTGATGAAGTGTTATGAGAAATTCTCACGGATGGCGGAAATCATTTTCTGGGGCATGAGCATAGACGACAAAAAGCTGTGCATCCAACTTTTGCGCGGAGTGGAAATCAAACACGGCACCATCATACATGGCCTGCGCGGCAAAAGCCTGAACGAAATACACGCGCTGGTGACAGGAGTGAAAATGCAGCGGAAATAGCAGGAGCAAGTTTGTTGCGTGGATGATGATGCTTGCGGCATCAACGACGATCAACTACACCATCGTTGGAAGCACCTTGGAATAGCGATCGGCCTTATGTCCTTTGAACCAGCCCTCCACGCGATGTAGCTCGTGTGTCATTTCCCCTTTGAGGGTGTACTCGTTAGACGAAGCGTCGTAGTCATAGTCTGTCATCCATTCGCGGAAGTTGGAAGCGGTGGATTCTAGGGCATCCATGATAAACTCAACCTCCTGGTCGGTCATGGTGGGGTGAAGCGAGATCCTGATCCAACCCGGTTTGGAAGAAAGGTCCCCGGCACGAATGGCTCTCCTTATCTTGTGTGACCACGCCTGGTCAACGTTCAGCAGCCGGTGGCCATACGTACCCGCACAGGAACATCCACCCCGGGTCTGTATACCGAACTTGTCATTGAGCAGTCGGACGATAAGATTATAGTGGGCGCCCTTTACGATAAATGAAATGATGCCCAATCTCTTTCTAACGTTGCCCTGTAGTATGATAACATTCTTCATTTCCGAAAGGCGGGCGAAAGCGATCGCGAGCAGTTCTTCTTCCCGTCGCAGGATATTTTTAACACCCATCGCTTCTTTCAGCCGGATGCACATGGCGGCCTTTATGCCTTGCAGCACGGGAGGCGTTCCGCCGTCTTCGCGCGATTCTATGTCGGTGACATATTCACGCGCGTTCCAGGGATTGCTATAAAGAACGGTGCCTCCGCCAGGGTGGTCAGGCACTGCATTCCGATAGATCTTTTGATTGAAGATGAGCACGCCGGGTGTGCCGGGGCCACCTAAAAATTTGTGCATTGAAAAATAGATGGCGTCTAAATCAGCACCTGCTTCTTCCGGGTGCATGTCCATTTGAACATAGGGCGCAGCGCCGGCGAAGTCCACAAAACACAAGCCACCATGGGCATGGATCAGCCTGGCAATTTCGTGATAGGGGGTTTGTATGCCGGTAACATTCGAGCAGGCCGTTACTGCTGCGATCTTATTTTTTCTGGATCTGTATTCCCACAGCAGTCGTTCGAAATGTTTCAGATCAACATGGCCCTCTTCGGTTTGGGCAATGATCTCTACGGTCGCCATCGTCTCCAGCCAGGAGACCTGGTTGCTGTGATGTTCCATGCTGGTCACAAACACGACGGGCCTCATGGCTTCGTCTATATCGAACGATTTTCCCTCGGGCGTGTACTCCCTCCATCGCTCCGGCATCCGGATGCCCAGTAGCCGTTGTAGTTTATTGACGGCGGAGGTCATTCCACTGCCACAGAAAATCAGCACGTCGTCCGGGTTTGCGTGAACGTGTTCTTTGACGATGCTTTTGGCTTCTTCGTACGCCTTTGTCATCAGCGTACCGGTCAGCGTGGTCTGTGTGTGGGTGTTGGCAAAAAAGGGGATCACTTCATTTTGCAAACAGCTTTCGATCGGCCGGTATCCACGGCCGCTGGCGGTCCAGTCGGCGTAGAGCAGTTCTTTTTGCCCGGAGGGGAAACAGCACGTTTGGCCGCGGCCGATCGTGTTCTCCCTGAACGGTTCAAAATAATTCTCCAATGAACCGCGAGATGTCATTGCTTTGCAGTCTTTGCGGCGCTATTTCCAAACATGTTGTGAGGCGGCACGTTGATCACGGGGGCCAGGATGCGCACCATCAGGAAAATGCCCGCGACAAAGGCAAACACAATCGCCCATTGTGCGCGCGATACCCGCTGGATGGGCTGTCTTGATTTCACGTCGCAGACCTCGCCCGGACAATATTGTGCCTTCTCTCCATAGATCACCCGGTACACTTTGCAGGCCAGACAGATCCCAAACACGGCTTCGAAGAACAAAAAGATCAGACACAGCAAACAGATCACACCGGTGAACGGACTGTAGGCATTGACGACGATGAGCAACGCAAACATGGAGCCGGACAAAAGGACACCGATGATCCACGCAAATTTCTTTTGTTTCGCTCCCACATACTCGGGCACCTGGTTGCTGACGATCATGCGACCGATGATGAGTGAAGGCGAGAATTTTGGATTGATGAACACCCTGATTACAAAGTCGACAAGGAATAGGGCAATGGCATATTTCGCCAATCTGAAATCGCCGTTGAACAGAATGAGCATCAACGAGGTGTAGATGACCAGAAACAGTATTCCCGCCGCCGCCCTGATCTCGCGCTCGTTCAATACGGGGATATCATATCCGGGGACGTTCTCACCAAATTGTATAATGTTTTTCATCTTCTTGAAGGGTTAAGGGATTTGGGGTTCAAACGAAACGCGCGTTTTGTTTTATAAAAATAACGGGGCCCGCGGGCTTTTAATAACATCCTATGATAGATAAACGTATATTCTACAAAACCTGCCAAAATCCCGTGACATCCGTGAATAGTACTTAGTCTTTAGTCCTTAGTATTGAGTAGAATGCCCTATTTGCCCGATCGCAGCGTGATCAAGACTAACAACTAAGGACTCAGGACTAACGACTCAGGACTAATTTTTATGACAGAAAGCGTATTTCATAGGATAATCATTCCAGATCGCTAGAAATCCGGGGTTACTCCGAAAGCGCGATTTCCGGTTATCGATGCAATGGGATATCTTTATAGAAGGAAAACAAAAATGTTCGCAAAAAGACGTACCGCTTATTTACTGTTTTGTGGCGCCTACATCGGCGCGCTCATATTCGAGAAACCGGTTTATGCTGGCGAGACTGTGCTCGATTGCTTTTCCTATTTGTTCACCATCCTCATCCATCTTCTCCTTTTTGGACTCCTCATCGTCGTCAACCGTTCGTTTTTAATTCCCAAGCTGTTGGAGAATAAGTTCTTTGGAGCCTATGCCTCGGCGTTGATCGGCTTGATCTTCCTGTACACCTTTTCGATGGGCCACTACAACAGCTTTATCCACCAAACGGTTTTTCACGACGCCATGGTAGAGACCAGCTCCGGGTTCTGGGACAACTTTGTGTACGGAATGTGTTGCACCGTCATCACCTCGATGTTATACGTGACGCAGAAATGGGCGGAGCAGCAGGAACAGGTCAAGAACAGTCACATCAACCAGCTGCAAACCGAATTGAAATACCTGCGTTCGCAGATCAATCCCCACTTCCTTTTCAATGGCCTCAACACCGTGTACGGTTCGATCGATATGGGCAACAGCCTGGCCAGGAATATGCTGGTGCAATTTTCCGATCTCCTGCGATACAATTTGTATGAAGCGGATGTCGACATGATCGCCATCGAAAAGGAGATCAAACACCTCCGGAACTACGTGGCCCTGCAAAAAGCCCGCAGCAACGACAACATGGAGGTTACGCTGGACATTCATTACTCGGACGGAAATGTGAAGGTAGCGCCGTTGATCTTTATGGCTTTTGTGGAGAATGCGTTCAAGTATGTGTCGCGGGAGGATAGGGCGATCAATCGGATTGTCATTTCTTTGAAGCAGGAGGTCAGGAGCCAGGAGCCAGGAGCCAGTAGCCAGGAGCCAGGAGCCAGTAGCCAGAAGGC
>CBIHQM010000142.1:0-13882 GCA_966211885.1 uncultured Chryseolinea sp.
CGTCCTCGGACCAAAGGATTTACCTGTTGACCGTCCAAAATATATTCCATCGTCACGCAATACAACAAGGTCGGCTCTCTTATCTCCCTTTACGACAGCAAAAAAAAAGCGAGCCCATTCTCCGGTTTGTTCGACATCAATTCCGTTATCGTTATCACACCACTTTACTTTAGAAACAAATCTGGCTTGACCAACGGCTTGACCTATGCAAAGTGTAATCAAAGTGCAAATAAGAATGGAGTTGATATTAATTCTCCCAACATACCTTAACTTCATATATTTCTCAATTTTATACTTGCTCAAGTTTTAAAAAAAATCTTCCTTATTATACAGGAATTCTTGCAGTTGTAAGCAAGATTAGGTTTTGCCGTCATTCATTTTGCTTGTTTTACAACCTCAAGCAGATTGCGTAATACCTAGGGCACAAGCCCGCTCCATCCTTCGAGTAGGATCCCACAATGCCTTTTCATCGCTTCTCTAAAGCGCTTACCTTCTTCTCCAATTCAATCAGATACAACGTCAACTCCTCCACCTTCTTTAACAAAAGCATATTCATCTCACTCACGTTAACACCACCCTGTTCGAGTTCTTTGGCTGATGGAACCTCGGGTAAGTGCTTATTTTCCTGGATATATTTACTCAGATCAACTAATGAAAGAAGTTTATAATTGCTTTCAAAAACGTAGTCCGGGCCTGGAACACTCAGATCGACTCTTACTTCTTGGGCATGAATGGTACCTTTCACTGTGAGCTTTGCGTCGGCCATAGCGGTTCCAATCGCGACATTCCCGCCACCCACATTGAAAATTACGTCGTTTCCAGAATCGTTGATGCGCAACGGTCTAGGTCCATAGCTTTGCAACCATGCATAATCTGCGGCCACTCCCATCTTGAAATAGGCATTGGCGCCAGCGGCAGACATGGAGAAAACCGCACCAGGAGCCAATTCCTTTATCGTGAACTTTGCGTCGGGACTGGTTGTCCCTATTCCAACCTTACCTCCGCCTGCATTGAAATAAACATCATTTCCAATATCATTGATACGCAATGGCTGGGCGCCATACGATTGTATCCACGCATAGTTGCTTGCAATACCCATTTTCAAATTGGCGACGGAACTCCCTGACCACAGGGAAAGTAATGTCGAAGGCGTGGCCCCGTATACGGACAGCTTAGCATCCACCGTTGCGGTGCCAATGCTAACGTTGCCGTTTGTTGCCAGGTTGGAACTGTTTAGAGCGACTGGTGGGACTACCCATTGGGCCTGACTTTGCGCATAGATCACCAAGCAGAAGAAAATTGTAGCAATAGATTTCATATGTAATTGGGGTTTGTCAAAAATCGTTCAAATAACATCACGGTCCTATCCCGAAAACTCACGGCTTCTACGCGGGGGAAATTTTACCCTGCGAAAAAATGAACGGTTTGTATCGCGTGCCGGACAAATCTCTCTAGAGTTAGGTTGTCAAATAACTGCTATCCGTTGACACAACAAAAATAGAGACAATGTCGGGAATACAATACAAGGAGTAGATTTTTTATTTATGAAACCTATTTTAAACATTCAACTCACAGATTCTTAGCAGACAGCAATAGATGTTCAATGATTTCGTGATTTAGCATACCCCCAGGGTAGGGGCATGAGTAGCAAAAAAATATTAATTCTATAATTCTATAATCCCATCATCACAAACGCACCCCAATAATAAGGCTCCTTATATTTTATCATCAACTGTAACTGCGCCTGCTTGAATGCCTTTTGCTTATTACCCAATTTGATCCAGTTCGTATAAAAATTCGTCATCAACTGCTGCGTCGCCGCGTCATCCACTTTCCACAAACTCATAATGAGCGCGTCCGCTCCAGCCACGAGAAAGGCCCGTTGCAAACCATAAACACCTTCGCCGCTTTTCACATCTCCTAATCCCGTTTCACAAGCGCTCAACACAATGAGGTCGGTTCCCTCGAGGTTCAGATTCATCGCTTCATAGGCGGTAAGGATACCGTTATCGTTGCTTTCCAGGTTAGGCATGCGCGTGCCGCTGACCGTTGATGCCGCGCCGGCCAGCATCAGTCCCGATCGTAGGAGTGGATTGTTGTTGGCATTCTCCAGGTTCACGCCAAAGGCGGAGCCAGTGCTTTCCACATCCTGGAGAAAATAGCCGTGCGTGGCAATGTGCATCAGCGCGGGGCCTTTGATGGATTTGAGGTTGGCCTCGGTGGCTGTCTTTTGCGTGAACGTTTTTATCTGCCAGGTATTCGCTTTCAAGATCTTCGTGATGCCGTCGATCTCCACTTTTGTGCCGGGCAGGGCGGCAATGGAGGTTCCGCCATAGTCGGGAAAGCCCAACAACGTGGCATTCTTCTTCATCGTCTTTTGCTTGCGGGCTTTCAGGGCGATCAGGTCTTTGGAGTTGCCCACGATCACCAAGTCATAGCGATTGATCACATAGTCGCCGTCCGGCTTCTTCATCGTGTTCAGGTTGAGCTGGTTGAAACTGCCGTCGGGGGAGATGTAGATCATTTTTTTGCCGGCCAACGCTGGCTCTATCCGCGCCCAGTATTGGTCGTAAGAATATTCGTCGGCAGCGTGTTGTTGGATGGCGTTGCGATAAAATTTGGCATAACGTGTGTCTAATTGCTGGCCATTGTCGAGCACCACCAGCTTGGGCATCTCGGAAGCTTTGGTCAACACCAGGGCCAGGTACTTGGAATCAGCCGTGAAGGCCTGGTCGTATTTTTGAACCCGGATGATCTCCACCACGGCCTCCGCATCGGTGAGCAGGTTCTTGATTTGTTTATAGCTCATCTTTTGCGCGGAGTATCCGGCAGAGAAGTCTGCAGACCGCTCCGACAATTTTTTCTCCATCGCATTGGCCGCCCGTTGCATGGAGTCGAGGTTTATTTTTTGCAGGCTGAGTTCTTCTTTGCTGTAGGCATACAGGCGGGCCAGTGTTTCTTTCTGATCCAGCCAGGTGAGGTAATCTTTGATCAATGCGGCGTCTTTGCTGGAGAGTATCGCCTGTTTCACTTTGTTGGTGGAATTCAACAGCAAGGCTTTTGTGGCAATCTGGTAGTCGTAAAGATCCTGTACCACGGCCGGGTTTTCGAGACTTGCCTCGGTGGCAAAATTATAGAAACGTTGAAAACGCGGTGAGAGCACGTCCCAATACTTGGTCTTCTCCGCTTCGCTCATCGGCGGGAAATAGTTGTTCACAAAATCCAGCGATTTGTCCATCACTTCCCGGTAGGTCATGAAGGCGCGATCCCACGCCTTCTTCTTCCAGGCGAGGATGGCAAGGTCTTCCTGTGACTGCACATACAGGGGATGGTTTTTTCCAAGCGTGGTTTCGCGAATGGCCAACGCCTTTTCCAACAAGGGCTCGGCGTCGGTGTAGCGCGCCTTGTAGCGATAAAAATTACCCAGGTCGCTGGTGGCTTTGGCATAGGCGGGGTTCTCTTCCCCGAAACTCGATTTATAGATGGCCACCGATTTCTTTAAAAGATACTCCACTTTATATTCCTTTCCCAACACCATGTAGAGGGCTGCCTGGTTATTCAACATGCTGGCATAGTCGGGATTGCTTTTGCCCAGACGCTTTTCCATACTGGTATAAATGGCCTCTGCTTCGGGATACTTACCCATCTGTTGATAAAGCAACGCCAGGTTGGACAGGAACTTCAGGTGATTTTTGGATTTGCTGCTCTGCAACTTCTCCGCTATGGCAATGGCCTCCTTCAACTCGCCTTCCGCTTCCGCGTATCGGCCCACAGCCTGAAGCAACATGGCCTCGTTGTTCAACACGATGGCATAGGGCATGTCTGCCGTGAGCGCTTTTCCTTTGATGATCGCGACGGCCGACTGGAAATCTTTTTCCGATTCGTTGTAGCGGGCTAGATTGTATTTCAACACGGCATAGTTATTCAGCGAGGCGGCCACGCTCATGTTGTTGTCGCCGAACTTGGCTTTGCGTTTTTCGAGGGCATCCTTTGTAAAATCTTCGGCTTGCGTGAAGCGGCCCATCGTGGCGTAGAGCAGGCCTTGGTTGGAGAGTGTCTTCAGGTAGCCCAGATCTTCGGTGAGGCTGCCTTGTTCATAGAGGGTCTTGGCAGAAGCAAACCGTTTTTCGGCAATCGAGAATTTTGAACTCGCATAAAACATCTCGCCCATGTCCAGTTGGAAGCGGGCTTTGTCGACATCGGACATCTCGTTGTTTTTGACGTATGACGTGCCGAAGCTCATCAAGGTGGTTACGCGGGCGGCGTTCTCACCTTTTTCCTTCACGTCGAACAAGCCCGAGTTGTCGCTCAGCAAGATGGCATAGTCAAAATCGGTGGAGTCGAATTTGGAGCGGGCGGCTTCCATATCGCTCATCACGGCGTTCACCACCTTTTCGCGGTTCTCTTTTGTGTTCAGGCTCTTGGCCTTATTTTTTATGTTCTGGAGGATTTGGGCGGAAGCGGTGAAATATAAAAGAAAGAGGGCTATGCCGAGGAAGATGCGCTTCATGAGGGTTTCGTTAAATAAATACCAATTTAACTAAAACCAGCCGTAAGGGTTTCGAATTCAGATGAGAACTTTGCGATTCTCCTTGCGTCTTTGCGCCTTTCCGCGCTCGCCGAAGCTTTAGCGAAGGCGAGGCGGTTCAAAACTTCTAACGCGCGGAGGCGCAAAGGCGCAAGGAGGCGCGCAAAGAAATGCTTAAAAACTGTCGCTGTCGCGGTAGGCTTTGATGAGGGCTAGCTCGCCTTCTTTGCCGGGGTTGGCGTTGCCGTGTTCCATGCCCATGATGCCTTTGTAGCCGCGGCCGTGAATGTATTTGAAGATGTTCTTGTAGTGCACTTCACCGGAGCCGGGTTCTTTTCGGCCGGGGTTGTCGCCGATCTGGAAGTAGGCAATCTCGTCCCAGCATTTCTCGATGTTGGGAATGAGGTTGCCCTCGTTGCGCTGCATGTGGTAGATATCGAAAAGGATCTTGCACGAGGGGCTGTTCACCGCGCGACAGATGCCATAGCTTTGGTCGGAGCCGCGCAGGAATAGGTCGGGCGTGTCACTCAAAGGTTCCATCACCATGATCAAACCCGCCGGCTCGCAGATTTCCGCGCCGCGGCGGAAAGCATCGATCACGTTGCCGGTCTGGATGCCGATGGGAATGTTGCGCTCAAAAAAGCCGGGCACGATGGTCGCCCACTTGGCGTTGATGCGCTTGGCCAACTCCACGCTGTCCTTACAGGCTTTGAGGAACACGTCTTTGTGCTCCTGCTTGCCGGTGGTGAGCGACGTCTTCCAGTTCTCGCCGCCGTCGATCACAAACACGCCCATGGTCATGCCCAGCTTGGCCAGCAACGCGCCGATCTTTTCCTGTTCTTCTTTGGGGCGTTTCAGCATGCCGTTGTCTTCGATGCCGCGGAAGCCCTGATCGTACATGAAGCGGATCTGGTCCAGGAAATCCTTGCCCGCGCTGTTGGCAAACATGCCGTCGTGGGGTGCATAGTTAAGTCTGAATGTTTTTTCGGCGGCTGGCGACGGGGTGGTTTTATGCTTTTCGGCAGCGCGGTCGGCGCCGGCAAATGCGTTCCCAAGGGCTAACGTAGACGCTGTTGCTGTGAGACCGTTGCGGAGAAAATTTCTGCGTTTCATGGTGTGAGTTTTAAGGATTAGAAGTAAGCCAAGTTAAAAACATTCCCGAAAAGTTGCAGCCTTTTACAGCAATGGCGCGAGCAGAACCCTGCAAAGGACATCAAAAAACTTTACGCCAACTTTGCCCGCTGCCCGCTGAAGCTTCAGCGAAGGAGGGCTTAATATGCTATCTTTACGCCCCATGAAGCTTTATGTAAACCTCGCCCGAGCCGTCGTACAGGCCCTGGAAATGATCTTCGAGAACGATAAGTACGCCGACAAGGTCATCGAAAAAGTGCTGAAACAAAATCCCA
Source organism: uncultured Chryseolinea sp. (assembly GCA_966211885.1). Classification (GTDB taxonomy): domain Bacteria; phylum Bacteroidota; class Bacteroidia; order Cytophagales; family Cyclobacteriaceae; genus Chryseolinea. Next base: position 5,935 of record CBIHQM010000142.1, read on the forward strand.
AGTGGGGCGCCCGCGACCGCCGCTTCATCGCCGAAACCACCTACGACATCGTGCGCTGGTACCGCTTCCTGCAGAACATTACGGAAACCGAAGACGCCAACTATTGGCGATTATTGGGCGGCTGGTGCGTTCTTCACAACATTCAACTTCCCGACTGGGAAGAATTCAAAGGCCTCAACGAAAAACGGATCCACGAACGCGACATGAAAATGCGCGCCATCCGTCGCTTCCGCGAATCCATACCCGATTGGCTCGACACCCTGGGCGAAACCGAATTGGGCGAACTCCGCTGGGAAGCCGAATTGAAAGCCCTCAACGAAGAGGCCTACGTAGTGCTGCGCGCCAATACGCTAAAGATCTCAGCCGAAGATCTGCAACGCGAGCTTGCCGTCAGCGACATTGAAACCGACTTGTTAGAAGACTTCCCCGCAGGCCTGGTATTGGCCGAGCGCCAGAACGTCTTCCGCCACCCCGCCTTCAAGGAGGGATTTTTTGAAGTGCAGGATGCGGCCTCACAATTCATCGCACCCTTTCTCCGCGTAGAACCCGGCATGCGCGTGATCGATGCCTGTGCAGGGGCCGGCGGCAAAACGTTGCACCTGGCGGCCCTCATGAAAAACAAAGGACGCATCATCGCCATGGATGTGGAAGCCTGGAAACTCGAAGAACTTCAGAAACGCGCACGCCGGGCCGGAGTAAGTAACCTGGAGACGCGATTCATCGAATCGTCCAAAACCATCAAACGCCTGGACAATTCGGCCGACCGTTTATTGCTGGACGTGCCTTGTTCGGGACTGGGTGTGTTGAAGCGGAACCCGGATGCCAAGTGGAAGTTATCGCCGCAGTTTATCGATGAGGTCAAAACCTTGCAGCTTCATATCTTAGAGGACTACGGAACGATGCTGAAGCCCGGCGGCATGATGGTGTATTCCACCTGCAGCATTTTGCCGTCAGAAAATGAAAAACAAGTAGAAGCCTTTATCGCAAAACACGGCGACAAATACGAATTTGTCGAGCAGAAACACAGTTGGCCCTCCGAAGGATTTGATGGGTTTTACATGGCCCTGATCAAGAAAAAATAACGCCTAACGTTAGGGGTACCGGAAGGGAATATTCGTCACGGATATGTCCCTTTTTTTGTATGCTCTTGTTTTCAGCAAGGACCCTGGTCGACAGGACAAAAAAAGGCGGCACGGTATCACCGTGCGTCCAGGAATTAAAATGATTAATGAATACTTGTGTATAAAAAAGGAGCAGAGATAAACTCTCTGCTCCTTTTTTCGCTTCGAGGGCCGAAGCTTCAGCGAAAGAGGGCGCCGCAACGGAATTGTGTTGAACGGTGGTTGAGCAGGACAGTTCACGTTGCGGCAAGGCTCATATTTCCTTATCTTGAACCCTTCATTTAAACTTGTTTTCAACGGTGAAATCTTTCGTTTCCATTTGTTCCCTTGTTTTTTTGGTTATTTCAGGCTTCGCGCAGTCCCTGGAGGCGTATGAGCAGCCTATACCGGGAACGGCCGTTAATTTCAAAATGGTGCCGATCCCGGCCGGGTCTTTTTTGATGGGCTCCCCCCCCGGCGAAACGGGCCGCGACAATGACGAGGGGCCGCAAAAAACCGTCGAGGTCTCCGCTTTCTGGATGGCCGAACACGAAGTGACCTTCTCCGAGTGGGACGCTTTCTTTAAAAACATGGACGTGCCCCAAACCAAGCCCATCGCGGTAGACGCCATCTCGCGGCCAACGGCCCAATACATCGACCTCACCTGGGGCATGGGGCGCGATGCCAAACAACCTTCCAACAGCATGAGCCAGGCCGCGGCCATCATGTACTGCAAGTGGCTGTACAGCCAGACCGGCGTCTTCTACCGGTTGCCCACCGAAGCCGAGTGGGAATACGCCTGCCGCGCAGGGACCACCACCGCCTATCCGTTTGGCGACGACGCCGGCGCGCTGAGGGACTACGCTTACTTCAAAGACAACAGCGGCGACAAATATCACAAAGTGGCTCAACTGAAACCCAACGCCTGGGGCTTGTATGACATGCTGGGCAACCTCACGGAGTGGACCTTGGACCAGTATGATGACAACTATAAGAAATTGGAAGACCACGCCAAAGATCCGGTGAAGGGTCCCGGCGCACGCTATCCACGGGTAACGCGCGGCGGGTCTTACCTGGCGCCCGCAAAAGAATCGCGCTGCGCAAACCGCATTTCTTCCCTGGCCGAGTGGAACAAGCGCGATCCACAAGTACCGAAAAGCCGCTGGTGGCTCACCGACGGCAAGTCCATCGGCTTCCGCGTGGTGCGTCCGGCGGTGGCCCCTTCGAAAGAAGCGATCGAAGAATTTTATGTCAGCTATTTAAAATGACGCGGAATGAATTGTAAATTCCCTGACGCAGGGAGATATCCTAAATATTAAAACCAACATGCCTATGAAATCCATCGATGAATCCGCAAAAACCTCGCGCAGGGATTTTGTGAAACAGTCCACGCTTCTCGCCGGCGGTTTGCTGGCCGCTCCCCTCATGTCGAAAGCCGGATATTTTCATTCCGTTGACGATACCATCAAGATTGCTCTCGTCGGCTGCGGTGGCCGTGGCACCGGCGCCGCCATGCAGGCATTGCTCACCAAGCAAAACGTGAAACTCGTGGCGATGGCCGATGCTTTCCGCGACCGCCTCGACGATTGCTACAAATTACTTTCCGATCCCAACAATGAAGAGGGCAACGTGAGCGCTAAAGTGAGCGTACCCGAGGATGCAAAGTTTGTCGGCTTCGATGCGTATACCAAAGCGATCGCCCTGGCCGATGTGGTGATCCTTACCACACCACCCGGTTTCCGCCCCATCCATTTTGCGGAAGCAATTCGCGCAGGCAAGCACGTGTTTATGGAAAAACCCATTGCCACAGATCCCGCAGGTGTGAAGTCGGTGATTGAAACCGCGCTACTTGCCAAAGCAAAAAAATTGAACGTCGTGGTAGGACTGCAGCGTCACTATCAGAACTCGTATCGTGAATTATATAAACGCGTGAAGGACGGTGCGATCGGCGAGATCACTTCCGGCCAGGTGTGGTGGAATAATGACGGCGTGTGGGTGAAGATGCGCGAGCCTTCCCAAACCGAAATGGAATACCAGATGCGCAACTGGTATTACTTCAATTGGCTCTGCGGCGATCACATCAACGAACAACACATCCACAACATCGACGTGATGAACTGGTTCAAAGGAGCCTATCCGGTAAAAGCCCAAGGCATGGGTGGACGCCAGGTTCGCACGGGCAAGGAGTATGGTGAAATTTATGATCACCACTTTGTTGAATTCCATTATGCGGATGGCACCATCCTGAACAGCCAGTGCCGCCACCAAAAAGGAACCTACGCCATCGTAGACGAAATGCTGGTGGGCACAAAAGGCGTGGTAAAATGCGGCGACGCACAGATCATCAAGAAGGGAAAAGTGTCGTACCAATACGACAAAAAACTGGAGAACAATCCCTATCAAACCGAACACGACGAACTCTTTGCGGCCATCGCCAAGGGAGAATTTAAATTTGAGGATGCCGACCGCGTAGCCAAGTCTACGATGACGTCCATCCTGGGCCGGATGGCGACCTATTCCGGCGAGGTAGTAGAGTGGGATAAGGCTCTCAACTCGGGCATCAGCATCATGCCGACCCGTTTTGCATGGGATGCCACGCCGCCCACCTTACCGGACGCCAATGGCTTCTACCCTATTGCCACCCCGGGCACCACGAAATTCTTTTCATAAGTCCCAAAGCCCTGCGTGTCGTTGCGGCCCATCCCAGGCCTGCAACGACACGGAAAGGGAACGTACCCCGGGCCGATTGTTTTGCATCTTTCTTTAACTTTATGATCTTTCGCGGAAGTTTTGACACGTACCGCTTGAAAATCATCCGTTCTATCCTGCTTGGGCTCTATGCCTTTTGGGTATTCCTCGTGTTTACTTCCTCCATGCTCTTTTTCCTGCCGGGATTGGTTTTGCCGTTTCTGTTTGGACGAAAAGTCAGCTGGATCGGCTACTCGTTCCTTTGGATCTGGTCGTGGGTGTTCAGCATGCTCACGTTCATCCGCTATGATTTTTATGGCCAGGAAAATTTCCGGAAGGGACAAGCCTACATCTATGTGAGCAATCACACGTCGTTCCTCGATCTTCCCGGCATCCGCATGATCATTCCGGGCGAGTTTCGCCCGTTGGCAAAAAAAGAGCTGCTAAAGATCCCCGTGTTTGGCTGGATCGCGCGCGGCGCCACGGTCATTGTCGATCGCTCGAGTGGTGAGAGTCGCAAGCGGAGCATGGATAAATTGAAACGGATCTTGCTCGACGGTGTCTCCATTCTCTTGTTTGCCGAAGGCACCCAGAACAGGACCAAAGAACTTCTTCAACCCTTCAAAGAAGGCGCCTTTCGCATTGCCATCGACACACAGCAACCTATTCTGCCCATGGTGGTGGTAGGCGCAGGTCCACTCATGCCCCCCGGCACCATCCGCATGAAACCCGGACGCATCCGCATCTATGTGGCTCCTGAAATTAAAACCGAGGGATTGACCAGTAACGACCTTCCGGCCTTGCGCCAACAAACCTTCGATGTGATGAAGGCCATGATCGAGAAATCATTGGCGGAGAGAAAATCATAGAATCACCGGGAAGGCCTTCCCGTATGAAAAAAGGCCTTACCCGGATAACTCTAACCCATCTTTATCATTCGCCATTCGGCGGATGACTTTATATTTTATCGCTGTCGCCATGTTGATGTTCTTCACCAACATGTTCAGCTTCCACCCATCCTAAGCCAACGTCTCCACGGAGCGGGATGAATATTTGTTGTGAACCTGTACGGCCGGGCAATAACTCCCCGCCTACAGGTTCACAAGTATTAAAAATCAATCAGCGCCGTCGGTCTTTGCAAAGTTTTCCACCAGGAAATTACCAACCGACTTACCTAACACTAACCCAGCGCTACAATCGTTGCGATAGTGAATGCCTGCATACAAGCGGGACATCGCAGCTTCATTAGCGTAAGAGTCGAAGTCTCCTGCATGATCCGGGAAAAGATAAGTCAGGATCTCCGCTGCCGCAGCCGAGAACGTAGAGTGGCCGGATACATATGCCGGGAAATTCGGCACCCCGGTTCCGGTCTTAATGGAATTATCAAGCTGGCTAGGACGCGCGTTGAAGTAGAAAAACTTCGTATCCCAACAAGCAACGGCTGCGTTGTGCATGGTCATGTTCAACAAGGCAAAAGCACGGGCAGCGCGCACTTCACTATAATTTGCGTCGCGGATATGTTCAGCCGCAATGTCGTTCCAGTGTCCGGCGGGTGTATAGGTGCCCACGCCATCCGCCCACTTATGTACAATGGCCAGGCGTTCGCGTGATAGATTATTCGAATACCATTTCACCTCTTCCACTTCGCCGTCCATTTCTGTGCTGTGTGCAACCGGTGGAGGTCCAGGACGCAGGGCCACGATGTTGTCGTAGGTCATTTTGAATGGCGTCACTTTGTAGAAGAAGGGAAGCATCGGCGGTCGTGGAGGCGTCTCCAGGCTGGCCCAGGGCTCGTCGCCACGGCTTGTCGCATTTGCCTTCAAACCTTCCCACAATGCTTTGTTGCCACCCGCGGTTTTCATGCCGTCGCCTGCTGCACGTCCCTTGAAAAGCTCGGCCACCGATTTACCCAGTGTCAATCCGGCGGCGATATCGCTGGATGTTGCTTTGCCTGACCACAACGCAGCGTTACGTTGTTCACCGGCTTTCAACGTAATTTCCTCTACGGCAGCAGGGAAAAGCACTTTCAACATTTCCGCAGCAGCGCCCGACATCACAGCATCTTCCGAAGGATAAGCAGGCAAATCGGTTTGCGGCACCAGGGCCGTTACGCCACTATCAGTTATATAGGGCGCAGGCCGATTGTAAAGACGTTTGTAATACCAAGCCGCTTTCAACGCGTCAGCGATTGTCGCACTGACGTAAGCATACGAACGTGAAGCATAGGGCGGATTGGAAAAGGGGAATTGTGGATTGTTGAACGGGTTCTCAGCATCGGGCACGGGATAGGTTCCGTCCGCATTCGGTGAGGGAGGAAGATTATACCTGGCTACCAGTTCACGAAAGATCTGGTTCCAACGCAGCACGCCGCCACCGCTCCAATAGTCGATGACATTGCGTTGGTTTTGGTCGAGCTTACTTTGAATGTCTTTCAGGGAGGCCAACTCGGCTTTGTAAGCATCAGAGTTTACATCCGCCGGGGCGGGTACGGGAACTTGCGTAGCGCTGGTCATATAAATCATACCCCAATCGCCGGCATCTTTATCAATGTCGGCGGGCTTCAGGGGTGTGAGTTGTTCGCTGATCGTAATGCTTTTATCGCAGCTGGTCACAAATACCAGGCAGGTTATAGCTGCCAGGATGATTCTTGTATGAAATTTAGTTCTCATATACGTCGGAAGTAGTCTCGTTTTTCTTGAAGATGAAAGTGTACATCAGGCCGCCCATCAGCGTGGTGGACTGACCAACATTGCGGCCGTCCAGCGTGTAGCTCACCGCACCTCTCACGGCCAGGCCGCGGGGTTGAGGCAGGTAATACATGATGAGGGCTCCACCCTTGGTGTAGTTCATACGGTTGGAAACAAAGGGCATGTCCTGGCGGCGAATGTCAACACCACCCAAAGTGTTTTGTCGCATGAAGTCAAGTTGCGCCTGCAATCCATGCGCGCGATATCCGATGCTGACGCTATAATCGAACACGTTCGGCATCTTCACTTCATCGCTGTTGTAGAGCTGACCATCGGTGTAATAGGAAGTGCGATCCAGCGTCACGTTCGAACGGAGCGTGTAGGCTCCGGAAGCATTGATAAACCATCCCTTCGAGAGCGCAAAATAGCCGGTGAGTCTTGCCGATCCCGTAGTGCTTGCCAAGCCAAGCGACAACGGCAGGAAGTCGGGCGTGTAGTCCGTCAACGGCGTAGAGAAAGCACCCACACCAAAGAAACGGAGGGTGAATTTCTCCGTCTTGTGCGAGAAGAAATTATACTTCAACGCCACGGTGATGTCCTGGATGCCTTCCATGGAATGGAGTGTACCCATGCTGGCTTTGGTCTTTACATAGGGCAACATGGCGATGACATTCAATTTGTCCGTGATGCCATAGGTACCCATCCACATTAAGCTTTGTGTGGTGATGGTGCCGATGTTCCCGTTTTCACGTTTCAATGTCCCTTCCCAATACTTGGTCCACTGATCGTGGGTATAGAGAAGGCCCGTACACAATGTCTTCTTTGGCATCATAAACCCATCGCTTATCGTCTGCGCCTGCAGGTGGAGGCACCCCAGGCACGACAATAGTAAAATTGTAAAAATTCTCTTCATATATGACTTGGTTTGGTTAGTTACACTTCATTCGTCACAAGGTCCGTACGCCGCGACCTTGTGTTTGTCCATGCGAAAATAAATTTCACATGTTGCTCATGAAGACCCGGCAAGCACGCTTACCCGGTTTTCACATTCGACTAAAAAAATAAAGATGGAAAATGACGCTTGTCTGCGACGACAAGGGAGTCTGTTCGCACGATTTGCGACTCAGGCTTTGGGTGGGTGTTTTACGAGGGAAACGACCGAATGATGATACGTGTGCTCGACGGCAAAGAAAGAAAGTGAATTCTCCCAGCCACCGGTCGCTGATTCTATTTTGATGACACTGCTGATGTAGTCCTTGATAAAATTTTGGATCACCTTGCCGGAAGATTTTGCATCGACGGGCTTGTCGGTAAAGGTCTTCACATAGTCCGCCAGGGCCTGTTTGATGCGTTTGCTTTGGTTGTCCTTGTAACAAACAATATACAACGTGTCCTCGTGCAGGCGTTGTTTTACCAGGCGATAGAATTCGCCGTTGTGTTCCAACTCGCCATCTACACGTTCAAATTGGTCAT
>CBIHQM010000143.1:0-13877 GCA_966211885.1 uncultured Chryseolinea sp.
AAAAGTAAGTTTGATAGGCGTGCGACTGTATAGAATTGAGAATGTTGCGCAGCAGGTGCGGATTGAGCTTGGCCTCCAGCGTTTCGAGTTGTAACCCGTTCACTTTCCGTTCCAGCACATCGAACTGGGCCTGCACAGCCTCTCGCCGCGCTTCCGCCCGCACCGATTTACGCCACCAGTAGATCGCCACCACGGCGAGCAGCAGCACCAGGGCTGAAAGGATGTAAACAAAAATGGACAAAGCTTTCCTGGTTTAAGAAAGCGAAGGTACAAGGTTTTGTTGTCACCGCCTAGCCGCTGATGCCAGCGATGAAGCCATCGTCGCGGTTGATGGGCAACGTGGAAAGTCAGGGCTAAAGCCCGGTTACTTGTTGGGTTGAGAACCCCGGCCTAAAGGCCGGGGTTATTCGTTCGGTTGGTTTGCTCGCTCACCAAAACCGATGTGGCCTAACGTCTTAGGACACAAACCAGATTCAGCAACCCAGTGAAATGCCCGTCAAGAGCATCAAGAATAACCCTGGCCTTTAGGCCAGGGACAAGGATAACCTGTCGCCAGGGCTTTAGCCCTGACCACGCTGAAGCCGGGCCAGGGCTACGGGTTGCGTAGGTTCAGTGCAGAGAGGTCCACCTGATAGATGTCGCTGAGTCCATTGCCCGCGCTGTGCAGACGCTTGTCCATCTCTGCGGCCGTCTCGGGTTTTGCTGTGGTGGCGGGATTTCTGTTGCGCGAGCTCGCAAAGAAAAAGTACTTACCATCGCGCGACACCTTCGGCGAGAACTCGGTCACCCCGGAGTTGAAAGGTTCAGGCAATCGTTCGGCCGGGGTCCACTTCCCGTTTTCGTTGTAGCTTACAAAGAGGTCGGCGTTGTCGAGGTGATCAGGGCGGGCGGCAAGAAAGATCAGCACCTTTTCGTCGGGGAAAATAAACGGTTCATATTCGCTGCCGGAGGTATTGATGGTCTCGCCAAGATTTTCGGGTTGCTGGTATTTGCCATCGACCAACACACTCCGGTAAATGTCGGACCCTCCTAGCCCACCTTCTCTCCGGGAACCGAAGTAGAGCGTGCCCTTGTCGGTTAGGGTTGGATAGTATTCGCTTTTGTCGCTGTTGATGGGCGCCTCCAGCCGAACGGGTTCGCTCCAGCCCATCTTCGTATGTTGCATTTTCCAGATGTCCATATCGGCCTTGGCCGGGTCGCCGGCTTTGAGGGGGCGGTTGGAAATGAAATATAAAGTCTTGCCGTCTTTTGTGAAGAAGGGATCGGCATCCATATACTGTCCCGAGAAGGGAGCGATCGACGGTGTGGTCCAAGCACCATTTTTATAATACGAAACACAGATGGTCCACTTGCTGATATCCGGGCCACTCTTGACAAAATAAAGTGTATCGCCACCCGGTGAAAATGCTGGGTGAGATTCGTAGTCGCCCGTGCTCACGATGCCTTCACCAAAAATGCGCGGCTGCGCCAGGGCTCCGGCTTGCGCATAGGATTTTGGCTGAGCTTGGATGGACGAATACACCCAGGCGACCGACAGGAATGTGAGGAGATAACGCATAGTTTTCTATTTAAGATCTGGCGTGATAACGATGTCCAAGATACGTCGTATTGATTTATTTCACTACTTCAGCGTGGTTAAAGCACTCACACCTTTTACGGCAATTGCGCTATACGGCCGCTTATTTTTACTTCGCTGCCATCTGCATAAAAGGTCGAAGGCAAGGAACACATCGTCAAGCAAGAATCGATTCACGTAGTTACAACGATCCCGCCAGTAGCCCGGCCGGGCCCGAACGTACCGTGGGAACACTCGATGGAGAGGACTCGCGCTTCGGTACACGCTGGAAGTGAAGACTTCATGTCTTCTTCAAGAAGCCTTAACATTCGCTGCAGGGCGGTGTATTATCTTTGCACGCGTAAAACAAACATTGCTTATGCACGTGTTAGTGGTCGATGACTTGAAAGAGGATCGCTTTATCATCAAGAAACTGCTCAACCCCTACTACACCGTCACCACCCTCTCTTCTGCCACCGAAGCCGTGGCCTTTGCCCTGAGTCATTCGTTCGATGTTGCCGTCGTGAACGCCATGCTGCGCGAGGACCTGGACGGCATCCGCCTGCTGCGCGATCTTAAAAACATACGACAGAACAATTTCCTTGCCCTGGCGTGTACGTGTCACCCGGAGCCTTCGCGGAACAAGAAACTTCTTCAGGCGGGGTTTAAAGATATTCTGCTGAAACCTTTCGATGTAAATGCTTTTACGCTTTTGGTGAAGGAGGGGCGGGCATGAAACTCCGGCGCGCTGTAACCGATTGTTGCGCCTTCTCGTCGCCATATTGCTAATCAGGCTATACGGTTGGGACCTTCCAAATCAGCGCCCAAAACTAATGCGCTTCTCTTACTTCCATGTTTTTTGTCTTATTAGTTTCCTACTCTCTCCTCGAAATAGACAAGTTCAGGCAGATAAAGACCACATGTCTTGTAAATGTTTTCCATTTGCGCTAAGAGCCGACGATCTACGGGATAGTTACTATCATACAATCCATGCTGCATCAGCAAAAAAGCTTTAATCAGATTTCCATTCGCCAATTCTTTGTCTTTTTGCCTGAGGCGATTGTTCAACATTTCCGTATCGAAATCATCAGTTAACCTGGCTGCAATTTCAGAATCAAGAAAAGAAAATAAGCTTTTGATCAAATGCTCGGCTTCAATCCTATTCGACTCATTTAGTCTTATTTTATCGTTGTGCAGTCGGCCGTATCTGAATAGGGATGAAAAAGAATCTATTAATACTTCCGCATCTCGAAGGAGCTCTCCTGGGGAATCACCCGCTTCATGAAATATGAGGTAAGGAATCGGATCTATTTTTCTTACGTCTATAAAAATGCCTTCACCTGTAGAATTGTGATCTTCCGCAATCGTAATAAACTTCTTGCTGAACAGCGCGAACCCAGGAAAGAAGGAAGTGGAGTGCGTGACTATTTTATCCACAGAAAAAAACCGAAACTCAAATAAAGGCAATTGATCAAATGGTCTCGACATCAAAAATGCCTGCCCGAAATCATTTGGTATGGCAATCTCCAAATTTGCAATGGGGTAAGTCGCTAATAAATCCTTATACCAGGTGGGGATAGCGTCGGCAATATTTTTAGGTAGCCTGTCAAACTCACTTTTTTGCGTGATTCCGCCTAGTTCTGAGGCATAGGGAAATCTGGCAAAAAAATCTAAAACCGAATCACTAATACCCATTCATGGAATGTTTTCGTATAACGCAAACATAATAAAAGTTCCCTATTCAGTCAGAAACACCCTTCTAGCAACTCTACCGAAAGCAGACGTGGTGAACGCCCCAGGCGTGACGTGGAAAAAGGATTGGGTACTTCTGAGGCAACATAGTCCCTGAGGCAGGAGACTATGTTGCGAGCGGCCTCTGGCCGGAACGCGTGTCGATTTCTGGGGATTCTTACACTGCAAAATGATTTCAGTGTGACGCGGTAAACTTGGGTGATCCAAAATAAACCAACCCCAAAGACCGATGAGTTTCCTCGCCAAAATATTCGTGGACGACCAGGAAAGGGCCGTTCTGAATGCCGACTACCTCTTTTACAAGACCAAAGACCTTTACGGTCAACCCACCAGCCAGGCGCTCGGCGGCCAGCTGGACGTAGCGTTGGAGAGCACTGACCACGACCATCCGTGGTACGACTGGATGCTCTCGCACGACCTCAGAAAAAAAGGCCACATCAGCTTCTATAACCGTGACGGCCTCAGCAAACTCTTTGACTTTGAGTTCTGGGACTGCTATTGCACGGGGCTGCACGAGTCGTTCCGGTCCACCGGTACCACTCCAATGACTTTGCAACTCTCGCTCTCGCCAGGAATTTATCGCATACGTGACTATGTGTTTGAGAAGTCGTGGAAGATTTCGGAGCCGTTTAGTAAAAATAAGGCGGTGACCAAGCAGAGTGACGAAGAGCGGGAGCCTGGTGAGCCACGGATAACGGGAATACAGGTATCTTATCACCCGACAATAATTGCAAGCATTGCGACTATCTACTAAATGGGCTTGGAAAGAATTGTCGTCCCGACCTAGGCTATTATAACGGAATTGAAATCCAATTTCACATTTCGGGGAGCCTGGATGGCTTCAAAGGTTCGGTAACACGAACCTTGAGTCTTTGCAAGTATGAAAACGGACGTATTGTGGAGAAACGTGATAAGACTGATGGCCCAGATGAGAATAATGTGGCAATAAGGAGGAGTATATATTCGATCGATATGAATGGATACAATGGTGGAGTGGTCAATGTTATGTCGGGCATCACTGCGCTAAAGATGATTGGTAACTTTGTAGAAAAGGCCACCATAACGAATAGTGAAGGCGCAACCGTTGGCAAACCTCAATTGGTAGAATGGCATACCAGACTTGAGATTAGACGAAGTTCACCTGATGGGATTTTTAAATACTTCGAAGGATCAATTGGAGAAGGTCATGTTTCGTTTGACTAAAGTAGCGCTACTCATCTGTTTGGCGTGGATAAACGCTTCGGCCCATGGGCAAGGCATTTCAAGGCGATTGTGGCGCTGTGCCGACGAAATTCTTTTGGTGAAAATCATCAAAGAAGAGCGCGGTTCATTTAGTACCCTCTGCATGGGCACATGCATTACACACGTTACTGCAGAAATAGTTACTGCTTACAAGGTTAAAAGAATAGACACCGTCCAAAGGGACTTGGCCATTGCCCGTATATTTTCATGTCGTGATCCTTTAAATTCCGATGATGGTCTGTTGAACCCCAAAAAACAGTACGTGGTCTTTCTTTCTAGTAAGCACGCCCTTGAAGGAAGAAGAATATATCCTTTAACAGATGATTTTTTAGGAATTGTTGAGTACACCGACGAGTTACGCGGGATTCTAAAAAGGAAACGAAGATGACTAAAGTAGCACTAATCCTTTGTTTGGTATGGATGAGCAATCCAACCTGTGGACAAGACATTGCAAGGCGTCTGTGGCGGAATGCTGACGAAATTCTCTTGGTAAAAATCGTCAACGAAGAAGGGAGTTCATTTGGTGTCCTCTCTATAGGCACATGCCTTACGCATGTTACGGCAGAAATAGTTACAGTGTATAAATTTAAGAGAATAGATACAACCCGAAGGGAAATGATGTTTGGTCGCATATTTTCATGTCAGAAATATTTAAAACCAGATGAGGGGCTATTGAACCCTGAAAAACAGTACGTAGTCTTTCTGGACAGTGAGGACCCGGGTAAAGGGGCTGATGGAAGACCCACGTATTCTTTAGCGGATTACTTCTTGGGAATTCATGAATACACATATGAATTGGACTGGGTTTTAAAAAAGAGACGAAAATGACTTACAGTATGGTCCCTGTAAGGCGAAACTTCAAACACTAAACTATGATAAAGCTAACTCGTTCCGTCCTGATTTTAAGCCTGTGCATGGTGAATGCCTTTGCCAGGTGCCAGTATACTCACTATGAAGCAATTGACCGTTTATGTGCCACTGCCGACGAAATACTCCTGATCAACATTGTTGAGGACAAACCCGACGTAGGGTGGTCAAGGTTGTCGACTTGCTTCTCCTTCGTCAAAGCAACGGTTGCAGACACGTTTAAGATTACAAAATTTTCTGGAGCACATGAATTGGTATTTCGTCGCATGATGAGCTGCGTGGACACGCTGGACTTCCCAAAAGAAAAATTGTTGAAGATCGGACAGCCCTATATCGTTTTCCTCTCCAGTTGGTTATCTACTGATGACAATCCCGCTGGAACGGTCAAATACAGTCCATCTGATTACATTCTAGGAATACAAGAGTCCAACGACGATTTGTACCAATACTTGAAATTGTGGCAGAAGCAGCAACGAAGAAAAAAATAAACCCGGACGCTGAGTGAAGCTTTCAAACACAAAGCTATGATAAAGCTAATTCGTTCCACTCTAATTCTCAGCTTGCGCCTGGCGAATATATCGTCAAAAGTTTCCGACAAATCCATAAGCCGGCTGAGGGAAAAATTGTGTCTTTAACCCACCTTGCGGATTACACCTAAAATTGCATTGCCAAATGTCATCCATTTTAAAAATAGCACTAGGGGTTGTTGTCCTGGCCGCGCTCGGCACAGTAGGTTTCTTTTCCCTGCGTGGAGGTCATAAAGCTGATACAACTTTTATAAGGACGTTGCAACTGAGAGTGGTTCCCCATAGCAGCTATGTTATCGACCTCCCGTCTAATTATTCACTGGAAGAAAATACAGGTCCGGACTTTTCCGTGTTTTATATTAAACCCGTGGACACAGCCGCAACACGAGATTTTTATGGCGGGTTTTACTTGGGCAATTATCCATCCCTTATTAGCGTTTCAAATGATTCCTGCGCTCATGCGCCGATACAGGGATCGCTATTCAACACCCAGAAAGAATGGTCTCTATTCGATTGCACAAATGGTTTTTCTATCCAAGCTATCGGCGCTACAAACACCAAGGACGGCTGGGATACCTACGTGCATGCATTTGGTCATGGTGTTGACGATGAGGCTCTGAACAAGCTTCTAGCCATATTTTCGACCCTAAGGACAAAGGAATAGCACTCCTCCGGTAGTTATTCCTTCACAGCCACAAAATACTTCTTTTCGCTATCGCACACATGACAACGATAGCTTTCAGGCAATTCACTAAACGCCGTTCCCGCTGGAACATGCGCGATCTCGTCGCCGTATTTTTGGTCGTAGACGGTCAGGCAGTTGCTGCATTGATAGATGGAATCAGGATGGCCATTCAGCGCTGGAGTGTCCGGGGATTTGGCGGGTTCTTTTTCGGGGTTGAGTTGGCGGAAATAGAGTTTGCTCAACTCGATAAGCAAGGCGGGGATCAACTCCTTGGATACACGACGGGCATAGGGAATATAAGTGATCGTGTTGGGGTTAAAATCTTTGGCGTAAGCAATGTCATAATACTCGCCCGTGGTTGTGCCGCCGATCTGGCTCCGGGCAATGACCACCGAGGTGAAATGAAAACTCTCGCGATTGGTCTTTATGGAAAAGGTGAGGCCGTGCGTGCTGATGTCCTGTTGATCGAGCTCGCGTACGAGAAAACGCTTCAACTCGAGGGCTTCGGCGTCGATCACGGGCAAGTGCCAGTTGAGCTCCAGCGAGGAGTGGCGTTCGTTGATCCCAAACTTGCCCATCACCTTCTGCCACCGCAGGCGGTCACTGGCTTTGATGCCTTTCACGATAAACGCCTTCCAGGGAATGATGTTGATCTTGCTGATGTTGGTTTCCTGGCACAGCCGGCAGGCCGCACTCATGAATTCGATGTCGTATTGGTTGTTGCGCCAATATAAGCCCAGCCAATACTGATTGTTGAGCATGGCGTTCAGACCTTCATAGTAGGGAAACGCCGTGTCGGTGAAGGCTAGCTTTTCGGTGATGGGGTGATAGTTGATCCGTACGTAATTGTTTTTTAGCACGAGATACAATTCCTCGGTTGTAAACGGCAGGAACTCCTGGAAGATCTTTTCGAGTTCACGGGCGATCTTGGGAATGTCCTGGCCAAAGATGAGCTTGGGCCAGCACTCCAGCAGGTTGCCCTTACGCGGATCGCGAATGTAGAGGTACCAGTAGTTCTCCTCGCGCGACGCAATAAAGTTCAACTCCCCCGAAAACAACGGCACCAGGCTTTGCATGGGGTCGACAATGTTGATCTTGAGACGGGGCGTAAATTCGAAGGCATCGATCAACACGTTGTAGGTATCCTCTTTCACCCACGGCGTGGTGTCCACCACGTTCACGGCCACGTAGGAGCTGACGATGTTCTGGTGGACCGATTGATCGCCCGAAAGTTCGTGCTCAATTTTGATGGCGTTAAACACCGCATCCACCTGCGCCTCGCCGGCCTGGTTGCGGGGGAACATGATGTCTTGCCGCGAGCCAAAGAGCACGTATTTGTTGCCCAGGCTTTTAGACAGCTCCATGATCTTCAGCAACGCCGCCGGCGAAAGAAAGCCACCTTTTACAAATACCCGGATGAGATCGCGTTTTTCGTCGCCTTGCATACCTTCAGTTTCCCGCTTTGATACTAAAAGAATTATTTGTCAATTCCATGGGTCATGCACTAACTTTTGCCGTTTTCAGCATCTGCGCGATCTCGGGCTTGCAACTGCCGCATCCTAAACCAGCGCCCGACTGCTTGCAAAGGTCGCTCAGACTTGTGCAGCCGCCGCGGATCAAAGCCTCTAAATTGCCGGCGCCCACCTGGTTACACGAACACACCAGTTTGCCCAACACCGGCTCGACCGCCTTGCCCGACCGCAGCAATTGCATGCGGCGCTCTGAAAGTTCCGTGCCGTTCTCGATCAGCGATTTGAACTCGGCAAACTCGCTTTTGTCGCCGATCAGGATGGCGCCGACCAGCCGGTCGTCTTTGATGATACATTTTTTATAATAGCGCATCGACTTGTCGATGAACAGGATTTCGTCGTAGTCCTTTTCGTTGGCGGGAATATCGGAGAGGCCGATCGAGCAAAGGTCCAGACCCGACAGCTTCAGGATGTTCATGGGCACCGCGCCATCGTATTGGCTTTGGGCGTCGCCATAGAGAAAACGCGCCAGCACGTCGGCTTGTTTTTCGGCGGCCGACGTAATGCCCAGGGTCTTGCCGCGATGTTCGGCAATTTCGCCAATGGCAAAGATGTCGGGGTCGCTGGTTTGCAAATAGTCGTTCACGACAATGCCCCTCCCCGATTCAATGCCCGCCTCCAGCGCAAACTCGATGTTGGGGCGCGTGCCTACCGCATACACGATGGCGTTCACTTGGATCTCCTTGCCGCTGCGCAAATGCGGCACCAGCATTTCGGTAGCCTCATCAAATAAAACAGATTGCACCTGGTCGTTCATGTACACGGCAATGCCGCTTTCTTCGATAAACTCCAGGAGCAACTCCCCTGCTACCTGGTCCACCTGGCGTTCCATGAGACGACTGCTCATTTGCAAAATGGAGACCGAGATGTCTATTTCGCGCAGGGAAACAGCAAGCTCCAAGCCCAACAATCCACCGCCCACAATGAGCACATGGCCTTTTGGTTTCAGGTGAGCTTTCAGTCGGTCAGCATCCGGCCGGGTGCGCATGGTGAATACGCCGGGGAGCTTCACCGGCGCATCGTTGGGAACGTGTGCCCGCGTGCCGGTGGCCAGGATGAGTTTGTCGTAGGCATGGCGTTCGCCAAATCTATCGACGGCAAATTTTTCTTTCCGGTTGATCGCCACAATTTCATTCTCCAATTGCAACCGCACATTCAGCGCTTCAAACTCGCCGTCCTGAAATTTCTGGAGGCGTTCCCACGGCAGGTGTTCGTTCACATATTCCGGCAACAACACGCGGTTGTAGAACGGATATTTTTCTTTCGAGATCACCGTGATCTCGTCCTCCACGTTAAGGGAGCGATAGGTACAGATAAAACGATAGGCTGCAGCGCCGGCACCCACGACCAGGATTTTCTCAGCCGCTCTGCGGTAGGCATATACCTCGACGGCCGAGAATTTAAAATCGGGTTCTTTCGAGATCGGGTCCACGCGCGAGCTGGTCACATTGTTTGCGCGCGCCAGGTCGCTGGTCATGCTCTTGCCCCAATGCATGGGCATGAAGACCACGCCCGGTTTAATTTCCTCCGTGATCTTTGCACACACGCGCGCTTCTCCATGTTCATTCTTGATCACCACCGGATCGCCTTCGCGGATGTTGCGAGCGGCAGCATCAAAGGGATGGATCTCCAGGAAAGGCTTGTCGATGTGTTGACGCAGGCGGTTCACTTTTCCCGTCTTTGTCATCGTGTGCCATTGATCGCGGATGCGGCCCGTGGTGAGGATGAGCGGATGCGTCGCGGTTGGCGGGTCCGACAAATTTTCGGGTGCGTCGAGCGTGAAGAACTTTGCTTTTTTTGATGGCGTATAAAAGCGATGGTCTGTAAAAAGACGGGGTGTGCCGCCATGCGTTTCATCGGGCACCGGCCATTGCAGGGTGCCTTCAGTTTGCAGCCGTTCGTAGGACAGCCCACTGATGTCGATGTTTGTTCCCTGGGTTAGCCTCGCGTGCTCGGCAAATATTTCCGCGGACGATGCATAATCGAAACCGTGAAATCCCATGGCCTTGGCAAACGTGCAAAGGATCTCACTGTCGGGACGGGCCTCACCGGGTGGATCTACAATTTTCCGGAGGTGACTGATGCGGCGTTCGGAGTTGGTCATCGTTCCCTCTTTTTCAAAATGACCTGCCGCGGGAAGTACCAGGTCGGCGTAAGCTACCGTATCCGAAAGCCTGGAGATGTCCTGCACCACCACAAAGCGCGCGTTCTTCAATGCCGCCTCGGCGCGTTTGAGGTCAGGCAAACTCACCAGGGGGTTAGTGCAGATGATCCACACCGCCTTCAGGTCGCCACGTTCCAGGGCTTCGATCATTTGGGTGGCGGTGTAGCCGGGTTTGTCCGAGATGGTGTCTACGCCCCAGAACTCGGCCACTTCTTTTCGGTGTTGTGGATTGGCAATGGTGCGGTGTGCCGCCAACATCGTGGCGAGACCGCCCACTTCGCGTCCACCCATGGCGTTGGGTTGGCCCGTGAGGGAAAACGGTCCGGAGCCGGGTTTGCCGATGTGGCCGGTGATGAGGTTTAGGCTGATCAGTGAAAAGTTCTTTTTTACGCCGATCACACTTTGGTTCAACCCCATCGCCCACAGCGTTAGAAATCCTTTTGAGGCCGCAATGTAGGATGCCGCCAGCCGGATGTCGCTTTCTTTGACGTCGCAGTGGCGCGCGGCTTCGGCCACGGTGTATTGGAAAACCGAGGCGCGATATTCTTCGAAGCCTTCGGTGTGTTGGTTAATGAAATCATAGTCCACATCGCCGTTCTCGATGAGCACACGGGCGATGGCGTTGTAGAGATAAATGTCGGTTCCGGGAAGGAGTTGCAAATGCAAGTCGGCGTTGGCGCAGGTTTGGGTCTTGCGCGGGTCAACGATGATCAGCTTCACATCGGGGTTCGCTTGCTTGTGGGCCTCGATGCGTCGGAACAGGATGGGGTGGCACCACGCCGGGTTGGCGCCGGCGATGAGAAAGCAATCGGCCAATTCCACGTCGGCATAAGAAACGGGCACGGCGTCTTCGCCTAGCATGTTGGTGTAGCCTGCCACGGCACTGCTCATGCACAGGCGCGAGTTGGTGTCGATGTTGTTGGTGCCGAGAAATCCTTTTACGAGTTTGTTGGCTACGTAATACTCCTCGGTGAGGCACTGTCCTGAAACATAAAAGCCTACGGAGTTGGGTCCGTAGGTTTTGATGAGGGAAGAGAACACGGCAGCGGCACGTTGCATGGCGGTGTCCCACGAGACGCGCTCCATGGGATGGTGGCGACTTTTTCGCATCTCCGGATACAACAGGCGGTCGCGCTTGTCGTGCATGGCATGGTGCAGATTCATGCCTTTGGAGCAGAGCATGCCGCGGTTCACGGGATGGTCTTTGTCGCCTTCCAGGGAGAGGTTGTCGCGCCGTCCTTTTTTCACCACGATGCCGCAGCCTACGCCGCAGTAGGAGCATGTTGTCTTGTAGGTGTTCTTCGTGTCGTGCATGTGCGGTCAGGGCTAAAGCCCTTTCGAGTGTTGGTGTTATACCCCGGGCTAAAGCCCGGGGTTATTGAGTTTATATTTCAGGTAAAATTTCCGCATCGGTCTCAGGCGTTAACTTTTTCCATGGCAGGTTGCAATTCCGGCTGGCGCACTCCCATGGTCTTGGGAAGACTCAACAGGAAGGCGATCACCGACACGCCCACCACCACCACACCGATGATGAACAGGCTTTCGCGATACGAGAGCGTTTCCGACTTGAACAGAAATCCCGCCAACACGGCGCCCACATTTCCACCGGCCCCCACGATGCCCGACACCATGCCGATAGCCCGTTGATTTATAAAGGGTACCACAGAATAGGTTGCTCCATTAGACATCTTCAGGAACAATGCAAAACCAAGCATCACAGCAATGGCCAAAGGCAATACATCAATGGCAGAGAATAACATCAGACCTAGCCCCTCCATAAGGAGGAATGCGCTGAGGATCACGATGCGGCCTTTCAATCCAAACTTGCGACCGGCTTTGTCGCCAAAGATGCCGCCGAGCGCGCGGGCAAAAATGTTCATCATACCGAACAAGCCGGCGATGATACCCGCTTCTTTCAATCCCAAATGAAAATTGTCAACAAAATAAAGGGTAGCAATATTGTCGATGGTGATCTCGATGCCGAAACATGCACCATAGGCCAGGAACAAAGCCCACACGCGATAGTCCTTGCAAACCGTCAGCAAGCTCTCGCCCGACTTGGCCTTGGCCTTGTAGTTCGGATCAGCCTTGCGCAAGTCGCTTAGATTTCCGGCGGGTGTATCTTGCGTACAGAAATAATAAACAAAGCCCATGATGAACAACGCCACACCCGGCACCACCATGGCATAGCGCCATGCGGAAGGTTCGAGATAGCCCATGCCCACGAAAGCGCCAAAGATCAGCGGCATCACAATGAGTGTCACACCGCCACCCATATTTCCCCAACCGGCGGCGGTTGCATTGGCCGTGCCCACCACGTTGGGTGCGAACATCACCGACGTGTGATATTGGGTGATCACGAACGAAGCGCCGATCACGCCAATGGCAAGCCTGAACAACAGGAACGATTCATAGCTGTTGCTCAATCCGATGAACATCACCGGCAGCGAACCGGCCAGCAGCAAAATGGTATACGAAATGCGCGGCCCGATCTTGTCGCAAAGCCATCCGAACAACAACCGCGCAAAAATGGTGATGGACACCGATGCGATAATGATATTCCCGATCTGTCCTTTCGACAGGCCCAGGTCCTCACGCACCACCGGCATGAGCGGCGCAATGCCAAACCAGCCGAAGAAACAAACAAAGAAGGTGATCCACGTAAGGTGGAAAGTGCGCATCGACACACTTTTGAAGTCCAACAGGTTGATGGAGGTGGAGGGCTGGGTTACTTGCATTCTATTACGTATTTGTTGCGTAATAAAAGTAAGTAAATTAGGTATAAATTTTACGTAATACTACGTAATTATTTACTTAAACGAGTGCATTGAACGGGAAATCGTTTGCATAAACTACGTAATTACAGGAGGTTTTCTTTAACGGTCTTATTCACCATATCCACGGCGTTGTTCACGTCCAGTTTTTTCATGATGTTGAACCGGTGGGTCTCCACGGTGCGCACGCTTTTACCCAAAGAATCGGCGATGTCCTTGTTGTGTTTTCCATCCACCACCATGCGCAAGATCTCTTTCTCCCGTTTGGTCAGATGGTAGCGATCGTCTTTCGCCGCCGTCGCTGTTCCGGCCGTTGGTTTGGTGTGGAGCAGACGGTTGGCCAATACGTTTGACACGGCGCCGCTAAAATATTTGTGCCCGCCATGGATCTGTTTCAGGGCTTTGATGAATTCGTTTTTGTCGGTGTCCTTCAGCAGGTAGCCATAGGCGCCGGCATCCAGGGCCTGCAACACATATTCTTCCGAATCGTGCATGGAAAGGATCACCGCTTTCGTGTCGGGGGCATATTGTTTTAATTTTTCGGCTGCTTCCAGCCCCGTCATGTTGGGCATGCGGATGTCGAGCACGAGGATGTCGGGCCGCAGCGCCTTGGCCGATTCCAGGGCCTCGTTGCCATCGCCGGCCTCGCCTACGACATTAATAGACGACTCCGATTCCAGCATAGCCTTGATGCCGTTCCGCACCAGGACATGGTCGTCGGCAAGCACGATGTTTATTTTATTCATGGACATGGTTGTTCTTTCCCGTTTAAAATTTATTAT
>CBIHQM010000144.1:0-13845 GCA_966211885.1 uncultured Chryseolinea sp.
AACTTAGTCGTCGGTAGGGAAGGGGACTTTAGGAATCTTGCTCTTTTTTGGGAGGGCACTAGACGGGGATGCCTTTCCGGTAGGTGGCCGGCGGGCAATGATAGCGCTGGCGAAATGCCGCAGTGAAATATTCGATGCTGTTAAATCCCGACAAGAACGCTGCGTCGGCTACGGGCAGGTTGGTATTCTTTAAAAGCAACTCCGCATTTTTCAGACGCACCGACAACAAGAACCGGTGGGGTGGCTCGCCGGTAAACGTTTTGAAGATGCGGCTGAAATGGAAGGGGCTCACGCAGCAATGCCGGGCGATCTCCAGCAGCGAGATGTCGTTGATGAAATTTTCGGCGATGTAGGCTTTGGCAGTTTCGATGGTGATGAGGTGGTTCTTTTTCAGTCTCGGGTTGATGCGATGGTCGGGCGTGTAGTCGCCGATGCGTGCCAGCGTTTTTTCGATCACCTCGAGCACAAGGTTGTCGATCTCCAGTTTGCTGCCGGCCTGGGTTAGGATGAGGCGGAGGATGTGATGGTGCAGAAACTCCATTTCAGGTGTGGTGCGGATCAGGGTGGAGTGAAGGTCTGGGTTCCGGAAGAAAGGGAGGTTGCCGTATTGGTCCACCAGGGCTGCATGAAAATCGTTTCTGAAATCGAAGATCGTGCACTCGTCGGGCACTTCGTGGGTGTGCGTCACGGTGCGTTCGTAGCCGGGCTTGGTCACCAGCACGCAGCCGCTATAGGAGTCCAGCGCGTGGCGAAAGACGTTGAAAAGAAAATTGCCTTTGCGCACATAACTGATGCTGAACGATTCGCTATACTCTGGTTTGGACGTGCGGCAGTCGGTACACCGGCATTTGAAGTCGATGACGCGGTAGAATCCGGAGGTGTAGAGGGTGTGGATGTCGGCTTCCATGGTATATGCTAATAAACTTCATTCGTAGCCATGTTGTTTCAATTGTTTTGGAGAAAGTTTAGGGCAAGGGTTTCTCGAAAAAGCAGATTTTACTACATTTGACTTCTTCTAAAATCACGTTACCATGAAGCCCGGTGTCATCCTTATTTTTATCCTTCTGATTTCCTTTTCCGCCAATGCCCAATCCAAAGAAAAGATCACTGAATATTTTAACAAAGATTGGCTAAAAACCAGTAACCGGGAAGAAGCGGCGTATTATCGCACCGTTGAGCCGGCCCGCAACGGCGTGATCCTGGTCCGCGACTATTTTATATCGGGTAAGTTGCAAATGTTCTCCGAGTGCAGCAGCGCTTCTCCGTTAAAATTCAATGGAAAGTGTATCAAATATTTTGAGAGCGGTGCAATCGACTCGGAAGAGTATTATGTTGACAACACCATTACCGGCGCCTACAAATCCTATTATGAGGATGGCAAGCTCAAAAAGGAAATGATGTATCATCCCAAACGCGCTGTCATTATCCACTATTATTCAGAAACGGGCGTTGAGCTGTTGCCTTATGGCAAAGGTATTATCAAACATAAAGGCAACGAAGACTTTGATTCGTATGAGGAGGTTGAAGACTCGGTTTCGCTTGCAATTTTCAGCGTTTCCCGAACAAAAGGCGATACGGTTTACTCGATGGTAGAAAAGCCCGCAGAGTATAAGGGAGGATTGAGCGCTATGAGTCAGGATGTTTCGTCCCGATTACGCTACCCCAAGTCGGCCCGGAGGAACGGCGTTGAGGGCACGGTTTACGTGGCCTTCGATGTAGACAAGACTGGTGCCATAGTCGACCCGCATGTCATCAAGGGCATTGATCCCGATTGCGACGCCGAAGCCCTTGCGACGGTAGCTTCTCTGCCCAATTGGATTCCTGGAGAGATGCACGGCAAGCCTGTCAGGTCAAAATTTGTCCTTCCCATCAAATTCCGGCTAACCGGTTGGTTCAAAAAAAGTTAAAAATCAAAAAAGCGGCTTGCCGGGCACCGTCTTCGTTAGCTTTGTGATCGACAGGGCATGATCACCGACGTTGAAGTGCTCAAAGGCTTTGACGCCGCCTGCGACGACGAAGCGATGGCCGTGGTCAAATCGCTGAAGCCTTGGATCCCGGGTGAATCGCGTAGAAAAATCGTCAAGTGCAGGTTTGTGTTGCCCCTCAAATTCAAATTGAGGCCATGAGCATGGCCGTTGAAAATTCTGCCGCTTTCTAATTCTTAATATCCATCAACATATTCTCATAATTCTTGTACGACGGACGGATCCACCCCACGGTAGGGTTATCCAAATCCCGTATGGAGATCACCGTAAGACTCGTCAAAACAAAAAAGATAAAGGGTATCAGGAAATGATGCTATTCATTAAAGCCATTCGTGAACCCGATGAGAACGCCGATCAGGAAGGAGCCCCCGATCAAGAGGATCATGATCGTGATTGGCGTTCGCTCCAATTCGCTGTATTGAATGCGATAGTCCAGCGCGATGGCCGTATTTATTTTATCGATGTAGAATCGATTTTCTTCCGGCGTGATCACGTGTAGTCGTGCCATCTGTTTTAGATCGGCATGCAATTGATCATAAAGCGAATCCGTCTTTGTATCGGAGACAATGTCTTCGTCACTTACTTTTTGATTGGCCAATTCCAATTTTGTCTTCAGAATGGCCACTAGTCTTTCACGGACAACATCGGTGACAGAATCAGAGGATAGTTTACTCTCCCGGAAAATCGCACTCAAGGCATCGGCGTGTTGGTGGATCAGGTTGGTCCGCTCTTTATTGGCGTTGCCCGATGAAAGCAAGGCGAACGACAGCAAGAGACTATAAAATCCGATGATGGCATTCTCCGTGCCGCTCGGTTTCCACGCTTTTTGTTTTTTGAGATACTGACTTCTGGCGAGGATGTAACCCCCCGCTATCGACAGCAGCAGAAGAAGGGAATAAACGGTCGTGAACCAACCGGACTCAAAAAAGAATTGCATAACATGAAAGGGGTAAGGGTCGTGGATTTTTTCAACTTCAATCGTATAAAGATAAAGTCATTCGACCCTCCAACCAAATCACAACGGTGACCGCGGCAGCCTTACAACGGTCACGTCCAGTGGTCCCGAACAGAGGAGACCGCTCCCCATCCAACGGGTTGCCTTTCAGTATCCGGGCAACAAAAATTGAGTATCAAACGTAGTGAAAGGTAGCGGGCAACGTCTCCAGGTTGGCATTTCTGTTTTTTTAATTGGCTGAACTAACTGTTATACACCATGAAAATACAGACCCTCTCTCTTCCCTCATGCCTGATGGTATCGGGCATGTTCACCGCCCCACAGATGGCCCATGCGCAGGACGAACCGAAGCACAGCATTCGTCTCACGTATGGGATCGGCACAGCCGCAGAGTTCGAAGATGCTTCCGACGAAATTTTCGAGGCTGTTCTGAGCAACGGCACCCGGGTATCGAATACTACCTACAGTGGTTCCCTCGGCCTGCAGTACGACTACACCGTGTCGCCCAAGTTTAGCGTTGGATTAGGTTTGCTCTATGAGACCATCAAGAAAGATGTGACCGTTACGACCACCACCGACGTGACCTACAACGAAGGCTATTCGGGGAAATACACCACCATCCTGGCGAGCGCCACCTACACGTACATGAGCAAGCCAAAATTCGGCCTGTTCGCCAGGGCTGCCATCGGGCCAAGTTTCCTGAAAGAAAAAGTCTCGACCACGCAGACCGCAGAGAACACGGCCACCAAGTTTGCTTATCAGTTCTCACCCATAGGGATCCGTGCGGGCCAAAAGCTTTATTTTCACGCGGAGGCGGGCTATGGATATCTCGGCATTATAGGGATCGGCGTCGGCTATAGATTTCAATAGCCGCTGTTGCAATCCCGATACGGGCAATCTCATTGAGGACGTGACTTCATTTTGAGTTTTGCCCGTTTATATATTGGATGCCGAACGCAGAAAAAAAGCAAGACCGTATGCGCGATCTTGCTCTTCACTTCAAAGTCTTGTGTCCGCTAATATTTAATCGCCACCTTTCCACCCGTCTTCACGGCCTGAAAGATCGCGTCGACAATCTTCATATCCTTCAACCCCTCTTCACCATCCACCGGGATCTCAGGCTGCTTGCCCTTCAAAATAATATCCGACATCTCATCCATCTGCACCGTCTGATGCGTGACGTGCGGGTAAGTGACTTCACCCTTGTTGGTGCGTCCCTTGATCGGACCATAGCCGGTGCTGGGACCCATTTCGGCATATCCTTTGTCGCCATCAAGAAAGAAGCGATCGAGGTTGTTCAGGCTATACGTCGACAAACAGGAGGCTACTGCACCGCCGGGAAAACCGAGTTGGAACGTGATCGTTTCGTCGACGCCTTCCTTGAACTTTTCAGGATTGGTTTTCACCTCCTGGGCCGTTACCCAGATGGGATCTTCGCCGATCATGTAGCGCGATCCGTTGATGGAGTAGATGCCGATGTCCATCATGGCACCGCCGCCCGCGAGCTTTTTGTTGAGACGCCACTGCGTCGGGTCGCCGATGATGAAACCGGAAAGGCCCTGGAAGAACAACACCTTGCCAAAGTCGCCGGCTTTGCGTTTGTGCACGATGTCGAGCGTGATGGGCTCGAAGTGCATGCGGTAGCCGATCAGTAATTTTACCTTGGCGGCTTTGCAGGCGTCTACCATCTGTTGTGCCTCTTTGGCGTCGTTGGCCATGGGCTTTTCGCAGATCACGTGTTTGCCTGCTTTGGCCACGCGTATACTGAAATCCTTGTGAAGGCCGTTGGGTGTGATTACGTAGACCGCGTCGATGTCGGGGTTGTTTTTGATCTGGTCGAGGGTCTCGTAGTTATAACAATTCTTTTCGGGTATGCCGTATTTGGCTTGCCACGTTTTCAATTTGGCGGGTGTGCCGCTAACCAGGCCCACCAGCTTGGCGCGCTGACAATCCTTCATGGCCTCGGCCACGCGTTCGCCATAGCTGCCCAGGCCCAGGATCGCCACGCGCAGCACAGGACCCTGATAGGGCGGCTGTGGTTGAGCAGCATCCGCTTTGGTGGTGATGGACGATAGCATCGGAAGGGCCAGTGCTGAACCGGCCATTTTTTGGAGGAAGTCCCTGCGAGAGTTCATGTGGTTTAGTCTTTTAGTGTCTTAACAATGATACAGAATTAAGATGGGTTCTGTAACAAGATCACAAAATTGGAGACACTCTGCGAGACCGTTTGTTTTGATGGGAGATTAGGTTTGATAGGTGGTGGAGATTTTTCCCCGCCTTCGCTAAAGCTTCGGCGGGCAAGCCGCGTCTTCGATGAAGCTTTGGCACAGTTATCGGCAAAGACAGATTCAAGGTGAGCCAGGGCGTGAGCACCTCACTTCGGACTGCGCTTCATGACGGCCAGGAAAACTCCGATCATGAGCAGGATCGCCGCTGCGGCCAGGAGGGAGGCCATGTGAAAAGAATCTACAAAGGCCTGGCGTGCGTTATTGGCCAGCGCCACACCGGCTTCGATGGGTAGTTGCCTGGAAGCATCCAGGGCACCACCCAAGGTGCCATGCGCTTCTTCCGACAACGTTGTGTCCGCGAACGCAGACATCTTGGATCGATACACCGCCGTGCCCACGCTGCCTAGCAAGGCTACACCAAACGCCTGCCCGAACGTGGTGCTGCTCTCCGAAATGCCCGACGCGGCCCCGGCTTGCTCATGGGGCGCAACCGACACCACCATGTCGATGCCCATCGTCACCACAATGCCACAGCCCAGGTTGAACCCGGCGAACCCGGCGATGAGCAGGACCAGGTTGGTCGCCGTAGAAAGTTGTGCCAGCAACACGATGGCCCCCAGCATGAGCACGTTGCCCAACAGGATCGTGACCGACCGGCTCACCCAACGCAACGTCTGGGGCGCCAGGATGCACCCGGCCACCGTGATGGCCACCGGCAACAGCGTGAGCAAACCGGCCTTGAGCGGATCGTAGCCCAACACCAGTTGCATGTATTGTGTGAGGAACAAGTAAAGTCCCGCCCAACAGAATAGCCCGAGGAAAAGCGTGGCCAACGTAACACTAAATGCAGGGATCCGGAATAAACTCAGGTTCAACAGGGGATTTCGGACGATGGTCTGCGAATACACAAAGACCGCCGAGACCGCCAGACCGCCTAAAACTGTCGTCAACGAGATCCAATCCATTCCTCCCGACTCGGCGATCCGCTTCACACCAAAGATGACCGACAGCGTGCCGGTGAGCAGGAGCAGGGCGTTCATGAGGCTGAATTGTTTGGCATCCGGATCGCGATACTCCGGCAGCAGCGGCGAAGCAAAAAGGAAGAGGAGCATGAGGGGCACGCTGATGAGGAATACCGATCCCCACCAGAAATGCGTGAGCAACACGCCACCGATCAACGGACCCAGCATGGTGCCGCCAGAATAGCTTGCGGTATAGAGGCCAAAGGCCGCGGTGCGCTGGCGATCGTCGTGGAAGAGGCTGCGGATCAGCGAAAGCGTGCAAGGCAGGATGATGGCGCCCGTCATTCCCAGCAACGCGCGGGCGGCGATGAGCCACGCCGGGCTACCCGCAAAGGCGGCCATGACACTGGCGGCTGCAAACAAGATGAAGCCGATCATCAACAGGCGCTTGCGGCCCACGCGGTCGCCCAAGGCGCCCATGATAATGAGAAAGCCGCCTTCCAGGAATGTATAGATGTCGGTGATCCACAAGAGCTGTGAGCCGGTTGGTTTTAGTTCGGCACTTATGGCGGGTAAAGCCAGGTAGGTAACGGTGGAGTCCATCGATACCAGAAGCGTAGGAAAGATCAATACGGCCAGCCCAATCCATTCGCGGCGGCCCGCGCGGGTTGAGGGTGATATCGTAAGGGGTGGTTGCATAGGCAAAAAGATCACTTCAAAACTACAAAACCACGATTGGGATGGGGGCGGTGATTACGACAAAATGGAGGTGTTTACCGGCATTTGAAATACACTTGCCGCCCTCATTCGCTAAAGTTTTCGACGGGCCCTCCTTCGCTGAAGCTCCCGCCTTCGCTAAAGCTACGACGGGCAAGTCGGCGGGCCCTCCTTCGCTGATCCCGATAGCTATCGGGACGGCGGGCAAAGCGAGGGGTTTGTGAAGGGTGAAAACTTTTTGGTCGCGATCCGTAACCTCGTCGTTTTTCTGAGGTTCTCTTCTGGAACAAGCCTGTAACGACTATGCTGAAAAATTTCTTTACGCTCGCAGTGCGGAACCTCTTCAAGCGGAAGTTGTTCTCCTTCATCAATATTTTTGGTCTGGCCTTGGGAGTTTCGGCCTGCATGGTCATTCTCAAGTACATCGATTTTGAGACGAGCTATGACAATTTCCACGTCAACGAAAAAAATCTATATCGCATCACGCGGACGGTATATCAAAACAATGAGAAGCGCATCGCCACCATTACGTCTTCGTATGGACTCGGTCCGGCGTTGGCGACGGAGCTCCCGGAGGTGAAGCGTTCTATTCGCACGCATCCCATGTACGGTGGCGCGGTCATGATCTACCAACCACCTGCCGGTGAAGCGCTGGCGTTTCACGAATACACTATCAACATCGTGGACTCCACATTTCTCCGGGCGTTCACGTTCCAGGCCGTCGAAGGCAATCCTGCCACGGCATTAGACGACCCCCACGCGATGGTGATCACAAAGTCCATGGCCGAAAAATATTTTGGCAAGGAATCGGCCATTGGCAAAACGATCCGGCTCACGGGCACAGGATGGAGCAATGGGGACTACACCGTGACGGCGGTGCTGGAGGATGTGCCACCCAACTCGCACTTCTGGTTTACCGTGCTCGTGCCTTCTCACGACCTCTTGCAAAATCAACAATACAAAGAAGACGACGGATGGAAGTGGAACAACTTCGTCACCTATGTTGAACTGAACGACCACGCGAACGCCGCGACCGTGAACACGAAACTCACCGGATTCGCCCGGCATCATTTCGACGAGCGGCAGTCCGAATCCAATACAAACACCGTACTAGGATTGCAACCGATCCGCGACATCCACCTTAGCCCCGGCCTCCTGCACGACGGCGACGCCACCAGCCATGGTATGATCTATTTTTTTGGTATGATCGCCGCCTTCATCCTTTTCATTGCCTGGATCAACTACATCAACCTTTCCACCGCGCGCGCCATGGAGCGTGCACGGGAGGTGGGCATCAAGAAGGTGGTGGGTGCACAGCGCCGTCAACTCGTGTCGCAGTTCTTTTTTGAATCGTTGCTCATCAACTTGCTGGGCATCGGCTTGGCCGTTGGCCTGGCCGTTCTGTTACTACCTTTGTTGGGCGAGATCATCGGCAAATCGCTGGAATTTGATTTCGCCGACCCGCGGCTTTGGTTCGCTTTGTTGGGTTTATTTGTAACCGGTTCGTTGGCTTCGGGTGCTTATCCATCGCTGGCGTTGTCCGCGTTCCGCATCACCGATGTGTTGAAAGGCCGTTCGGAAAGCAAAGGGTTTTCCCTGCGCAAAGCCCTGGTGGTTTTTCAATTCTCCGCGTCGCTGATCCTGATCATGGGCACCTTTGTAGTCTATCGCCAGATCACGTTCATGCGCCATCAGGATAAAGGGTTGCAAACCGAACAAATGCTGATCGTGAATGGCCCCAGCACGTTGTCGTTCAAAGCCTCGCAACAAAAGCTGGCGATCTTCAAAGAAGAACTCAAAAAACTCCCCGGCATCACGCGCGTAGCCACCTCGGCAGCCATCCCCGGCGGCGGCCACAACTGGGGCGCCGACGTGCGCAAAAGCGGCTCACAACGCAGCGACTCCCGCGATGGAAGTGTGGTGTGGATCGATCCCGATTTCATCGACACCTGCGACATCAAATTTGCCGCCGGCAGGAACTTCAACCCCGCCATCCGCTCCGACATGGAATCCGTCATCATCAACGAGACCGCGCTCCAGGCGTATGGCCTTGGCACGGCCGAACAGGCCTTAAAAGAACAGTTGATCCTTGGCGATGACACCGTCGCCATCCTCGGCGTGTTGAAGAACTATAATTGGAATTCGTTGAAAACCGACTACGTTCCCTTTCTTTTCAAAGCAGACACCATTTCCACGACGGCGGTATCCATTCTTCTCGCCAAAGGGCCCGTCAATTCTACCGTAGAGGCTATTGGCAAACTCTACAAAGAATTAATTCCCGGAGATCCCTACAATTATTATTTTCTCGACGAATCTTTCAACGGGCAATACCGAAGCGATCAGCAATTCGGCAAGATCTTCGGACTCTTTGCCCTGCTGGCCGTGGCCATCTCGTGCCTGGGCTTGTGGGGTTTGGCCGCCTTCACCACCGCTCAAAAACTGAAAGAGATCGGTGTGCGAAAAGTGCTGGGGGCAACCACCACCAGCATTGTCTACCTGCTGTCAAAACAATTTCTCCGTCTCGTCCTGGTTGCCTCGGCCATCGCATGGCCGATGGCCTGGTTTGGGATCGACTCGTGGTTGCAGGGGTTCGCGTTCCGCATTGGTTTAGGATGGGATCTGTTTGTTGTCCCGGTGTTGATCCTGGCGATCGTAGCGCTGTCGACGGTGAGCTTGCAGGTGATCCGGGGAGCGGCAATCAATCCGGCAAAAGTGCTGCGGTCGGAGTGATGCCTTTTGCTCTAGCCGGGGTGCGACTGTCGGTGTTCGCCGGTGTTCGTTTTAGTTCGGTTGTGGGTTATCCGGCTTCAGTGCTTTCGGAATTCGGGATGTCTTGAACTACAGGCGTAGGTATTTAAAGAACTTGTGCCTGCGACATGACGAAGTACTGCCGTGCTTCCCGGTAGGCTCGTCATGTCGCAGGCACGCCTTTCCTCAAGCTTCGAATGTGGCCCAGGAAATCCCGTGGAAAGCGCACTGACTCTGCTGTGATGTATTTCAATCGGGGAACAGGACACCGGTAATTCCTTCGGCTTTCTCCCAAAGTTTTCTGGCGGTGGCTTCGTCCGTTGCCACAGGTGCCATCACCGCCTCGGCAGGATAGCCTCTGTACCCATTGTCGCCATCCGGCCCATATAAATGTCCACCCAAAGCCTCGGGAGAAACGGAAGGATAGAGAATGGATAGTGCACCTTGCGCCATGGGCATGAGCGCACCGATTCGCTGCTTGGCACTTTCATAAGCTTCCTCGCTCATGGTTCGCGCCAGGTTGGTTTCATTGGCACCGGGCTGAGCGGCAATCGACGTCACGCCATCGCCGCGTGCCGCGATCCTTCGCTGCAGCTCCAGGGCAAACATCAGGTCGGCCAGTTTGCTTTGGGCATATTCGCGGAAGTCGTCATAATCTTTTTCGGAACGGAGATTTTCAAAGTCGATCGCGCCGCGAAGATAGGCCATGCTGCTCACGGTAACCACCCTGGCGTGGAGTGTCTTTTTTAGTAAGGGATACAAATAGCCGGTCAGCGCAAAGTGTCCTAAAAAGTTTACACCAAATTGAAGTTCATATCCCTGGCGGGTTTTGGATGCGGGCGGAACCATAACACCCGCGTTGTTCACCAGCACGTCGAGCTTCGAATACTTGTTCAAAACGACGTTGGCGAAATCTCTTACTGAATCCAGGTCCGAAAGATCGAGCACACCCGGTTCAAGTTTACCTTTGCCACCTTGCTTCTTCATTTCAGAAATCGCCTCTGCTGCTTTCTCTTTACTCCGGCACGCCACGATCACCGTCGCTCCGGCTTCATACAATCCCAGAGCCGTCTCATATCCAATACCCGAATTAGCTCCCGTCACCAGAAAAGTTTTTCCCGATTGGTCGCTCATGTTTGCTTTTGTCCACATACTTTGTTGTTTTAAATGATGGGACAAAGGTCCTGCGAAAGTGCCAGCAGGAGATAATAGTTTGCCAAGGGAAAATTATACTTTTCAAAGAATCCTCATTTCCGGAAGGAGAGGGGCGTCAGGCCGGTTTGCTTTTTGAAGAACCGGTTGAAGTAGGATGGATATTCAAAACCCAGGCTGTAAGCAATGTCGGCCACCGGCCAGTCGGTTTGCATCAACAGCATTTTTGCTTCGCCGGTCAATTTCTGCTGAATGTGCCACGTGGTGTTTTTGCCGGAGATGGTGTGAATGGATTGGTTCAGGTGGTTGATGTGCACATTCAACGCATCGGCATAGTGCGACGGATTTTTGAGTTGAATAACCTCCTCCGGCGACCGCACCGGAAACTGTTTCCACAGCAAGTCGAAAAACTGGCGCGTGATTCTCTCGGCAGCATTGTTTTGCAACATTGGCTTGGGAACCTTTTGCAACCGAAGGCCTTCGTGTACGATCAATTGAATGTAGTGCGCCAACAACTCATTCTTTTGCGCATAGTCGGATTCATCGATGGCGATCATCTTCTCAAAGATGAAAACCAGGTCTTTGACCGCAGCCTTGTCGAGCGTATACACCGGAATGAGGTCCGGTGCAAAAATCGGCGGCCTGCGGAGCGGGCCGGGTAAAAAATCGGCGGTAAACAACACCGTGTAGCCTGAAGCCGTTTTCGAAGTGGGCTCCCACGAATACGCCAGCAGCGGGTTGAAGAAGGTGAGCGTAGCTTTCGCCACGTGCACCGGCGTGCCCGAAAAATACATCATTCCCGTGCCCGCGGTGAGCAGCGAGATCTTGAAATAATCGCGTCGTTTGTACGACACCGATTCGTGCTTTTTGGAATTTATTTTATAGATCCTGAATCTATCCTGACCGAGGGTGAAGGTGCTCATCGCGCTAAAAGTTTGCTAAAGGTTTGTAAAGGTATCGCCACCAAACAGTAATCCCAAAATCACAAACCGCACAAATTTGTTCCATTTCGATTAGAAATTGATGCCGGGCTGCTCTTGGATAAGGGATAGTTTATGTTACTTCAGGATATGAATACACCTTTGATCTTCAGCATGAAAAAAATAAACCGGTATGCAATCGGTGCACTGCTGCTCGCCTCTTGTCAGGTGCAGAAACCGTCCACCGTGGAAAATGCCGGCGATGGCCCCCGGGTCATCATCCATGAATTGAATGAAAAAGTTCTTCCGAAAGGAAATAAGGTCATCGCCTTTGTCGGCGCCACGTTGATCGATGGGCGGGGAGGGGAACCCATTCAAAATTCCTGCGTCATCGTGCGCAACAACACGATCGAAGCCGTCGGCAAACAAGGGGAAGTCACGATTCCTGACGGCGCGGAAATTGAAAAGGTGGACGGCCTGACCATCCTCCCCGGCATGTTCGACGCCCATTATCACAACGAAAACAGCGCCACGCTGCCCGCCGTCTACCTCCGTCACGGCATCACTTCCGTGCGGGATCCCGGCGAGTGGAATGAGAGTTATGCCGGCGTGCGCTCATCCGGCATGCCACTGCCCAGACTATTCCTCACCGGCCCGCACCTCAACACCTACCCACCGGCCTATCCGGAAGATGCCATGATCGTTCAGGATGCCGAAGAGGGCCGGCTCGCGGTAGAGAAATTGTATCGCGACAGCGCCACCGCCATCAAGGTATACTATGGTCTTCCCGTCGGCACCATCAAGGCCATCTGCACCGCCGCCCATGCGCACGGTCTTCCCGTCATGGCCCACCTCGAGATCAGCAACGCCGTCGACGCCATCAACGCGGGGTTGGATGGCATCGAGCACGTCACTTCTTTTGGAACAACCCTCCTTCCTCCCTATGAAGCCGAGAAATACAAGCAGCGCGTGCTGGCCGACAACAACGCGCGAAAACGGGGGAGATATGAAGTCTGGAGTTCGCTCAACTTCGAGCATAACCCGGTGGCCGATTCACTCATCCGGTTCCTGGCCCATAAAAAAATATTTCTAAGTCCCACGCTGGCGGCATTCGAAAGACAAACCGACCAGGGCGACAGCATCGACGTGCACGGCTTTAAAAACATGTTGACCTTTGTCGGTCTCGCAAAAAAAGGTGGCGTCCCGATTGTGCTGGGCTCCCATACGTTTGTGGCCTACGCAGAATTTGGTTATGCTTTTTATCGCGAGATGGAATTGCTGCAGCAGGCAGGATTGAGCAACATGGAAATCATCGTCGCCGCCACCCTGGAGAATGCCCGCTACTTCCGTGTGGACGAAAGGTTGGGAACCATCGAGAAAGGAAAGCTGGCCGACCTCGTGTTTGTGGAAGGCGATCCGTTGAAAGATCTTCACGTGTTGCGCGATGCGAAGAAAGTCATGCTAAACGGTGCGTGGGTTCCGGCCGCAGGGAAACCCTAAAGATCCACCCAAATTTAACGTCATAAAAAAAGCGCCCCGAATGTCAGGGCGCTTTCTATGAGAAGTTGAGGATCGCGCTTCGTGTTCTATTTATTTCCCGAAACCTTATCCAGTTCTTCCCACGTCCACGGCTTTGTCCTTCCTTTGGATTCTTCCCGTAGCTTCTTCACCTCTTCCGGTTTCACCAGGATCCGGTTGGCAAAATCTTCGCTCACACTGCCCGGGAACCGTCGTTCGGAGAGTCCGATATCATAACGCAAATAGCTGAGCACGGAAGCAATCCACTCGTCGTTGTTCGCGCCCATGGAAACCATGTTCTCCGAATAGGTCTTGCCATCCACCGGTCCGGTCAAACCATTCAGAAGAATTCTCACCATCGCGTCTTTGTTCCGGAAGTAGCGTTGGGAATTGCCGGCCAGCGGCGGTGCTATTTTTGTGGGCACACCCTTACCCTCCTGACCATGACAGGTGGCGCATAACGAATTGAATATGGCCGCGCCGTCCACAACCAGTTTCCGGTTTCCGGGATTCAGCGACCCCATCTTTGTACCAAACTTTTTAATATCCTCTGTTTTATTCAGGGCCTTCTGCGCACCGGCAATCATTTGATTGCCCTGATTGCTGGACAGGATACCCTCGGCGATCGTTTTGGCCTTGGGCGATTTGCTCCGGGAGAGC
>CBIHQM010000145.1:0-13828 GCA_966211885.1 uncultured Chryseolinea sp.
GCAAATAATGAAATTCAGCCACGCTGGTATATCCCTTTCGAAGCATTTCCGCATAGAGCATTGCCGCCACTGCTTCAATCTGCGCTGGGTCAAGGCTCAAAGCACATTTATACATCGCCTCGCGCCAGCTCCAAAAATCGTCGCGCGATCCGGGTTCATGTTTCTCGGCCATGCCGGCCATAGCAAACTGAAAGGCATGCGAGTGCGCATTTTGAAATCCCGGCAAGGCATAACCATTCACGGTTTCAAAAGCAACAACCTCCGCGGGCGGCTGATCCGACAAGTATTGGATCAACCCGGCATCATCCACGCCAACATAGGCAGGCGACAGCCAGCCCTTGTTCAACAACAAGCCTTTGAATTTAAAATACTTCATGTGCCTTTTTTCGGTTGAAGATAGTCGGCCAATGCTGCCAAGGTGCTCTTCAGCAACGTTCGCATTTCGCCGGCGCGTTCGTCGTCATAGGATCGTTCGGTGTCGTCCATGTATTTGATCTTGCTCATCTCCAACTGAAGCGCGTGTTGGTTCTCCAGGGGCTTTCCATTGTTCCGCGTAATGTATCCTCCTTTGAATGGAAAATTATGACTCACCGAATACTTGGCGGATCCCAATTGTTTATAAGCCCTCTCAATAAGCGCCGGCGCTGCCGCAGCACCGTCGGCGTCGCCGAGAACGAGGTCAGGGAATTTTTCTTTATAAATGGTTTGAACGTATTGCCGGATAGAGTGGCAATCCCACAACAATACTTTTCCAAAAGTTGATTTCAATTCCTGCAACTGTTTTTGAAGGGCGTTGTGGTAGGGCCAAAAATAGGTTTGCAATCTTCGTTCGGTTTCCTCCACGGCTACTTCTTTTCGTTGATCCTTGTAGAGCGGTTCACCCAAAAAATTTGTTGTAGGGCAAAGGCCGGTGATGATCCGTCCGTCGGTGTAGAGCGGCTTGTCCTGGGG
Organism: uncultured Chryseolinea sp.; assembly: GCA_966211885.1. Classification (GTDB taxonomy): domain Bacteria; phylum Bacteroidota; class Bacteroidia; order Cytophagales; family Cyclobacteriaceae; genus Chryseolinea. The sequence continues at coordinate 952 of CBIHQM010000145.1, forward strand.
GTCGCGGTTAAGATCGATCACCCACCGGCTATACACGGCCGTGATCATGGTGATGCCGAGCGACGGCGCGAAATCGTAAAGTTTATTCACAAACCAATCCGTGTCATCCGGCGCCTCGATGAGGTCCGGGCGGTATTGGTCCTTTAACTCCGCCGGAAAGGCCGTGCCGCAATGAGGCACGCTCACCAGGATGGGAACGGGCGGGGCTGTGGCGGGATGAATGACGAACGGTTCCATTTCTCTTTCTAAAAAATAACAATGCTGTTTCGCGAGTGTTTCAAACGAACCAGGGCATCAGGATTTTTTGCGTTTCTTTTTCTTTGAAGAGCTCGCTTGTTCTGCTTCCTGTTTGCCTTCTTGCTTGCCCTTCTGATACATCGCTTCGGCGTTTTGCTTGCCCAGATTTTTCTCTGCCTCCAACGCAACGTTTGCCTTTTCCACCTGCTGCTGATAATACGCTGCACGGTCGCCCTGGCTCAGTTGTTTTTTTAGTTTGATAACACGACGGTAGCTCTCCTCAATTCTTTCACGCTTGATGTCGCCTTTTTCGACCATGGTACGAATGATGGAGTGCACTTTGTTAACCGTGCGCTCATCGCTTCCTGAAATGTTGTTGGAAAACGTCATGATGTCAACGCCTCCGTTCACGGCCAGCTTAATGGCATCTTCCAGTCCGTAGTGTTTGGTGATGGCGTGCATCTGCATGTCGTCTGTGAAAATGACACCGTCAAAATTCAGACGCTGGCGCAGCACACCGGTCAGGATGTCGGCCGAGAGTGTGCCGGGGTTGCCGGCTTTGTCCAGTTTTTTGTTCACGATGTGCGACGTCATCACGGCGTCGGCATAACCGGAGTCGATCAGGATCTGGTAGGGTTTCAGTTCGCGTTCTTCCCAGGTGTTGGTCACGTCGGCAATGCCCAGGTGCGTGTCGTCTTTGGAGCTGCCGTGTCCGGGGAAATGTTTCAGCGACGTCAGCACGCCATAGCGGTGATGCATTTTAATAAATTCTTTTGCCATCAGGGCCACGGAATCTTCGTTGGCGGAAAATGCGCGGCCATATTTTGCAATGATGGGGTTGTCAGGGTTGGAAGCCAAATCCACTACCGGCGCAAAGTTGATGTTGATTCCCAACCCCGCCAACGTCGAAGCTGTAGCTTCCCCATAAAACCGCACCGAATCCAGCGAAGGCGATTTGCCCATGGCCCACGCCGTGATGGATCGCGGGAATCCGTATTTGTCCTTGAGTCGGTTCACCCTACCGCCTTCCTGGTCGATGCCGATAAACAGCGGATAGGGCGAGGCTTTCTGATAGGTCCAGATAATTTTCTTCAGCTCGACAAACGAGTTCTTTGCCGGAATATTCTTCTCAAACAAAATGATTGAACCCACCATCCCGCGGCGCACTTCGTCCAGCACTTTCTCGTCCACGGCCGGTCCTGGAAAGCCAATGAGGATCATTTGCCCGATCTTGATATCGAGACTGTCGGGCGTCTGTGCCAGCGACAGGGTTCTGCCCAACATTAAAAGTGAGCAGCAAAAAATGGTTTTGAAGATCGGGTGTTTAGTAGTTCTCATAAATTAAATTCAGGATAGTCTGCATATTTTTTCGCACTTCGCTGGAAGCCACCGTGAAGTCGCTGTTCATGAACGAGAAGATCACGGTCTTTCCACGCTTTGTCACCAGGAAACCGCTCAGGCAATGAACGTTGCTTAACGAACCTGTTTTTCCAAAAACATAAGGCTTGTCGGCCTTGTACCAATTGCGCAAGGTGCCGGGCTTGCCGCCGGTGGCCAGCATCGGAAAAAGTCTTTCGCGCGGCACCTTGGCATAGATCTTCTCCCACAGCTGCACCACCGAATGGGGCGTAAATAAATTATAACGCGAAAGCCCCGAGCCATCCACCCACTCGGGTTCGCTTGACAGGTCTTTTAGGGCATTTTTTTTCATGTAGCGAATAGCTATTTCCGGCTGCAAGCTATCGCTGAGCACACCTGCGCCCATCATCAGCAACTGTTCGGCAATAAAATTATCGCTTTGCTGCATCATCACCCGGTAGGCGCTGTCGACGGGCATGCTATACAACACACGGGCATCTTTGGCGAGCGTCTTGTTCACAGTCGTTACCGCTCTTTTCAATGTATCCGCCAGCAGTCTCGACACGAGGTCGGCATCTGCGCGGAAAGGAATGTCGTCTTCGAAGGTTCCTTTTGGAGAGGGGTAAAATTTAAAATCGTTGCTTTCTACTTTTCGGATCACCTTGGCTTCTTCCTCCACATCGCCCGTCGTAAAGCTGTTTTTGAAAAATGGCGGTTGAAGATCGAGGCGGTTGTTTTTCGTCTTCACGGCCACCAGGTTGCCATAGACGGGAAACGAAAAGCGCTCGGCGGAATACGCGCTATTGTAATCATCCCACGCCCATCCCAAACCAAAGGTGGTCGTATAAAAATTTGATCCCGAAAAATAGAGGTTCTTGCCGGACTGTTTTAAGAAATTAAAGACCCGGCCATTATCGAAAACATTTTTGTAGAGGAACGTTGGATCGCCGGTTCCCCAAAAAATAAGCGAGTCTGCTGTTTCCACATAACGCAACGCGGGCAGGGAATCGCCCAACAAGGTCAGGCTGGTATAGAAGGTGAAGATCTTTGTGTTGGAGGCCGGTGTGAAATATTTATCAGCATTAAAAGCATAGACGCTCTTTTTTTCTTCCAGGTCATACAGCATGAATCCTGTATGGTCATGAAAGTTTGTTTCGGTCCCCAGAAACAACTTGTCCAGTTTGCGCGGGGCCAGCGGCGAGCAGGAGAAAAGAAATCCCAGGGCTCCAAACGTGAAAACATAGCGCAGAAGGGTTCGCATGCGCTATTGGGCCAGATAGCGTTCCGTGAGCACTTTCCGGTGGTGCGTTTCGTGCCCGGAAATAATGTAGCCCAGCGTCAACACACTCAAGGGCATGTTGCTCGCCGTGCCTTTGCGATCCAGCATGGCCGGTGTAAAGTTTGCGAACAGATCGATGGTGGTTTGGCGAAGCGTTTCCATTTCCCGGACAAGGCTGGCCAGGGTGCGGGCTGCCGCATTGGCCTCGGGGGCGTAGCTGTTCTCGTCAAATCCCGGCAGGGCCGTGCTGTCGTTGCGGGCAAAACGAAGAGCGCGATAGGCGAAGATCCGCTCGGCATCTATCATGTGGCACAGCATTTCTTTAATGGTCCATTTGCCTTCGGCGTAAGCATATGCACCCTTTTCTTCGGGGAGCGATCGTATGATCGAAAGAAACTTCACGCTGGAGTCTTTCAAGGCCGCCATCATGTCCTGGTCTTTCACATTGTCAACGTAATGTTTGAAGGCTGTCGGAACAGCTTGCAGGTCGGGTTTTGTCATACGGTCAAAAATAAGGAAGAATACACATTTTTCATGCGGGCATGTTCGGTAAAGTGATTTTGATCCGGGTGCCTTTGCCATACTCACTTTTCATGTCGATCGTGCCCCCCAATTTTTCGATGGCCTGCTTCACAATATACATGCCCAGACCCGAGCCCTGCGAGCGGTCGGTGGCCCGGTAGAACATGTTGAAGATCTTGGTCAGGTGTTCGGGTTTGATACCGATGCCATTGTCCTGAAAATCGATCCGGGCCTGTGTGGCTGTGATCTCCATTTTGATGGTCAGAAAACTCCCGGCTTCCGGGTTGAAATATTTATAGGCATTGGAAATGATGTTGCTGAAAATGATGTTCACCCGCAGCGGGTCGCTCCGGAACGAAGCGTCGCCTTTCACCTGGAGGGTGGTGCGCACGGCCTTGAAATTGTCGAGATATTCCAACTCGCGAATACAATTTTGCGCGACGGCCTTCAGATCAATGTTCTCCGGGGCCATCTCCACGCGGTTCACCCGCGCATAGTCCAGCATGGAGCGGATAAATTCGTCAAGCTTCTTGACGCGTCCCTCGATTTTGCTCAAGTAGTTGTCGCGGCTGGCTTCGTCTTTGTCGAGGTTGGCCAGGTTCACCAGGCCCATAATGGACGCCAGCGGCGAGCGCAAGTCGTGGGAGGTTTTGTACATGAGCTGATCCAATTCAAAGTTGCGCTCCGAGAGTTCCTCCAGCGTGGCCTTCAATTCTTCTTCTTGGGCAGCCAGCTGGAAATTTTGCTGCATCAGCTCTTCATTCAAGGTCTTGAGTTGTGCTTCTATGCGTTTTCGTTCCGTCACGTCACGGGCAAAAACCGCCACCCCCGAAATGTTTTTGTCGCTATCACAGATGGGATTGAACGAGCTTTCCCACATGGTCTTGTCCGGCATGGCGCCTTCTGAGGAAAACTGTTCGCCTTTCATGGCCCGTATAAGATTGCGCCGCAACCCTTTCGTGATGTCGGGCGTCGATTTCATGACTTCCAGCAAGTTGTCGCCCACCTTCAGATCTTTGTTGACCATCCGCTTAACCGCCTCGGCATGCGAGCGGTTGAAGACCAGGTACCGGTATTTTCTATCGACGGCTAAGATCCTGTCGGCCGTGCTTTCGATCACACCCTGCATGTTGGCGTGTATCGATTGAATGATGCCCTCGAACCGCTTGCGTTCCGTAATATCCTTTACAAAAACAGCAACGCCTCTCACCCGCCCATGGTCGTCGCGAATGGGATTGTAGGTCGTTTGTATATAGCCTTTGTACTTTGGATAATGGAGGTAATGCTCGGACATAAAGATCGTGCCCGCCATCGCCTTCATGATCTCGTCTTTGATCCATGGGGTATCGGACGAACCCTTCAGTTGTTTGATCTTGTTGGAGCCCACTTTGATGTCGGCTCCGTACAACAACTTCATGATGCGTTTATGATTGTCATTAAAGGCGAGGTAGCCAAAATTGTTGTCAACGGCATAGATGGATTCGCGGGTGCTTTCCATTATGCCCTGTAGGTTGGCGTTGAGCTGACTTATTTCTTGCTGAACCCGGTTGGCGGCCGTAATGTCGGTTATAAAGCCGATGATAAATTTTTCTCCCTTCTCGCTCACATAACGCGACTTCACCGTCAGCAAATCGCGCACGCCTTCTTTGGCGGATGTGAGCCGCTCCTGGTTCACGGTCGTCTTGCCGGTTTTCAGCACCTGGTTATCTATCGTCCAAAAAACTTTGGCTTCGTCTTTCGGGAGAAAATCGCGATCGGTCTTGCCGATGATTTCCTTTTCGGGCCGACCAATCAGGTTCCCGAACTTCTCATTCATCATCACCCACCGGTGACGGTCATCTTTCACAAAGAGGGGGGCCGCCACCGTGTCGATCACGTTCCTCAAAAAATTGCGTGACTCAATCAGATCGGCTTCCGCCTTCTTCTCGCGCGTGACGTCGCGAAGGGTACCCACCAAGTGGTCGTTCTTGCCCTCATGATGTAGCAAGTTCACATTGAGAACACCCAGGAATTTCTCGCCGTTCTTCCGGCGAAAGGTAGCTTCCACATTTTTAAGCGTGCCTGTTTGCTTTAGTTGTTTCTGTATCTTTTTCTGTTGCGCTTCATCCGCATACAATTGGCGCGGAACGAGTTTCATCATTTCCTCGGCGGATGCATAGCCCATGATCTTTAGAAAAGCATCGTTCACGTAGATGAGCCGCTGGCCCACGATGCCCATAAAAATCCCTTCCGATACATTCCGGTTGATGGTGAGCAACAACTCCTGGTTTTGACGTATGGCCTCCTCGGCATTTTTCTTTTCTGAAACGTCGCGAAAGTTAGAGACCACTCCCCGAATGTCGGGCAGGTGCGCGAAGTTGGTGAGTGTCGACTCGGCCCAGAAGTAATGGCCTTTCTTGTGCCGGAGGCGCTCCTGGATCGTAATGCTTTTGCCCGGCCTCTTCAGAAGATCTACAAAAGCTTGTGTGGCCTCTTTCACATCATCGGGGTGAACAAATTCTTTCCCCGATCTTCCCAACAATTCGGCTTCCTTGTAGCCAACAATCTTTCGCACACTGGAAGAAGCAAATTTAATTTTACCCTTTAAATCGTATACAACAATGCCCTCGTGGGCATTTTCGATCAGCGCCTTAGAGCTCTGGGTGGTTAGCTCACCAGTATGGTTTGGCTTTGGTTTCATACCAGCGTTTGCCCTAGCGGACATCAACGTTCCTGAGGTTTAACATCCACTGGCGAGTGTGGAACGCCGCCTTGTTGGAGAGCGAAAAAAGCCGGCCTTCGGAAGCGTTACGTCGCAGTGGAACAGGCGCGGACATAGAAAGATTAAGACATCTCATAGACGTTGGCGATTGTAGTCCCTGAAATTACCAAAATTAATTCTCTTCTTGCTTCTCCTCCACCACCACGGGGGCCTTGGGTGAAACAAAACGATGCAGGGCCGTCTTGGCACCTAACGATCTCAACATAAGTTTACGAAGGTATCCTTCCACCGGCAAAATAAGGAAGGCCACCAGCACTTGCATGAAGAAGTCCTTCACGGGGCTGGTCCGCGTTTCGAAAGCCTCGCCGATAACGGTCTGGATAAATTGGATCAACAAAATAATGGTGAGCAACGACAGCACCCGGCTGATGAACCGGTAGCGTGTGCTTAACCGGAACGATAACAGCACCAACGACGCAAACAAAGCGAATTCCAACGCATAGAACCATGGCCGCTTCCAATACGGGGGCAACACCTCGAACGAGACCAACGGCAGGTCCTTCACCTTCCCAAAAATATCCTTGGCCTGGGCCAACAGGGTATAGTCGCCCGCGGGCAGGTAGGGGAAGTCGATCATGTTATAGCTGCTGGACCATTCCGACCATCCCTTCTCCAATCCCAAAAGTTGGTAGCGATATTCCACCGACTCGGAACCCAGGTAGTCGGGTTGAACGATCTCAAAAGAAACCGAGCTCTTTTCCTGGTCCAGCTCCATCATACCCGCCCGCGAAACCTTCCGTTTATCGTTTCGAACCGACTTCAACAAAAGGGGATAACCCGGCTCATAGGGCGTGAACTTCTCGCCGAAAAATTTGTAAAGCTCGTTGTTGCCGGTGATGAGCCACAGGTTGTCGGAGGTTTGGTCCGACGCGATGAAGCGGAGATCGCTAAACAAATTGAGCAGGTCCAGGTTGCTCTGGCCCGGATGCTGGCCAAACAAATTCCAGCGGTGCGCATCGCGAAACCAAATGTCGTTGTCGCCGGCAAAATACCGGAGGGGTTTAGCCAGCGTGTCGATCGGCGCAAACGCCTGGTGAGCCCGGTCGTATTTGAAAAATCCCTGGGAGTTGATTGCCACCACCTCGTTCTTCCGGAAGATTCCAGCGGTTCCATCGAAGTTAGGGTTGTTCACGGGAAACGACTGAATGGTTTTGATCTGTTGGTCTTCAACCTCCACCCGGTGCATCTTGTCCAGGCCGCACAGCCAAAATTCATGATCGGCCCCCTTAAAAATATGGATCACCGGCTCGTCCAGGGGATTCAACATGCCCGAGGTCTGCCAACCTTCTTCGCCCAACACCAACGTCCAGATCTCGTCCTTATAGTTTGATATGAAAAGCATTTTTTCATCGGCCGCGTAAAAGACGGAGCGCACGGGCTCCTCCACCAGGGGCCACGCCCGGAGACCCGTCACTTCGTAGGCTCCTCCTAAACCGGCAGCCACCAGTTGATCGCCCACCTGCTCCAGGCTGGTGATCTTGGCGTCGATGCCTTCCACTTTTTTATACACGTAACGGGCACTGCGAAGTACTTTCTCGACTTTTTTTATCCGCTGATAAGCGGGCTTTGAGGCCGGATTGGTGTTGGCCTGTGAGGTTGCTTCCGGTTGGTCGGGCACCGTAACGGCCACGTCGGCCCTAGCTTCGGGGGTTGGTTTAGACTCCACTCTTTTCCGCTTCAGAAACCACAGAAAGCCCTTTTTCTTGGACTGTGCCTCAACCACCGGGGGCTTTGTCTCTTCCGCAGGGAGTCCCGATGGCGGGACGGCTTCTTTTTTGATTTCCTTTTTTACTTCCTTTTTTGCCGGCTCCTTCAGGATATAATCGTAATGCACGATGTCTTCAAAAACCTCCTCCTTTTGCAGGGCATACAATCCGAGGGACGTGCCCACATATACCTGGTCTCCCAAAGAAAGGGCACACAATAAATTACCCCTCAACCCATCATAATGACTAAAAGAACGGAAGGGCAGATAGGGCGACACCCGGGTAAACCCATATTCATGGGCCAACCAAATGCTCTGACTTTTGTCGTTCATCAACGCATATACCTCGTTGTCCGGAAGTCCGGTTGAATAGTTAATGATCTCCTGGGTTTTCCCGGATGCGGCATGGATAAAGACCAACCCTCCGCGCAACGTGCCCAGGGCAATCAGGTCACGGTTCACCCACGTGCCACTCACCAACACGCTCGCCGTGATATACGGCTGATCTTCCAGCACCATCTCGCGCGGTCTGAGATCTTCGCCACAGAGATATAATTTGTTATTGGCCAGGCCCACGATATACATGTTTCGATAGGCCGAGGAAAACAGAATTTCATCGTCGTTCGAAAAGCCTAGGGTGGTAGCCACCAGGTGATCCCCATCGGCCTTCAAAATACCCTGATCAGTGTTGAGGTAAATGGAGCCGAAGATCTCTGTCATGCCCGTAAAAGACCCGCTTGTCGTAGTGGCCTGTAGTCGCACGGGTTTCTTCTCTTCCTTGTGCATGTACAAAGCCTCGTCGGCGAGAAAGTAAACCTTGTCTTTTACCACCAGGCATTGGTACACATCCTTTACTTCTGGCCGCGACCAGGTTTTCAGTTGCAGAAATCCATTTTCGTCTGCCTCCAGCTTGCCGTAGCCATCGGCGCCGGCCCAATACATGTCGCCCGAAGCGTTTATTTGAATAGAATATACCGCGCCTTTGCCGGGAATAAGGTTCCAATTGCGGCCGTCGAACTCCAGCACGCCGCTGCGCGTGGCGAAGTACATGAGGCCTTTTTCGGTTTGCACCATGGCAAAACAAACGTTGTCATACTTTTTTTCCGAGGGAGAAAAGTGCGAGAGGAAGTAGTTTCCGGTTTGTCCGAAGAGATTAAAAAAACCGGCAAGCAGAAAAGCTAAAAAAAAATAACGCATGGGTCCAGGCTACACAGCCAAAGTTAGCGAAAGCAGTGGGTCAAAGCAAAATGGCGCTGAGGGGTTAGCTGATGCGGCTCCAATTCATAGCCGAGGGCCTTCGGGACTCTATCTGCGTTTTCACGACGCTGTGTTCCGGTTTCTCCAACTCCGGGTCATCCTTCAACAGCTTGATGGCCTCTTCCCGGGCAATTTGCAGGAGCGGACCGTCTTTGCCCAAATCGGCAATAAGCAAGTCCAGCACGCCGCTTTGTTGCGTACCCATCAGATCGCCGGGACCACGCAGCTTCAGATCGGTCTCGGCGATGTCGAAACCATTGTTGGTCTTCACCATGGTTTGCAGCCGCACTTTAGAATCGGCGCTCAGTTTCACATCCGTCATCAGGATGCAATACGATTGCTCCGCTCCGCGCCCCACCCGGCCCCGAAGCTGGTGCAGCTGCGAGAGCCCAAAGCGTTCCGCATTCTCGATCACCATCACCGACGCATTGGGAACATCCACCCCCACCTCGATCACCGTCGTCGCCACCATCATGTTCGTTTCGCCGCTGGCAAAGCGCTTCATTTCATAGTCCTTGGCCTCGGGTTTCATCTTGCCATGGAGGATGCTGACGGCATAGTCCGGGAAAGCCCGGCTCACGCTTTCGTAGCCATCCATGAGGTGTTTTAGATCCAACTTTTCCGATTCGTCGATCAAGGGATACACAATATAGATCTGGCGCCCCGCCTCCACCTGGTCGCGCAGAAATTGGTTCACTTGCAAGCGGTGGGCGTCGAACTTGTGGATGGTCTTAATAGGTTTTCGACCCGCGGGCAATTCATCGATCACCGAAATATCCAGATCGCCATACAACGTCATGGCCAGTGTACGCGGAATGGGGGTGGCCGTCATCACCAGCACGTGGGGATATACCGATTCATTTTTTTGCCACAGCTTCGATCGCTGCGCCACGCCAAATCGATGCTGCTCGTCGACGATCGACAAGCCCAGGTTTCGGAACTGCACTTCTTCCTCCAACAACGCGTGTGTACCAATCAGTATTTTTAAGTCTCCGTTTTGAAGCGCTTCGTGAATTTTTTTTCGCTCAGCCTTCTTGGTCGAACCCGTAAGCAACGCTATGGGTATGCTCATTTTATCGGCATAGCGCTGCAAGCCTTTGTAGTGCTGCTGCGCCAGGATCTCCGTGGGCGCCATCAACGCACATTGGGCCCCGGAGCTAACCGCCACCAGCATGCAGATAAAACCCACGATGGTTTTGCCGCTGCCCACGTCGCCTTGCAACAGGCGATTCATTTGCTGACCCGATTTCAGATCGGCATAGATTTCCTTGATCACCTTCTTCTGCGCGTTGGTCAGCGGAAAAGGAAGATGCTCGTGATAAAACTTCGTCAACAACGTGGCATCCTGGAACACCTGCCCTTTCATTTTTTCCTGGCGGATGAGTTTCATCTTCAACAACCGCAGTTGAACATAGAAGAGCTCTTCGAATTTCAAACGCTGCCGGGCCTGGGCCAACAGCTCGTGGCTTTTTGGAAAATGGATGTTGAGCAGCGCATCCTTCTTAGGAATGAGGTGGTTGGCCTTCTGCAGGCTCACCGGCAAAGTCTCGCGTATCCGATTCTCCGTTAGCGTTAGCAACTGCTGCATGATCCGCGACAACGTCTTGCTATCGATCTTCCGGGTCCTCAGCTTTTCCGACAAGGGATATACCGGGTGAAGGAACCCTCCGTTCTCGTTGCCGACCGTTAGGGGCTCCACTTCCGGGTGGGCAATGCTAAAGAAGTTGCCAAAGCGCGCGGGTTTGCCAAACGCTACATAGGCTGCCCCGGGTTTCAGTTTATCGTTTATCCAATTTATGCCCTGGAACCACACCAACTCCATCTCTCCGCTATCATCCGCGAAGTAGCCTACCAAACGTTTCTTAAATCCGGTCCCTACTAACTCTTTACCCTTCAACACACCCTTGATCTGAACAAAGGGCATATCTTCATTCAGCTCTTTTATGGTATAAAATTTTGTTCGATCCTCATATCGAAAGGGATAATGTTGAATGAGGTCGCCATAAGTAAAGATCTGCAGCTCTTTGTTAAGCAGCGCGGCACGTTGAGGACCTACTCCTTTGAGGTATTCAATAGACGTGTCAAAAAATCCAGTCATGGAGTAAATAGGTCGTTAGACAAAAATTCAAAATATAATGACTTGAAACATGCCCCCTCTGAATTTTTTCTGTATTAAATTCGCATCTCGATTAAACTAATGGTTACCAAAACTGTTTAAGTGTCATCAAAGAATCGTGCAGCTATGAAGGTTAAATCGACTATTTACAAGGGGATTGAGTATGTTCAGATCAATGCCCTCCCGAAAGAGCAAATGGACTCGTTGATGAAAACGATCAACCGTGAGCTTTTGATTAAGATACTGATCGACGACAAGTTGGTAGGCAACTGCCTCCAATTCAAAGACTACGAATCTTGGTTCGACCTGGTTTACACCTCCGAGAAACCAGCCGCTACAAAAGCAGTCAAAGAAAAGGAAAAGACGCTCGAAGCCGAGCCGGTAAGCCTTTAGTCCCAGATGCCCGCATCGGGCAACACTTCCAAAATGTTTCCAGCAGGGTCGTGAAAGTAGAACGATTCCTTGCCACTGCTCCAGATCACCTCGTCGATGATGGCGATCCCTTTTCCTTTGATCTCTGCTTTCGTCCGTTCATAGTCCTCTTTCGGCACTTCAAATGCAAAATGCTGCCGGCCTTCGCCGTAATGGGCTGGCGGACTCTTTTTTGTTTTTGAATCCTCCGGATTGAAGCACAGCAACACGGAGCCACCGGCACGAAGAAAAAGATGTTTGCCCGGTAGATAACTGATAACAGGGAGGCCCAACACGTCATGATAAAAACTCCTGGCCACCTCCAGGTCATGCACGTAAAGACACGTTTCCTTGATCTTGACAATATTCATGAGCAGATCGATTTTTTGAGCGAGCCATATTCCTCCCAAACACTCTTCACGATCCCGGCGGCCGTTTCGATTTTTTTCAGCGCCGCGCTCACCTGGCCAATCTCCAATTCACCTTCTTCCAGGTCGCCTTCAAAGATACCGGTTTTCGAACGGCGTTTCCCCAAAAGTCCATCCAGCTCTTCCTTGGACGCGCCGCGCCATTCGGCTTCCTGAACCTTCTGGTAAAATTTGTTTTTGATCAACCTCACCGGCGTTAGCTGTTTCAACGTGACCACTGTGTCGCCCTCATTGCTCTGGATGATCCTTTGTTTGAAATTTTCGTGCGCCGAAGATTCCACGCTCACGGCAAAGCGGCTCCCGATCTGCACACCCTCCGCCCCCAACACCTCGGCCGCCAGCATGGTGCGTCCCGAGCCAATGCCCCCGGCGGCAATCAGCGGAATAGAAATAGCGTCGCGCACCATGGGGATGAGCACCAGGGTGGTGGTCTCCTCCCGGCCGTTGTGTCCACCCGCTTCAAAACCTTCGGCCACCACGGCGTCCACCCCGGCTTGCTGGGCCTTGAGGGCAAACTTCACGCTCGACACAACGTGCACGACGGTGATGCCCCGCTCCTTTAAGAAGGCAGTCCACAGGGTTGGGTTTCCGGCAGAGGTGAAGACAATGCCCACCTGCTCCTCCACAATGATGGCCATGATCCGGTCCATTTCCGGGTACAACAACGGCACGTTCACCCCAAACGGGCGGTCCGTGGCTTGCTTACATTTTTGAATATGCTCCTGCAGGACCTCCGGCCGCATAGACCCGGCGCCGATAATGCCCAGTCCCCCGGCGTTGCTCACGGCCGAGGCCAGCCGCC
>CBIHQM010000146.1:0-13827 GCA_966211885.1 uncultured Chryseolinea sp.
TTTCTTATCTTCCCTATTATTTCCTAATTGCCGTTAACGACTCGGCATAGTCTCCCGTCTCGGGGACTATGCCGATTGAATTTCTTATCTTCCCTAAGATTTCCGGAATTGCCCGTAACGACTCGGCATAGTCTCCCGTCTCGGGGACTATGCCGATTGATTTGATCCGTCACAGTCCCCGAGACGGGAGACTGTGACGGGACCTCAATTTTCTGAAGTATTATTAGGTCGGGGTAATAAACCACCTTCGTTCATTTGTCATAAACCATTGAAATCACTCAAAACCGGTTACTTATGCTCTATCGAAATTACTTCAACACCGCCTGGAGAAATTTGCTGAAAGACAAAAGCTTCTCCGCTATAAATATCTCGGGCCTGGCGCTGGGCATAGCGTGCAGCTTGCTCATTGTGCTGTGGGTTTTGGATGAGAAAGGCATCGATGCCTTTCATGCGAACGACAGCAGGTTATACATGGTTTACCAGGAACAGCACTATGACGGGATCGTGAACGGAAGTTATGCCACACCGAGTCTGTTGGCGGAAGACTTGAAACAAGTTTACCCCGAAATTGAATATTCAACCGCTATGGCCTGGCCCACCACCAGCACGTTTGAAGCCAACGGGAAAATCTTTAAGCAGACTGGAGACTATGGTAGTTCCGATTTCTTTTCAATTTTCAGTTTTCCCTTGCTGGCCGGAACCAAGGAAACAGCGCTAAAAACAAAAACCGATATAGCCCTGTCGAGGAAGATGGCGGAGATTTTTTTCGGATCGGCTGAAGCCGCCCTGGGGCAATCGCTGCGATATGAAAATAAGACAGATTTGAAAGTGTCGGCCGTATTCGAAGATCTCCCACCGAATTCTTCCATGAAGTTTGATTATCTTCTGAATTGGGAAACCTTTATGGACGAGCAGCAATGGTCCCGGAGTTGGGGTAACAACGCCTCCTTGTGTTTTGTCGTGTTAAAAGAAGGAACGGACGTCTCCGCTTTCAACGACAAGCTTCATAATTATCTCGATCGACATCCCGATGCCCAGAGTGAGACGTTCAAAGCTAAACTCGGTTTGCAAAAATACAGCGAACAATATCTTCATTCGGAATTTGAAAATGGCAAGATCGCCGGCGGTAGAATCCAGTATGTAAGCCTCTTTGGCATCATCGCGGTGTTCATCATTTTGATTGCTTGTATCAATTTCATGAACCTGACCACAGCCCGTTCGATAAAGCGAGGAAAGGAAATCGGGGTCCGAAAAGTGGTTGGGGCTTTTCGGGGGGCGTTGATCCGCCAGTTTATCGGTGAAGCGATTCTGATTGCGGCATTTGCGTTCGTGGTTGGCATACTTCTGGTGCTTGCCGTGCTTCCGGTTTTCAACCTCATCACACAGAAGCAAATTCAGCTGCCTTTTGATCAGGGGGAATTTTGGGTCGTTTCGAGCGCTATGATTTTGCTGATCGGTTTCATTTCAGGAAGTTATCCCGCCCTGTATTTATCGGGCTTCAATCCTATTCATGCTTTTAAAGGAACATTGAAATTTGGAAGTACGGCACTATGGTTTCGGAAAGGCTTGGTCGTCTTTCAATTCATGTTATCCATCATGCTCATCGTTGGAACGATCGTGGTGTATCGCCAGGTAAGCTATGTTCAATCCGTTCATTTGGGCTATGATCGCGAGAACCTGATCTATGTTCCGGTGGAGGGACCTTTCGCAAAAAAATACCAGGTATTTAAAGATGAACTGTTGCGCACGCCGGGCATAAAGCTCGTGAGCCGTATTGACAACCGGCCAACGCGAATTGTCAATGGCACGGGGGGCGTGACGTGGGAGGGAAAGGATCCAAGCGCGTTCATAGATATTACCCAAGTGGCTGTTGGTTATGATTTCATTCGTACCATGGGAATTGAATTACTGCAGGGTCGTGATTTCTCGCCCGAATTTAAGTCAGACACGGCAGGATATATTGTTAACGAAACGGCTTTAAAACTTTTTAATTATAAAAATCCCATCGGCATGCCCTTAACGCTGTGGGACATGAAAGGCACAATCGTCGGCGTGGTGAAAGATTTTCATATCAACTCGTTGCATGTAGAGATCAAGCCGCTCATGCTTCGCCTGAATGAAGCAATGAACGGAGGTTGGGCGATGATCCGGGTGGAACCGGGAAAGACCAACGAGGCCATGGCAGGCATAAAGAAAACCTGGAAGGAACTGAATCCCTATTTTCCAATCGACTATCAATTCTCCGATCAGGAATATCAAAAGCTCTACGCCAGCGAACAAATAATCGAAAAGTTGTCCAACGCCTTTGCCCTCATGGCCATTTTTATTTCCTGCCTGGGGTTGTTGGGTTTAACCATGTTCGCCACGGAGCAGCGCACGAAAGAAATTGGAATTCGGAAAATCCTCGGTGCGCCCTTGGTTTCATTGTTCAATTTATTGTCGAAAGAGTTGCTTGTCCTGATCTCCATTGCCATCGTGATCGCCTCCCCGTTGGCCTGGTATGTCATGAACGATTGGCTGGAGGGCTATGCCTATAAAGTCAATATCAGCATCTGGATCTTCATCCTGGCCGGACTGTTGGCGATGATCGTGGCCTTGATAACGATCAGCTTTCAAACCCTGAAAGCCTTACTGGCGAATCCAGTGAAAAGCTTGCGATCGGAATAGAATTTGTCTTCTGCTGCATAAATTAATATGAGACATTTTTATCTTTGTTACGATAACAATTGAAGAGTGAAAAATCTAAAACCCACCCTAAAAGGAGCATTGCATTAGGTTTAAACCTAATCAAGCTCTTTATGAAAGGACAAAAGCGAATGCGAGATGCATTTGGTGACAACGAGATCGGGCAACCGGATCTGCCTGTGAAAATCTCGAACGTTCAGATCGCCAGGATGATCGTTGGCGAAAAAAGTGGTTGCTCCCGTTGTTTTCCACACGGTTACGAAGTAAGTAACTCAACCATTTCCAACAGCCAGCGCAATTGGAAGCGCTACCGGAAGACAAGATGGAGGGAGCACAGACCCTCCGCTGAAAAATGATCAAAATAACAAAGGCTGCACGAACGCAGCCTTTGTTGTTTCTTTGAATATCCAAGATTGCATTTTGAATCAAGTGTACGGCTTATGCCTTCAGCAACTCTTCCAGCTCGCGCTTTCCCTTGGTCGTGGCGAAGGGCAGAAAGATCCGCGCAATCATCTTGCTGTAGTGCTGCATTTGCTGCTCCTCGGTCTGTTGTTTGAAGGATATGGCCGCTTCCGAGATCCAGAACCGCGCGATCAACGCAATGGTGGAGACCAGGAAATTAACTTCAGTGGCATCGGCAGAAATATATTTCCCTTTCTGAAGGGCTTGAATGTTGGTGGACCAAGTATCGTTCCGGGTGGATTGGATCTTGCTATAGCGTTTTGCCACGATTGGGTTTCGTTCCATTATATGGACAAAGCTGAGCATGAGGCAGCGGTAGCGGACATGGTTTCGAAACACCTGGTGCAGCATATCAAAAAAAGCTTTTAGGGTCACCTGCTCCACGGGAACGATGGTCCGGTTGTTCTCTTCCGCCAGGTCGAGCGAAAGGCGGTTCACCAGGTCGTCTTTTGTTGGGAAATAGTAGGTGAGGTTCCCGACCCTCATCTTCAAGGCCCCGGCCAGTTCGCGCATGCCCACGTATTCAATGCCCGATTCATTGAACATCTTCAACGCCATTTCCACGATCTTTTTTTCGGTAGGTGATTTACTTTCCATAAAAATTTGGTCAATGTCCTAACCTTTTGAGAAAGCCTCCGTATATTAGGTCATTGTCCAAATATCACATAAAACTTATACAAAACCATGATTCGTTCGATTTTATTGGCACTCTCGGCAGCAACGGCGGCCGGGATCCTCTTCGTCAATCTCTACAACTCCCTGGTCGACGCCCCCAATTGGGGCGCAGACATTCCCAACTCCCTGGTGGCGGCCCGGCACTATTTTACGGTTGCCAACCCGGGCAATTTCTATAGGGTAATTTCACCCCTCAACCAGGTGCTGGCCCTGATTGCTGTGATCGTCTGCTGGAAGTCCGGCAACGCGCGTTATATTGCTCTCGGGTCGCTGGTCCTTGCCGTCCTGGCCGATGCGTTTACGTTTGGTTATTTCTATCCGCGAAATGAGATCCTCTTTGTTGCGCCGATAGAAGCCGGTGTGGATACCGTCCGGCAGGCGTGGCAAGAATGGTCGACGATGAATTGGCTTCGAAGCGCCCTGTGTGCGGCCAACTCTGTTCTGGCATTTGTGATACTGATAACAACGTCAAAAAAATCAGCGCAATGAGATATACATATCCCCACACCATCGAAAACGGCGCAGGAGAACAGATCACGTTCGTCCGGTTTAACGAGAATGAAAAAGGCGGCCTGCTGGAAATAGAGAACCGTGTCCATCCCGGCGCAGGTCCCCCGATGCATGTTCACCACCTGCAGGATGAAAGCCTCACGGTGATCGAAGGCAGGATTGGTGCGCAGGTTGCCGGACGGGAGCCAACATTTCACGGCCCGGGCGAAACGGTTACGTTCCTACGCGGCGTAGCACATAAGTTCTGGAATGCAGGCGATGACGTGCTCATCTGCAAGGGATGGGCTAGCCCCGCCTATAACATGGAGTATTTCCTCACGGAGATATACCGCTCCACAAAAGCCAATGGTGGGAAAGAGCCCTCTGCTTTTGACGGCGCCTACCTTCAAACAAAATACAAAACCGAATTTGATGTTGTCGAAATTCCGACGCTGGTGAAGAAGGTGATATTTCCCATCACCCTGATGCTGGGTAAGCTCGCCGGAAAACATCGTCGATTTGATGGCGCGCCGGAAGCTGTAAGTAATGGCAATTGAAGCTATAGGTGTGGATAATTTGAATAACCCTGGCCTTTAGGCCAGGGGACAAGACAATCTTTCGACCGGGCTTTAGCCCTGACCTCTGCCGCGCTGCCCGGCAATAACATGGCGCGCAGCGTTTTGCTTTTCCTCAAGACCAACGGGTTCGAATGACTTTGCCGGATGGATTTCCCGGGAGATCATTTGTTTTTCTTTTTTGAAGCTACCTCCTTTTTTGAAGCTACCTCCTTGGCGCCCTTCATCAACTTCGCTTCAATTTTCAACTGAACTTTGTCCGCTGTCATGGCCTGGCCTAATATTTTCGGAGTTTCAATTTTGTAGTCGGCCAGCGTGACACCGAATTCACTCAGAAGCTTAACGCCTTCCTTATCGACAACAACAGTTCCCTTTTCGGACACTTCCTTTTCGACGCCGTGGATCTTTAATTTACCCTTTGCTGTAACCGGATAGGAGCCAGGTTTGTCATAGTCAACTTTACCTTGAATTTTTCCTTTAAAACCGGCCTTCGGATATTTTTCCGTTTCCAGATATTTCTTCTGGGCATCCCGACCCATTTTGTTGTTTTTAAAATCGAAATCCTTCATTGCCATATCAAAGCTCACCTCACCATCGGAGGGATTCAGTTCCACATGAACCATGTCGT
This sequence comes from uncultured Chryseolinea sp., assembly GCA_966211885.1. Classification (GTDB taxonomy): domain Bacteria; phylum Bacteroidota; class Bacteroidia; order Cytophagales; family Cyclobacteriaceae; genus Chryseolinea. Next base: position 5,515 of record CBIHQM010000146.1, read on the forward strand.
TCTTCGCATCGACATCGGAAACCGGCGCTTTAGCAAAGAATGAGACAAATCCCTTGGTGCTCGTGTATTTATTTTGCGCAACAACTCCGGAGAGCGGCAACAAAATGGTGCAAATCATAAATAGGGTTTTCATACAGTGTTATTTCTCCTATACATGCCAAGAAATATGCCATAGTAGTTCTTGGGTATTTGTTTTCCTGTGGGTTGTTGTGATCGGCCGGGGGTGGGGTTTTATTTCTACAAATGGGGAATGCATCGACTGATTTTACCGGGTCGTATAAAAAGTGTACTTTAACTGAAATTCCTGTTGTAGTGAAGACGTTCACAATATTCCCGATCTTCTGCATATTCCTGCTGACGCTTGCACAATGCATGCTCAGTGGCCAAACAAAAAAGAAAGCCCTGGCCTGGGCTTTTATTGTGACCTCGGTAGTCGGCGCAACACTACTGGTATTTTCGTTCGAGTGGTTCTTTTTTATTTACGACGGCAATTTTCTGGGGATTTTAGTCGCGATCCCAAGTCTGACTTATGTGATGAATAAATTGTCTCCAAACAATTTCGGCATGAAGGCATGGCTAAGAATTTTTGGATTCAGCGTGTTGTCGACCGTATTTACGGTGATGGTTTTTGCGGCCGTCATGTTCTGGGCCATTCTGAATAATCCGGAATCCCTATAGCAGCGCGAAAGAAGTTCGAGGCTGACTAAAACTGTTCCTCGCTTTTGTCGATCAACCATTTCCCATTTCTTTTCTTCAACAAGAACATCGTCCTCATGGGCATACCGTCGTCAGTGTCCAAGCTGACAAAAACAGATGCCGTTGAATCGGTTTTTTCCTTTAAGAGAATGTTGTATGCCTTGGCTACTTTTTTGTAAGTCTCCTTCTTGCTTTCGCTCCAGCCGGCCGAGGCTTTTTTTATGTTATCAAGAGATTCCCGGTATTGGTCGGTGATGCATGTCTCCGCTTTGTCATGTTCAAAATTGTCTACGTTCTTTAAGAACTGTTTCACGGTTCCTTCCGGTGAATCGTTCCCGCATGAGAACAGGATGAATGCGGTTGTGATGGTCAGTATTTGTAGCAAATATCTCATGGGCCAAAAATAAATATTTTTGGTATCCATACCGTTGTGCCAAGATGAAAAAAACGTTATGGCGCGCCGGGATCACCTGGCTCGAGGGCAAAAGGCTGGTTGAGAAAGTAAAATCAGTGAATATCCTTCCCCGTTAATTGCAACTCATAATGATCCGCCAACTGCGCCACTTCCTGGATCATTTCCTTGATCTGCTCTTGCGACACGCTCGCGGCCAGGCAAGAAGCCTCTACTTTCAAATAACCTTCCTCCAGCACAAATTTGCTGAAGTCGAAGTTGGCGTTTTGCTCCAGCAAATTTTTCAAGTCGATATTGGGAGCAAACTCGCAAACCTTGGATGTGAAAACAGCTTGATCGCGACCCGATACGGCGCTGGTCTGGGTGATGGCCAGCACGGTCTGGTAGCGGCTGCCATTGAGGGGAACAACCACTACGGATTTCGAATGATCGTAGTCTGTGAACTGACCGCCGATCTGTTCAGCGTATTGCTGAACGTAGTTCATGATGTTCATTTGGCTCTGTAATTTAAAGTGCCAAGGAAGATAGGAAAATTGAAGCGCATCCTGAACACGCGACAACATTAATTTTACCACGCTTTACGGTAACACTGCGGTTCCTTAGAAATAGAAGGCATGAAAACGGGTACCCTTGGAGGAGAACTCAAACGTAGGGGCAGGCAACTTGATCATATTGGCAACGAAAATGAGGGTATTGAGCACTTTAGAGTGCGACTTGATCGCCCGGAGGTCAAAGTCCAACCCAATGTAGAACTGGCGGTAGGGGGCGGGATAGCCGGCGGCGAGGTTCTCGTTCACCCTCGCATACACCATGCCCTCGGCACCATGGCCCACAACAATGTTGAGCCAGCGTGGGAAGCGCATGAATTTGTCCATGTCCACCGAAAGCCAGTAGGTTTGGCCATTATAGTCTTTGAAGATCTCGCCGGGCATGCCGTCGCCCAGCGTGTTGGGGCGAAGCGGGGCGTAGTCGGTGCGGTGGAAGGAGAATTTGGGAAAGATGCGGGGTTCTTTCCAAAGGTGGGCCTGACCCAGGTAGAAGGCGGCACCGGCGGCGTCGGCCACGAGGTCGCCGGCGGAGGCGCCATAGGCTTGCGAGAAGCCGTCAAAGATCTCGATGGGCACCATCACGCCAAAGCCCACGAGGGCACCAACCAAGTCCGACTTTTTCGGCTTCACATTGCACCATTGCAACGACCGCGAAGTGCCATAGCTGAGATAGAAGGCCGAAAGGAAATGGCCCGTCTTATCCACCTGTTTCCATTCATCGTCGTCGTTAAAGAATCGGAACGATTGGTGGCCGGCGTCTTTGTACCATAGTTCATTCAGCCCTGCCAACGTGATGCTATAGGCTACGGTGGAGCCGATCACAAACGTGCGAAGTCTTTTTTTGTTTACCTGCGTAGAGTCGGCCACCTGGGCCTGCGACAGGGTGAAGAAGAAGAGCAGCACGAAGAGACTTATACTATTCCGTGCCATCTTCGGGTTTTAGGGCGTCCTTGTTCAGGGCGGCGGCCTCTTCCTTGTCTTTTTTCTTGCGGTTGCGCGAAGAGCGGAACAAGTCGCGCAGTTCATCAAAGCTTTGGGTGTGGATGAGGCTGGCGCCGGTGGTCATCGCGGTTTGGGTGTTCACGGACGCGAGGATAGGGTTCACGTTGGTGCGGCTGTACATCTTTACGCGCAACTTGCCATCGGCCGTCAGTTTGTAGTCAACGGTCCAGTCACCCGCCACGGTCGATGGATTGGGTTGAGTGCCGGCAGTAGTCTGGCCGCTGGTGTTGTTGAACGTGCCGTCCCCTGTCACGCGCAACCGGCCGTGCATGAAGGTGTAGGAGAAACGAAGTTGGAAGGTGTTGAACGACTCCTGGTCCATCGAGGCAATGTCCACGTCGATCTGAAGATTTTCGTCCACCTGGCTCATCCAGTAGCTGAGCTGGTTCGAGAGCAATTCGCTCAAGCTGCTCACCACGGTGCCGCTGGTGTTGAATGCATCCGGTGGCGAGAAGCGGCGCAACACGATGAGGCTGAACACCTGTCGCTTCAGTTCTTGTTCGTCGAGCTTGTTCTTGAAGGCTGTGAACGCGAGTTGCAGGTTTATGGTGGTGGCGTCTGTGGTCACATTGGTGGGCAGGTCTTTGGCCACAATGTCGAAGTTGATCAGGGGTGATAACATGGGGCCGGTCAGCGCCAGCAACACCTGCACGGGATATTTTCTTTTCAACTGTGGTGCGTTGGCAACGGTGGGATCGTTCACGATGGGCAACAAGGAGGCCAATTGGTTATACGATGCGTTGATGTCCATTACGGCCTGGTACGGATCGCCAAACCACGTGATGCGGCTGCCCTTCTGGATATCGAATTCTTTGTTGATGATGTCGTAGAGCGTGAAGTTATACCAGCCTTCCGTGAACTCGAAGGGACCGTACATGTTGAAGTCACCTTTGGTGTCCATTTGCATGTGCAGATCGCCTTTGCCGCGGCCGCGGATAATATCGCCCGCTTTCATGTCGAAGATGATCTCGCAATAGGCATCCGGCGTCACGTCCAGGTTCAGGTCAAAGGTGAGGCCCGTGAGGTTCACTTTCTTGCTCACATGCTTCTCGATCGTTTTGATGAACGTGGTGTCGGTGAAGTTTACAAAGTTGATAAACTCTTTCTGGTCCGTCGACGAGGCCCCTCCGATGGGAATATAGGTCTTCGTGTTCTTTTCGGTGCGCGCCGAGGAGGTGATCTTCAAATTCGATAGCGGTCCGGTGAAATTGATGTCACCCGTGGCATAGGCCTGGCCGTAGAACAGGCTGTTGTCCTTGGCCGTGGTGTTGAGCACCTGGAAGTTTTTGAACGTCCCGTCCAAATCGATCGACATGCTGTTGAAATCATGGTGTTTGATGGCACCATTCAGTTTGCTTTTGTTTTTGAACGCGTCAGTCAGCTCGATGTCTTTGAAATAGATCGACGTGGGGGTCAACCCGATATGTCCCGACATGGCATAGAGGGTCTTCAGGTAGTTGATCATGATCTGCCCGTCGTGCATCGTGCCTTCGCCCTCGATCTGTGGCGCCTCCAATTGGCCGGTGATCATGAAGTCGCCGGTGATGGTGCCGCCGATGTTGCTGAAAATGTCTTCCAGGAAGGGCTCCACAATTTTCAGGTTGGCATTCTCCAGCGATGCCTTGATGTTGAGGGGCGAATTCGCGCGCGACGGCGTGTAGTCGCCGGCGACGTTGAGAATGCGATTGTCAAGCCGGTCGATAAACAGGTTGATGTCGAACTTGTTTTGTGTCGTGTCCCACTGGTTGCGGCCGGTGATGTCGCCGATCAGAAATTTGTTGATGGTGAGGTCGTGGATGCTGATGCTGTTTTGCAGCGAGGGGTTCCGGTAGAAGTTGCTCATGTCCACCTCGGCGTCCATCACGCCCGTAAATTGTTTGTCGGTGAGCGCATTCAGCAGGGAGAGGTCGAGCTTGTCCACGCGGAGTGAAAGCAGTTTGGACGGGTCTTCCGATAATTTTCCATTCAGGTCGACGGACTGTTCTTCGTTGGTCAGCGCCAGGTCGTGAAAGGCCCAATCTTTGTCCTTCACCATCACGTAGTTGTTCGGAGCAAAATGCCACTCACGCTCCAGCACTTTCACCACCGACGGGCTCATGGAAAGCCGCGTGCTGTCCAGCAAAAAGTCTACGGCGCCTTTCAACCGCACGTTGTTGGTCTGTCCTTCCTGGTCCATGTCCAGACCAAAATCGATGTGGCTCTTGTTCCAGATGCCCTCAAACAACAGGTTCTTGGTTTTAAGATTTTTGTTCAGCTCCTGGCGCTGCGAGTTGATGGTGGTCATGGCCAGTATGCTGGTGCTGTCGGCGATCTTCGAGGCGGTGAGGTCCACATCCGAATGCAGGAACAACATGTCCTTATATTTCAACGAATCAAAATGCGTATACGCCTGGAAGATCGTGGTGTAACCGCTGGTGAAGGTTCCTTCGATCACGGTGTTTCGCGACAGGTCCATGTCCAATCGCAGCAACGGCACCAGGGGCCGGATGTCTTTTAACTTTACGTTGATCTTCGCCTGGTATGTTTTAGGTTTATACGTCTTCGCCCGGTAGTAGGCCGAACGGACCTTGTCGTTGTTTTTGATGTTGAGTGAAATTTCTTTTGACAAGGTTTGAATATCGCGATACAGATCGCTGAAATAATAGTCGCCCGTCACGTTGGCATTGGCCAGAGAGGTTTCGATCAGCAGGGAGCGTTGGCGTTTGTCGCGCTGTGCGTTGAGGTGGATCGTGTCGAGGTGCAACGACTCGTGGTTGTAGTCGATGTGAAAGTCGCTGAGGTCGGCCTGACCCCTCAGCGAGTCGAGCGTGAGCCCCTGGATGTCGGCCACGAAGTTGGCGTGGAGGAAGATGCTGTCGCGGGTGAGTTTCAGCTTGTGCAGGTAGGCGGTGTCGAGCACCGCCTGTACGTTGATTTGATTTTTACCTTCGCGCAAGTCCACCGAACCACGGGCGCTGATCTGTAGATTCGGGTCGTCGATCTCTACAAATCCATTAAAACGTTCGGAGGCAAAGCGGGCGTTGGTCTGTATGTTGGTGTAGTTGTAGCCTTTAAATCCGATCTGGTAGACTCTTCCGTCGAGTTTGAAATCGGCCGAGTGTTGCGACATACCCTTGCCGCGCACCTGGCCGTTCATGCTGATGGTCTGAAAGGTCACGGTGTCGTTCACATAGGTACCCAACTTGAATTTATCCAGCGAACGCCGGCCGCTGTAGACCGACTGGTCGATGTCGGCTTCGTTCACTTTAAAGTTGATGTCGGAAGTGATGTCGCCCAGGCGGCTGGAGAATTGCCCCTTGGCCACAAAGTCGTTGGGATAACCCAGGAACTGCCCATCCATGACCAGCCTTCCCAGGGGAAGAATGCGGTTGTACGTATTGTCGTTAAAGAGAAAGGCGAGATCGTGTGGATCCACCACGGAATTTTTCAGGTTCACGATCATGAACGTTTCCATGATGTTGGGCAGTCCATCCATATCCAGCGACCCGGCCAGGTGCGACTTGCCGATGTCCACCTTCATGTCGGTGAATTTGAATTTGTTGATGCGCCCGTTGAAGATGCCGTCGAGCCGGAAGGGTTGCTCGATCTTTTCCACTCCCGGCATAAACAGGGCAAGGTCTCGTGGATCGATGAGCGTGTTGTTCAGCCTGGCGTGGAGCTTTGGCTTTTCGATGACGTCGTTCAGGTCTCGCAGTTGCTTATAGGAGAAGATCACCGTGTCGGACACCGTACTTCGGCCGGTCTGCAAATTCAGGTTTAAAAACTCCATCGACGTCTGGCAGATCCGGAAGTAGGTGGAGATCTGCTTCACCGTAAACTTGCTCTCCAGGTCCTGGGCGATGAGGGTCTGGAGCTTGAATTCTGTGGTGTCGCCCAAAATAAAAAAGCCATCCAGCTGACCTTCATCCACCCCCAGGGAGAAGTGGTTGTAGTCGAATCCGTATTTGATGCTGTCGCGGTCCTGGTTCACGTAGGTGAACTGGCTGGCATTCACAAACGCTTCGCCGATGTTGATCTTGGGCGACTTGCCGGAGCCGCCACTGCCGGCATAGTGGGCGTTGATGTTGGCGATGAACACGTTGATGTTCAGGTCGCGCGAGGTGTCGGACTCGTTTATTTTGGTGAGGTATACGTGCGCGCTGTCCAGGTAGATGCCGTCGATGTTGACGTTCTTCTTTTCAATGAGCTGGCTGAGTTTGAAGTTGATGAGGATCTGCTTGGCGCCGATCATTTTGTTGCCGGCCGGGTCGTAGACCGACACGTTTTCCAGCTCCAGCCGGTCGAACCACAGCATGTGAAAGTTCTCGATGCTGGTCTTGAACCCGGTCATCTTCGTGAAGTCGGCCAGAAACCGCCCGATGAGATAGTTTTGAACGGGCGGCATTTGCAGGATCAGGAAGGAGGAGATGACAAAGAAAAGGATGGCCGTGACGGTGTAGGCCAGTATTTTCTTAACCCTATTTTTGATACCTTGCAAGTTCATTTGTCAACATATGCGTCCCGTTATCCTTGCCATCGAGTCTTCGTGCGATGAGACATCCGCCTCCGTCATAACAAACGGCAAGGTACTTAATAATATTATCGCCACCCAGGCAGTGCACCAAAAATACGGCGGTGTGGTGCCCGAGCTGGCGTCGCGTGCACACCAGCAAAATATCGTGGCGGTGGTGGACGAAGCCCTCCAAAAATCGGGCCTTAACAAAACCGATCTCGACGCGGTGGCCTTCACCCGCGGACCGGGGTTGATGGGCGCGCTGTTGGTGGGTGTTTCCTTTGCTAAGGGGCTCGCCCTGGCGTTGAACATACCCCTGATCGAGGTGAACCACATGCAGGCTCACGTGCTGGCCCACTTTATAGGACCATCCCAGCCCAGCTTCCCGTTCCTCTGCCTCACCGTCAGTGGAGGGCACACCCAGATCGTGCTGGTAAAAGACTACCTGGACATGGAGGTGATCGGCCAAACCCAGGACGATGCCGTGGGCGAGGCATTCGACAAGGCCGCCAAAATTATGGGCTTGCCCTATCCCGGCGGCCCCCTAATCGACAAGTATGCCCAACAGGGCAATGCAAACGCATACAAGTTCTCCCAAACCAGCATGCCGGGCCTGGACTTCTCGTTTAGTGGCATCAAAACCCAGTTCCTGTACTTCCTGCGCGACGAGAAGCTGAAGAACCCCAACTTTGTGGAGGAAAACGTGGCCGACATCAGCGCCAGCCTGCAACAGCACCTGGTGAACATGCTGTTGACGAGGCTCATACAGGCCAGCGAACAAACCGGCATCCGCGACATCGCCATTGCCGGGGGCGTATCGGCCAATTCGGGGCTGCGGAATTCGCTAAAAGCGGTGGGAGAAAAGAAAGGTTGGCGTATTTTTATTCCGGCGTTTGAATATTGCACCGACAATGCCGGTATGATCGCCATGGCGGCGCACTATAAATTTTTAAAAGGAGAGTTCAGCGCGCTGGATGTAACGCCCCTGGCCCGCATGCCCATTTAGCACCCCGGATGAAGAACCTTTTTAAGATTGGCGATACCTTGCAGTACCGGAAAGTGATCGCCGCGGGCGACGTGGCTGCTTTTCAGGGCGAGGTGGTGCACCCGGTCTATGCCACTTTTGCCCTGGCGCGCGACGCCGAATGGACCTCGCGCCAGTT
>CBIHQM010000147.1:0-13760 GCA_966211885.1 uncultured Chryseolinea sp.
TATAGAAATAGAATTATTTTTCCGGCCCGGGGATTGATGTGGGACTTCCGCGCGGCTATGCCACGGTAAAATTCGTGTGATTCTACGGAAAGGATGATGTAATCTGAATGACCCCTGGCTGTCTGCTAACGATCTTAAACGTCCACACTATATCCCACTTTCACCTTGTCCATCACCACGTGCGTGTAAAAGTGTTTTACATTGTTATTGTCCATGAGCCATTTTTTTGAAAACGCTTCGTAGTGCTGCATGTCTTTTGCGTTGACCAGGATCACAAAGTCATACGTTCCGGTCACGAAATAACATTGCATGACCTCGGGGCACTTGCGCATGGTGGTCTTGAATTTCTCCAGCGCACGCGAATTGCCATCCTGTAAAACAATGTCGACGACGCAGGTGATGCCGATGCCCGCCACCTGGGGAGAGACGATGGACACATCGGCCTCGATCACTTTTTCATCGCGAAGGCGTTTCAACCTCCGCTGCACGGCCGAAGGGCTCAGGCCTACCGCTTCGCCGAGTTCATCGGCGGTGGTCTTGTTGTTGCGTTGTAGCAGTCTTAACAGCTTTTTGTCGAACTCGTCCAGGGGTTGCATGTTTTATGCGTTTTGGGATTTAAAATTACCGGAAAAAACTGCTATTCCCTGTTCTTTGCAGAAATTGTGCGGGCAGGCCTTGGCAATTTTGCAGGGCATATCAAACTTTTTTCGACTATGAAAAGTACAAACCAGATTCCTTTCTCTTCCGACGAGATCGCTGCCCTAAGAAATGATACGGAAGGCTGCGGGCAGGTCATCCACCTCAACAACGCCGGTGCCAGCCTGATGCCGCGCGGCGTGACGCAAAGCATTCTGGATCATATCAAGCTGGAGTCGGCGATCGGCGGCTATGAAGCTTCCGCACGGCGACACGATGCCATCCGCCAATTCTACGATGTGGCGGCCCGGCTATTCAACTGCAAGCCTTCCCAGATTGCCTTCACGGCAAGTGCGACCGACTCGTATACGCGCGCCCTATCCTCCATCCCGTTTCGCGAAGGCGATATCATTCTGACCGACACCGATGACTTTATCTCCAACCAGATCCAATTCCTGTCCTGTCAAAAAAGATTTGGCATCCGCATCGAACACATTCGAAATGCTCCCGGTGGCGGCGTCGACCTCGACGATCTCGATCACAAGCTTCATACGTTGCAGCCTCGTGTGCTCGCCATCACGCACGTTCCCACCAACTCGGGTCTCGTTCAACCGGTGAAAGCCATCGGCGAAATTTATGGCCGCTATGTGCAACAACACGGCGACAAAACCTGGTATCTGCTGGATGCCTGCCAATCGGTCGGGCAAATGAAACTGGATGTAGAAGTTTTAAAGTGCGACTTCCTCAGCGTGACCAGCCGCAAATTTCTTCGCGGCCCCCGCGGCGCAGGATTTCTCTACATTTCCGACAAAGCCTTACAACAGGGACTGGAGCCGCTGTTCATTGACATGCGCGGCGCCGAATGGATCGAGAAAGATCGCTACAAACCCCGCGAAGATGCCATGCGCTTCGAAGACTGGGAGTTTGCCTATGCCCTTGTCTTAGGGACTCGGATGGCCATTGAATATTGTCTGCACCTGGGCGAGGACCGCATCTGGCAACAGGTCAAACTTCTCTCCACCTACCTGCGACAGGAGCTTTCGCCGCTGAGCGGGGTTCGGATGCTCGACCGTGGCCCGGAAACCTGCGGACTAGTCACCTTCACCGTTGCCGGTTCCGACCCAAAATACCTGGTGAACGAACTCCTAAAACGAAAGATCAATGTCGTCCCCAGCTTCCGGAATTTTGCCATCATCGACTTCGACGAGAAAAAGGCAGCCTGGGCCCTCCGCGCCTCCCCCCACTACTTCAACACAAAACCCGAGATCGATACTTTTATTTCCGCCCTAAAGGAAATCATCTAAAGGCCAACCCAAAACACCCACACTCACACCCACACTCACACCCACTCTCTCACTCCCACTCCCACACCCCCTACTGGCTCCTGGCTCCTGGATTCTGGCTCCTGTTTAGTATGTTAGAAAAGTACCAGTTTTAACCATCCCCGATGTAGCCTTCCTGATTGAATGGGCCGTAATTTCGTCATTCAAAACAACCGAACCATGAAAACGCTATTCACTCCGGAACAAGTGGCCCAATACAACACCGATGGATACATTGTTGTCGAAAACTTCTGCTACCCGCAGGAAATCGACCGGCTCATGACCATCGCCTACGAGGACAAGAACATCCGCTCCAATGCGTGGGATCTTGATGACCAGTCGGGTAAAAAAACAAAGCTTTCGCTTTGGTATACGCCAGGCAATAATCCCTATGGCTATCTCACGCGAAGCGAGCGCATGGTGAACCGCGTGGCGCAGTTGATGGAGGGAAATGGCCGCATCTGTCATTATCATTCGAAGCTCATGCAAAAGGAGCCTCGCGTGGGCGGTGCCTGGGAGTGGCACCAGGATTATGGCTATTGGTATAAGAACCAATTCATGTATCCCGATCAACTGATGAGCGTGATGGTCGCGCTGACGACGGCGAATAAAGGCAACGGCTGTCTGCAGGTGATCAAGGGCTCGCATAAACTTGGCCGCGTCAATCATGGCTTTGCCGGCGAGCAGGTGGGTGCGGACATGGTGATGGTCAGCAATGCTTTGAAAACCATGGAACTGGTCTATTGCGAATTGCACCCCGGCGACGCGCTTTTCTTTCACAGCAACCTGTTGCATCGCTCCGAGGCCAACCTGTCGGACAATTCGCGGTGGTCGGTGATCTCCTGCTACTCAGCCGAATCCAACATGGCCTACAACGAGCCTTCTTCGGCATGGAAAGTTCCGGTGGAGATCGTGCCCGACAACGCCTTGATGGAATGGGAAAGCGAGTCGTTCTCGGAAAAAGATTTCTTGAAAAAAGAAAATGATGAAGCTCTGAAAGAATCGGGCTGGGAAACCAAATTGTGAGCGTGTCTCAAAAGAAATTGGCCTGGGATGGAGCTAGCTTCGCATGACTAGTTCTTTTTCCGGGCCGTTGTTTTTTTTGCTGCGGTCTTCCGGGTGGCGGTCTTCTTGGCCGCCGTTTTTCTTGGCGCGCGTTTCTTTTGAATTTGGTCCAAGGTCTTCCCGGACTTGGCTGAACGGTCTTTTAAAAGAATGTCATCGGTGGTGGCATATTCATCTTTGGTCTTCATGAGCAGCCACGCGTTTTCTCCCCGGACGCTGGTTTTTACGAGGGCAAATTCTCCTTTTAGTTTTTCGCCCAGCATGACAAACTTTAGCTTGCCTTCATGCAACTGGTGAAGCAACGCTTTGTCTTCTTCTTTCTTTGAAGTGAACGGCCCATCGGCTGCGGCATACGCCCCCGCATCCCAAACCATGACCGTGCCGGCGCCGTAGTTGCCTTCGGGGATGGTTCCTTCAAAGGTCCGGTAGTCATAGGGATGATCTTCCACCATCATGGCGAGTCGTTTCACGGTGGGGTCCATGGACGGGCCTTTTGGGACGGCCCAGCTTTTTAGCACGCCGTCCATCTCCAGGCGAAAATCGTAGTGAAGATGAGACGCAGCATGTTTTTGAACGACAAACGTATGGGCAGCACCAGCAGACTTTCCGCCCGTGGGTTCCGGGGTTTCGTTGAAGGCCCTTTTCTTTTTGTATGTTGTTAAGCTCATGTCTTTTTTGATTCAAGAAATACATTGAACCCTCTCGCTAAGCTTTAGCGAAGGTGAGTGGTTCAACAACTCATTAACCCAGCAAAAAAACTGTGCCAGCCCTATACAGCATCCCAACCCGGCTGAATAAAACAAAATTGGGGAAAATCCACGCCAACCGCTCAACAATATTCCCCAACGCTTTTAGGGGTGGCCGGTAGCGCGAACGCTCGCAATGCTTACCTTTAGACGCGTTATTTTTAAGATCTCATGAAAGCATCGGTACTCGTCGTCGACGACGAAGAGAATCTTCGGAAGTTGCTCGCCCGCGTGGTGGAGTTGGAAGGCTATACGGTTACGCAGGCGGCGTCGGTGAAGGAGGCCATCAAGGCGCTGCAACACGACCTGTTCCAGGTGGTCATCTCCGACGTGAAACTTCCCGACGGCAACGGCATCGATCTGACAGCCCGGATCAAAAAAGAACATCCCGGTGTGGAAGTGATCGTGCTTACGGCCTATGGCACCATCGCGGATGGTGTGAAAGCGATCAAGAATGGCGCGTTCGACTATCTCACAAAAGGCGATCACCAGGAGCGCATCATTCCCCTGCTGAGCAAAGCCGCCGAGAAGGCCATGTTGCAACAAAAAGTGGTGGCGCTGGAATCGCTTCTTCAAAAGAAATTTGGGTTCAACAATATTCTCGGCGCGAACAAACGCCTGAAAGATTGCATTGCGCTTGCTGAAAAAGTCGCCGCCACCGATACCAGCGTTTTGTTGCTCGGCGAAACGGGAACGGGGAAGGAAGTCTTTGCGCAGGCCATCCATTATGAAAGTCCGCGCAAATCGCGATCGTTCGTTGCCTTGAATTGCAGCGCGTTCCCCAAAGACTTGTTGGAAAGCGAATTGTTCGGTCATGCCGAGGGGGCGTTTACGGGTGCTACCAAATCGAAAAAAGGATATGTCGAGGAAGCGCACGAAGGCACCTTATTCTTAGACGAGATCGGCGAGATGAACATCGACCTGCAAGCCAAACTCTTGCGCGTGATCGAGACCGGCGAATATTATCGCGTGGGTGACAGCAAGGCCCGGAAGGTCAATACTCGTTTCATTGCCGCGACCAACCGAAACCTGGAGAAGGAATCCGATGAAGGGCATTTTCGCAAGGATCTGTATTACCGGCTCTCGGTATTCACCATCGCCCTTCCTTCGCTCCGCGACCGGAAGGAGGACATCGGGATATTGGCCCGCTTTTTTATCACGCAGTTTTCCATCAAAACCAACAAGCGCGAACCCGCTATGAACGCCGCGTTCCTGAAAGCACTGGAGCAGCATCCCTGGAAAGGAAATATACGTGAGCTAAAAAATGTCATCGAACGCAGCGTGATCCTTGCCGACGACGAGCTCACCGAGTCGGTGCTCCCTTCTGATTTTGCTATCGACGAAAGTCGCGACTCCTTCGAGCTTGCCGTGGCCGAGAAACACCACATTTTGAAAGTGCTCCGGCATACGCAAGGCAATAAAACGCAGGCAGCAAAACTTTTGGGCATTGCCTTGACCACGTTATATCAAAAAATAAAAGAGTACGGCCTGTAAGTCCTTAGACTTAATTTCCCTTGACCGCGCTGACAGCAGTTGCCTTCGGGTCGAATCGCATGGCCGTGCAGAGACAAAACTTGCGGCCGGTGCGTTTCAGGATGTCGTGGTTCACACACAGCTCACAACCTTTCCAGAATTTTTCGTCGCGCGGCATTTCAGAAAATGCTGTTGGATAAAAACCTAACGCTGTGTTGATCTTCATCACGGCAGGGCTGGTAGTGATGCCCACTACGCTTGCTTCAGGATATTTTTTGCGGCACAAGTCAAACAATGCTTTTTTAAGGAGCGTGGCCAATCCGTGTTCACGAAATTCCGGGGCAACGATCAGCCCTGAGTTGGACACCATGGCACCGTTGTCGAATTCGTTCATGTAACAAAATCCGGCCCAGCGGCCGTCGTGGTGAAAGGCCATCAAAGCTTTCCCTTCGCGTATATAGTTGGCGATGGTTTCGGGTGAGCGCTTGCCGATGCCCGTGCCCCTCGCTTTTGCACTTTCTTCCATCGTTGCTGCGATGCGTTGCGCCAGGTAGAGGTGTTCGGTGGTTGCTTGTTGGATGTTAAAATGATGATGACTACTGTCTTCGTCCATATCGGTGTGATCCGGTTGTTTGTGCGTGTCCTTAGCAACATCCATACCATACGGCCGCGCTGCCCTGTTTGCAAGGTCTGGCCTGGGGTGCCCTATGATTTCCGGAAACACCCTACGGATTCCGTAGGGTAGGCTCCGGGGTGCATCTTCCTAAATAACTGTCATTGAACCTCTTAACGGTTCCGGCATTCCTGTTGCCCTGAGCGGTGTAAATCATTCACTACACTATATGATAACCGAACGAATAGCCCTGGTCATGCTGGACGGCGAACTTCCCGAAAGGAAAGACGATCCCCATTACACAAGGCAGTTTTACAAATCAATCCAGGCGTTTGCCAACGCTTCGTTGAAGCTGTGCGACGAAGGAAAATTCAAAAAGCTCGAACAGTTTTTGAAAGTCGCCTTTCGTCTTTTTAAGGAAGGAAACGAGACCGTGAAAAACGGCGTCGTGGACATCTACCTGTACACGCTCGCCCACTCACTCGACCAACGACCAAATGCGCGGAAGTGGATTGAGCCTTTTATGCCGGGTGAGCTTCGGATTGCTTATGCCCAGTTGCATCACGCTTCGAGTCTTTGAGACAACGTGCGCAAGGCTTCTAAACTCCCCATCACAGCATTCTAAATTTTACTATACCAAAATCTAAGTCGTATGCTAACCATCATCTTTCTCTTGTCGTTCCTGCTGAGCTTTCTCCTCTTCTTCAAATCAGTCGACTATTTCGAAAAAATATAACACACCGCCATGATCATTGCACTCTTCATCTTATCCATAGCCGTGTTTTGCTACCTGCTTTATGTATTGGTAAAACCGGAAAAATTTTAATGCCGAATCGTATGAACACAGAAATCACAGGCATCCTCTTTACCTTCCTGATCACGGTGGCCCTGGCCTACCCTTTGGGGAAATACATCGCCAAAGTCTTTGGCGGCGAGCGCACCTTCACCGATTTTTTGAATCCGGTGGAACGCTTTATTTATCGCATTTGCGGAATCGATCCAAACGAAAGCATGGACTGGAAACAGTTTCTCAAGGCCATGCTGACCATCAACATGGTGTGGTTGTTTTATGCCTTCTTCATGTTGATGTACCAGGACAAATTGCCGCTCAATCCCGATGGCAACGCCGGGCAAACACCTGACCTGGCTTTCAACACAGCCATCAGCTTCGTCGTGAATTGCAATCTCCAGCACTACTCGGGTGAATCGGGTCTCACCTACCTGACTCAATTACTGGTGATCACCTTTCTCCAGTTTGTGAGCGCCGCTACCGGTATCGCCTGCCTGGTGGCCCTGTTCAACGGGCTGAAGGAAAAGACCACGAACAACCTTGGAAACTTCTGGAGCATCTTCATCAAGACCAATACACGGATCTTGCTCCCGCTTTGTGTCGTCATGGCCATATTGCTCGCCTTCAATGGCAGCCCCACGAGCTTTGACGGCAAGGATGCCATCACCACACTGCAAGGCGACGCCGTGCAGGTTTCGCGTGGACCGGCAGCCGGCATGATCGCCATCAAGCACCTGGGCACAAACGGTGGCGGATGGTTTGGCGCCAATTCGGCGCATCCCCTGGAGAATCCCAACTACTTCACCAACATCCTGGAGATGGTAGCGCAGGTGATCATTCCCGTGGCCATGATCTTTGCATTAGGCTTCTACATCCGCAAGAAAAAATTTGCTTACGTGATCTTTGTCGTCATGACCGTGGGCATGTTGTTCTTGCTGATCCCGACGGTGATCACCGAGTTGCACGGCAACCCGGCCATCGCACAAATGGGTGTTACACAAAGCACCGGGGCGATGGAAGGAAAAGAGGTCCGATTCGGCCCGGCAGCGTCTGCGTATTGGAGCATCGTGACCACGATCATCTCGACGGGCTCGGTGAACTCGATGCATGACAGTTCCATGCCGCTCTCGGGCATGATGCAATTGTTGGGCATGATGGTGAACGGATTTTACGGTGGCTGTGGCGTGGGCATCCTCAACTACTATATCTACATCATCATCGCCGTGTTTATTTCAGGCCTGATGGTAGGGCGTACACCCGAATTTATGGGTCACAAAGTCGAAGCGCGCGAAGTAAAGATCGCCATGATCGTGACGCTGTTCACTGCGTTGGTCACGAAAGGCTTTACGGCGCTGGCCGCTTATATGGTGGCGCATCATCCCGACATGGCGTGGGCGGTTAAACCCTCGGGCTGGCTGAACAATCCCAGCTACCATGGTTTTTCTGAAATGCTGTACGAATACACTTCGGCCAACGCCAACAACGGCAGTGGGTTTGAAGGACTTGGCGACAACAATATTTTCTGGAACGTGACCAGTGGTTTCGCGCTGATCCTGGGACGGTTCATTCCGATCATTGGTCCGGTAGCCATTGCCGGCTTGCTCGCCAATAAAAAATTCATTCCGGAAAGTGGCGGCACGTTGAGAACCGATTCGCTCACGTTTGGGATGATGACTTTTGCCGTGATCATTATTGTCACCGCATTGTCATACTTCCCTCCCCTGGCCCTGGGCCCCTTGGCCGAATACTTCTCTTTAAAATAATTGAGTCATGACTAGAAAACGCAAAATAAAATTATTCGAGCCTGCTTTGGTGAGCTCCGCTTTCAAGCAGTCGTTCGTAAAACTCTCTCCCCGGCTGATGATCAAGAACCCGGTGATGTTCACCGTGGAGTTGGGTACGCTAGTGATGTTGTTCGTCATCGCCAACCAGCTCTTCACGGGCGATGCCTCGCAAGGCGCGCTGTGGTACAACGTGGTCGTGTTCATCATTCTCTTCATCACCCTGCTCTTCGCCAATTTTGCCGAAGGGCTTGCCGAGGCCCGCGGAAAAGCGCAGGCCGAAAGTCTGCGCAAAACCCGCGAAACAACGCAAGCCAAAGTGCTTGCCGAAAATTCCAGTCGCATCAAAATGGTGCCTTCCTCGCAGCTGACGAAAGGTGACATCTTCCTTTGTGAAGCCGGCGACGTTATTCCTATGGACGGCGAGATCATCGAAGGCATTGCCACGGTGGACGAATCGGCTATAACAGGAGAATCTGCTCCTGTCATTCGCGAAGCGGGTGGTGATAAATCGTCGGTGACCGGCGGAACAAAAGTTCTTTCCGACAGCATCAAAGTGCGCGTGACCACTTCGCAAGGCGAAACGTTTTTAGATAAAATGATCTCGCTCGTAGAAGGCGCCACGCGGCAAAAGACACCGAATGAGATCGCGCTCACTATTTTGCTGGCGGCTTTCACGATGATCTTCACCATTGTGTGTGTTACGCTGAAGCCGTTTGCTGATTACGCAAACACGCCCATTACCATTGCGGCCTTCATTTCGCTCTTCGTGTGTCTTATTCCCACCACCATCGGCGGGTTGCTTTCGGCCATTGGCATTGCTGGTATGGATCGTGCACTTGGCGCGAACGTGATTGCCAAGAGTGGCAAGTCCGTAGAAACGGCCGGCGATGTGGATGTGTTGTTGCTGGATAAAACTGGAACGATCACCATCGGCAATCGCAAGGCCACTAACTTTCACCCGGGCAAAGGTGTTCACGTGGATAGTCTTATTGAAAGCGCCACGCTCGCTTCCCTGTCGGATGAAACGCCGGAAGGAAAATCTATCGTGGAGCTTGCGGCCACAAAAGGCTACCGGCATCCGGCTTCGATGGGAAGTCCCGAAGATCTCTCGTATGGCTTGCCCAATTCGAAGGTGATAAAATTCTCTGCCGATACCCGCACCTCGGGAATTGATTTGGATGGCCGCATGATCCGCAAAGGCGCTTATGATGCTATCCGGAAACTGGTGGAGAAAAACGGCAACGGTTTCCCCGAAGAAATAAAAGCCACGGTGGACAAGATCTCTTCCAATGGCGGAACGCCCTTGGTGGTGGCCGAGAATCACATAGCGTTGGGTGCCATCGAATTGCAGGACATCATCAAGCCCGGCATCGCCGAACGGTTTGAGCGCTTGCGCAAAATGGGTGTGAAGACCGTCATGGTGACGGGCGACAATCCGCTCACCGCGAAATACATTGCCGAAAAGGCCGGCGTCGACGACTTCATTGCCGAAGCCAAGCCCGAAGACAAAATGAACTACATCAAGGCAGAGCAAGCCAACGGCAAGCTGGTGGCCATGATGGGCGACGGCACCAACGACGCCCCCGCCCTGGCCCAGGCCGACGTGGGCGTGGCCATGAACAGCGGCACCCAAGCTGCCAAGGAAGCCGCCAACATGGTGGACCTGGACAGCGACCCGACGAAGCTGATTGAAGTGGTGGAGATCGGAAAGCAGTTGCTGATCACGCGCGGAACGATCACCACGTTTTCCATTGCCAACGACGTGGCAAAATATTTTGCCATTGTGCCGGCGCTGTTCATAACGTCCATCCCAGCCCTGCAAAGTCTCAACATCATGAACCTGAAGAGCCCGGAGTCGGCCATTCTTTCGGCGATCATCTTCAACGCGCTGATCATTCCGATGCTCATTCCGCTGGCCTTGCGTGGCGTGGCGTATAAGCCGATCGGGGCGTCGGCCCTGCTGAGAAGGAACCTCTTTATCTATGGTTTAGGAGGGATCATAGCACCCTTCATCGGCATCAAGCTTATCGACGCGTTACTGGGTTTTGTCATCTGAATTTAAAATTGCAATACAAATGAAAACGAATATCATTATATCGCTCAAGCTTACCCTGGTGTTGCTGATCATCACCGCGGGATTATATCCGTTGCTGATTGCGGGCATTGGCAAAGTCGCGCCGGGTGGTGGAAAAGGTGAAACGCTTTCGGTCCATGGCAAAGTAGTGGGCTATGAACGCGTAGGTCAGAAGTTTACGGAAGACAAGTATTTCTGGGGAAGACCCTCTGCCGTGGAGTACAACGCCGCGGGTTCGGCCGGTAGCAACAAAGGCCCGAGCAACCCAGACTATCTCGCCACGGTGCAGGCCCGTATCGATACTTTCCTCGTGCACAATCCCGGTATCACCAAAGAACAGATCCCTGCCGACCTGGTGACGGCGTCGGGCAGTGGATTGGATCCGGACATCTCACCGGAAGCGGCCAGGATTCAGATCGCGCGGATTGCGCGCGTCCGGAACATTGGCGCGGATAAGCTAGAAGCCCTGGTGAACGAGCACATTGAAGGTCCTTTCCTGGGCATGTTCGGTCCCTCGAAAGTACACGTCTTAAAACTGAACATGGCTTTGGATGAATTAAAATAATGTCATCCCTTTGTGCGCAAGGCAGGGGCGATCGTGTCGCTTTTCCTGCCGAGTACACGTCCTATTTTTTAGAACTATACTATGAAAACTTTAATCCTGACACTTCTATTGACTTCATTTTCCATGCTTTGCTTTTCCCAGGAGGAAGAAAAACCTTCCCCCTTCACGGTAAGTGGCTATTTGGAAACCTATTATGTCTATGACTTCAACAAGCCCGCAGACAACACGCGACCCAGTTTTGTCTATTCCTATAACCGACACAATGAAGTGAACCTCAACCTCGGCTTCATCAAAGGGTCCTACAACACCGACAACGTGCGGGCCAACCTGGCGTTGATGACCGGCACCTATGCCAACGCCAACCTCGCCTCCGAACCGGGCGTGTTGAAGAATATCTACGAAGCCAACGCCGGCGTAAAACTTTCGGCCCGCAAAAACCTGTGGGTTGACGCAGGCATTTTTGCTTCGCACATCGGTTTTGAGAGTGCGGTCGGCAAAGATTGCTGGAACCTGACACGGAGTATATTGGCCGACAACACACCTTACTATGAAGCGGGTGCCAAAATCTCTTATACCACAGACAACGGAAAATGGTTTTTCTCCGGGCTTGTACTGAACGGCTGGCAACGCGTTCAGCGGGTCAGCGGCAACTCGCTCCCCTCGTTCGGAACGCAGATCACCTTTAAGCCTTCTTCCAATGTGACCCTCAACAGCAGTTCGTTTATCGGCACAAACAAACCCGATAGCGCGCGACAGATGCGCTACTTCCACAATTTCTATGGCACGTTCCAGGTGACCAAGGCGTTTGGTTTGATCGTGGGCTTTGATTATGGAGCGGAAGAGAAAAGCCCCGAAACCAGTTCCACCTATGCCTGGTATTCGCCTGTGGTGATAGCAAGGGTCGCGCTAAGCAATAAAGTTACGGTGGCCGCGCGCGCTGAATATTACAGCGACGGCAACGGCGTGATCATCGCCACGGGTACTCCACACGGCTTCAAGACGACCGGCGTTTCGGCCAACCTGGACTATCAGATTGCTCCGAATGCATTGTGGCGGATCGAGGTGCGCCATTTAAATAGCAAGGACGAAGTTTTCACAAGAGAACAGACCGCCACGAAAACCGACACGTTTGTCTCCACGGCCTTGGCCATAAGCTTTTAACCTCATGCATACGTCATGAAAAAAAATACGTACACGCTGAACGTTCTTACTCATGGCGGCACGGCTGCACTTCAAAGTGCACCATGCCGCCCGGGGATTAAATATTAAATAGGAAAACTGTGGGCTTTCATGATCTGTGTGGATATTTACCGGGGCGTATATCCGCCCTTTCCCGCAAGATGCGCAGGTGAACGCCTTTCATAACTTTGACATGGAAGAAAAAGAGAAATCGGTCGAACACTTCCTGAACCTGATCAAGAAATCCAGGCGCGGGAAATTTAAGGTCTACATCGGCATGAGCGCCGGTGTGGGGAAGACGTATCGCATGTTGCAGGAGGCCCACAGTTTATTAAAGAACGACGTAGATGTGAAGGTAGGCTTCATCGAAACGCACAACCGGAAAGAGACCCAGGAACTCATCGCCGGTCTGCCCGTGATCGCGAGAAAAACGGTTTTCTACAAAGGCAAAGAACTCGAGGAAATGGACCTGCAGGCTATTCTCAACATCCACCCCGAGGTGGTCATCGTAGACGAGCTGGCCCATACCAATATTGAAGGCAGCAAAAACGAAAAGCGCTGGCAAGATGTGTTGGAAATATTGGACGCAGGCATCAACGTGATCAGCGCCATGAACATCCAGCACATCGAAAGCCTGAATGAAGAAGTGCAGCAGATCACCGGCATCGAAGTGCGCGAACGCGTTCCCGACCGCGTGCTGCAACTCGCCGACGAAGTAGTGAACATCGACTTGACGGCCGACGAGCTCATTGTGCGCCTGCGCGAAGGAAAGATCTATCATCCCTCCAAGATCGAGACTGCGTTGCGAAATTTCTTCCAGGCGGAGAAGATCCTGCAACTGCGCGAGCTGGCCTTGAAGGAAGTGGCTTCACAGGTCGAGCGCAAAGTAGATAGCGAGGTGACGGTAGACAAAAGGATACGACACGAGCGGTTCCTGGCGTGCATCAGCACCAACCACGATACCGCCCGCATGATCATTCGCAAGACCGCCCGCCTGGCGGGGTATTACAATTCAAAATGGCATGTGCTCTATGTTCAGACGCCGCAGGAAGATTCGAACCGGATAAAGCTTTCCGTACAACGTCACCTGATCAACAATTTCAAATTGGCCACCGAGCTGGGTGCCGAAGTGATCCAGGTGAAAAGCAATCGCGTACCGGACGTGATCGCCACCGTGGCAGAAGAAAAAAAGATCACCACCGTGTGCATCGGCAAACCTCACTTGCGGCTGTGGCAGGTGATCCTGAAGACGAACGTCTTCAACCAGTTGCTTAACAGGCTTTCAGATTCAGATATCGACTTAGTGATACTATCATGAGCATCAAGATCAAAGTGGCATGGGGTGTAATCTTTCTCTTCCTGGTAATCGTTACGATCGGCGGGTTGGGATTGTATTATCTCGAGACCCTCTCCAACGATTCGGAAAACATATTGACCGACAACTACGAAACGCTGGAGTACACCAAAAGCTTTGTCGAAAATTGCGACAGCCTGAAGATCGACTCCGTCAAGG
>CBIHQM010000148.1:0-13727 GCA_966211885.1 uncultured Chryseolinea sp.
CCCGTCTTCCATGCCGCAAACTACTCGCTCCCACAATGTGGCGCTAACGTATGGCCATTGAAATGGGATGTATTTTTCTTCGAAATGAGGTTGTCAGTGGAATTTGTCATCGGTTAGCGAGCCATGAAATTTAAAATCAGATTTTCCTCCTGACTAAAATCCATCATCCGATTCCTTTTTCTTTTCGTCGTCCTTCTTCTTGATGGTGGCGGTGCTGTCGCCAAAGCTGTAGGGCACGTCGTTGCCAAAATATTCGCGGCGGAAGCGGTTGATGAACGACAGCGTTTCGTCATCACTGCCGGGAATGAAAGCCACCTCGCCGATCTTCGCTTTGCCGGCATTGGACTTCTTTGAAATGATCGTGTTAAAATCTGAATTGGACGATTGCACCATCAGCCGGTTGTCTTCCAGACCGAAATAATACCAGGCTTCCGGTGAGGCCTTGAAGAAGACATGGAACACCGGTGAGCCGTCCTCGTTCTTTTTTATTTCCATGAAACCTTCAAACGCACCGTTGATGTCGTTGCGCCCGCTGTTCGACATGCCCAATGGCCCTTCGCTATAAAACGCCTTGTGTTTGGCGGACCATTTCAGGTTCACGTTGGCAAACACCAGCGGCTTGGCCGTGGGGGCCAAGGTGCCCAGGGAGACATAGCCCTGGAGACTGCGTTGCTCAAAATCCTTTACAGCTTTTTCGCCCAGGAAATCGCCGATCTTATACAACAGCTCCGTTTGGTCGCCCAATCCTTCTTCCGCGCCTTCGTTCTTGATCACATCCTGGATCTGCTTGGCCATGATGTCGAACGCCTGGATGGGCACATTGGAGTCGACCATGACAAAAGTATTCATCTTGATCTCGTTGTTCTCCATGCTGCCCTGACCCAGGGCGGAGGCCGTTACGTTGAAGTCTTTGCTTCCTTTGAAAAGGTTGATGGGTCCCTCAAACCGCACCTGCATGTTTTCGTCCTTGTAGGCAAAAAGTTTTCCCGACAGCTTGTTGCCCGCGGCCTTCTCCATGTCTTCGATCTTGAATTCGCGGGTGGCGGTGTCGTAGTGCAACATGCCTTGGGGGGCAAAGAAATCTTCGTCATCATCGGATTTCTTATCGTTCATGAACGTGATGTATAGATCGTTGTCTGTACCAACGTGCAGGCCGGCACTCACCCGTTTACCTTCTTCGGTCACGGCGTTGGCGAAATCGATCATCACATCGGTCTCATCACCGCTTTGTGCATATTGAATCCATGTGTTGGCGCCCTTGATTTTTTTGATATCAAGTTTCACATAGCCCGACAATTGCAGGGCAGGCCGCGTGGCATACATGATCATGTCGCCTTTGTAGTACATGCCCGCTCCCAACACCAACATCTCTTTATCTGTCACCGCTCCCGTCGCCACGGTCTGCATGCTCGCTGCGGACGACTTCCGCTTCGACGAGCGTTTGGTCAGGTCAAGGGGTTCTATCGGCTCTAAGTGAAAGTTGGTCATCTTGATAGCAAACGTATCGCGGAGGAGGTTCACATATTGATAGGTGGCGTACCCGGCAAACTCTTTCCTCGACACGATGTCCACCACGCCCTCGGTGAGGCGGTGATAGCCGTTCAGCGTGTCGAGCACGATGGTGGTGTTCTTCAGGGTTCCGATCTTGGCGTTTTCCAGGATCAACACTTCGTTGTTCTCGGGCGTGATCTTAGCATCCGCCACGATGATGTAGGGAATGCCGCTCACTTTCAGCTCCTGGGTCTTCAGGTTGTATTCGGCTTTTTCGGCGTTGAAGTTCAGCGAGTCGAGGTCTTTGCGCGTGGTGTAGAAGTAGGAATTCTCCAGGGGCACGTCCGGATCTTTGCTCATGGTGATCTTCTGTGCGTTCAGATCCCACCGCATTTTGGGGATGGAGGTCTTGAATTGCGCAAAAGGGAACGCGATGGCGGCCACACCTTCTACCTCCGGACTGATGTCGGCATAGTTTTGTTCGAGGTTAAACTTCAGGCGGATATCGTTACCCTGCAACAAGGGTTTTTCGGGATCGTCGGACTTCACCTTGAACCGGGCGTGACGGGCGCCAAAATCCTTGGCGGCGAAATTCATGTTGCGCGAGATCAACTCGGTGCCCCGGGTCTCCAACTTGCCGGCGCCGGCCACACCTTCCTTCGAGACAGTGACGGTGCCCTGCATTTGTGCGGTGGAGTCATAAAAGCTGAAGGGTGCTTTCATGTTCTTGAATTTCATCTTGTCGCTCTTCGGGAACCACTTCATGTCGTAGTCCGTCAGCGAGGCATTGGGGAATTCGACACCGCCAAATTGTTTTTCCGAGATCGTGGCGCGCATACCGCGGGCTAGCACCGAGTCGGGATAATAGACAAAATCATTGGAGGTCACGGAGGCTGCCAGGTAGTCGATTCTACCCGTTCCGCGGAGACCGCGGTTGTTCATGGAAAGGGTTCCGTTCATCTTTCCTTCACCCTGATAGAGTTGATACCCTCCCTTTGGAATGGCGTGATCGAAGCCCAGCGATTTGTCGGGCTGCGTATGCAATTTCTCTTTGAAGCTGGGGAACATGCCGCTCACGAACGTGCCATCAAAATTGATAGAGGCCGGGTCGGCGTTGTTCAAACTGTCGAGCTTGAACGGCGGTACCACGAAGAACATCGACCGGTCGTAGGCACCTCCCAGCACCTCCTCTCGATCGAAATAGATCACCCCGCCCGCTGCTGCATCCAGGCGCGGATAGTGAGCCAGCTTTTGCTTGCCCGATTTGTTGTTGGCCTTGCTAATGAACAGCGTGCCCGAGGTTTGCTGTTTGTTGTCCAATCCCCCGGCCGCCGCCGCCGTAGAGTCGGTGCCCACCATAGAGTTGTTGATCTTGCGACGCACACTCTGCCCTCGTGCATTGGTTTCCGTCACATAGAAGTTGATGGAATCGATGTGCGTGAGGCTGATGTAGAAGCTGTCGTATTTCAGGGTGAAGCCTTTCCCGCTGATCTCGAAGTTCCCGGCGTTGATGGTCCCGTCGAATTTGATGTCGCGGTTTTTAAGAAGTGTGATCACGCTGCTGTCGGGCTCGATGCGAACATTCAGCGAGTCGCTGACATCGAATTCTTCCACCCCGCGCACGATCATGTATTCCTTTTGAAAATTCAGCGTGGCGTTTGGAAAACTGTCGATCACGGAATGGATCTTGAGGTTGTCGTAGTCCATTTCGCCACGATAGGCTTTATAGAGCAGGATGGCTTTTTCTTTCACATGCACGACGTCCGTTTTCGCGGAATAGTCGATCAATCCTTTTTCGCTCAGAAACTCGATGGCCGCTTTAATGTCGGGCATCTTCTTTCCGGAGAAGGAAGCCAGGTCGCCGGAGTAAAAATCACGGACTTTGTTTTTCAGGCAATAGTTGGCCACCAGGGCCAACGGGTGGAACGTAAATCCTTCGCCTTTCAGCAACCGATAATCTTCGGCGTCGAAGTAGTCTACCGACTCGATGATCACCGGCACCGTATTGCGGCCACCGTCGGTCAGGATGTTCAGGCTGTCGGCAAACAAATCCCAGCGGATCACGTCGGCAGCAAAATCAATATTGAAGAACGACGCCGAATAGGGCGTGTGTTTCATGTTGCCTTTGTCCTTTTGCAGCACCAGGCGCTGTGTGCTGTCTTTTCCAAAGGTGTAGCGCATCCGCACCATGCGGTGCGTGATGGAGTCGTTTTTCATGCGAATGCTCACACTGGAATTTTTCGCCGAGATCGTGGAATCCGTGAACACGAAGTCGGGCGACTTGGAGGTGAATTTCAATTCGCCGTTGTGATACACTTCTATGGTCGACGGGTCGCCGGTGACCGAGGCGCTGGAGATCCTCCGGCCGGTCAACGAAAAACCGCCGCTGTATTTCACGTTCTCGTCGCCAATGCCTTTGATGGCCAGGTTATTTTGAAATGACTTGAAGCGCGGGTAGCTGGAAGGCACGGAATCTTTGCGCGCGGCCGACTTGAACTCGAACGTGCCGGGAATATAGCCGGGCGTTTTGCCGAGGTAATTCAGCTTGACGAGGTCCGATTTAAATTCCGGTTTGTTTACGTTGAAATTGTAGACCGTGATATTACAGTTCACGCTGTCGGCGCTCAATTGGGCGGGCGTCCAGTCAAACGTTCCCTCCTCCCCTACAAACAAGGCGGTGCGGAAGGAAAGCATGCCCTTGGTATTTTTCAGGAACACCGAATCATAGCGGGTCACGAAGTTGAGCGTTACACGGTTGAACCGGATCACGGCGCCCTCCACGATGGGTTGCGGCGGCGGGTTCATCCACAGCGGCGGCATTTCCACGTAGGCGGGGTCGGCCGAAGTGTCAGTGTTGTCATTGGAGGGAGAAGCCAGCGGGTCGGAGACCGGCGGGGGATTTGCGTCTCCCGTGCTGGTGGTGTCGTTCATGTCAAAGGCCGGCGCGGGGGTGATGTAGTCGAACGCATAATCATCGTCGCGGGCATAGAGCCGGAAGGGTTTTTCGTAATGAAGGGCGTGGTGCTGGAAAAAGGTGTTGCTGGTCTGCAGGAAGCTCGCCGCTCTTTGGGTCGTCTCCTTCTCGATCACCTGGCCGGCCACGTTCAGGAAGCCAGAGATCTTGGAGGCGTCGGCCTTTTCGGTGGAGACGGCGTTGGCGATGGCGCCAAAGTAGTTCACCTGGTGGGGCCGCAGGGGATATTTCTTCCTGCGCATCATGAACGCCTGTTTGCGGATAAGGTTCTGCTGGTCGGGAGCCAGGCTATTCCAGGCCGACGCAAAGCTGGCGCCCACCACGGTAGCATCTACATTGCGGGTGTTTTCCAGGACGATGCGAACGCTGTCGGGGAAGCTTACCGGAACCGCCGGCTGTTCCTTCTTTTGAGCCATGGAAACAACCGCCGGGAGAAGGAATGCGACGAAAAAATATGTTCTGATCTGGTTCACAGAAAATCTAAACCCTGAAATTCGGAAATATTGTGCTAATAAACTAAGGACCATCACCGTCCTAAACGACGATGTAAGAAAAAACGTGTTATGGCTCGCTAAAAAGCGTTTTGAGAGCCTTTTTCAGGGCTTTTTAGTGGCAAAATGCGCCACGCCATCACAGGGTTTTACGACAGCGAATGCATGAAGGAATTGCGGAAATACTCGTCGATGTATTTCTTGTAGTTCACCCCAATGGGCAGTGCCACCTGGTCCACGAAAACATCCTCGGCGTTGTAGGCCGTGATCTTGTCCACGTTCACGATAAACGAGCGGTGGATGCGCACAAAACCATTTCCCAGCAGCTTCTCCATTTCGGCCGTGCTCATCTTGGTGACCACTTTGTTTTTGGTCGTGTGAACGTATACGTATTCCCGCATGCTTTCTACGTACAGGATGTCGCTGAACATGACCTTGGTCATGGTCTTTTTCACATTGAAAAAAGCAAAGCTTTTGTCGGAGGAGGGCTGGGTTTTGCTGTTCAGTTGTTGTATGGCGGCCGGGTCGGGCTTGGCGGCAATGCGGCTCACGGCTTTTAGAAACCGGTCGAACGAGAAGGGTTTCATCAGGTAGTCGCGCACATCGAGTTCGAAGGCCTCGATGGCATATTGCGAATAGGCCGACGTGATGATGACCTGGGGTGGATCCTTCAGGATCTTGAGAAAATCCAGGCCGGTGAGAGTGGGCATCTGGATGTCGAGGAAGATCATGTCCACGTCGTGCTTCTTCAAATAATCCAACGCACTCACGGCATCGTCGAAAACAGCGGCCAGGCTGATCCATTCCGTTTTTGACAGAAAGGATTTCAGCACTTCCTGGGCGGGCTTCTCGTCCTCGATCACGATGCACGTAATGTCAGGCATAGGTCAGCGATTTTTTGGCTGGAATATAAAGTGACACAATATATTTTTCCTGCGATTCGTCCACATTCAAGCTATACTCTTTTCCATACAACAACTCCAGCTGTCGCCGGATGTTGGAGATCCCCTGCCCCCGTTTGTAGCCGTTGCGAGAGGTGGGCGATGTGTCCTTGTCGTTGCCGATCAGCAAATGCAACCGATCTTCCTCGCCCCGGATGGAAATGTCGATCGTGATGGCCCCGCGCTTGTTCAGCAGCGTGTGCTTGAAGCTGTTCTCCACAAAAGGCAGAAAGATGAGGGGACTCAGCATCATGTGGGGATTTACGTCCGCTACTTCCAGGTTCACATTCAGGCGCGCCCCATGGCGCAGCTCTTCCAAAGCTATAAAATCTTTCACGACTTTGATCTCGTATTGTACGGGGATCAACGGTTTCTGACACTCGTCCAGGATGAAGCGCAGCAGGTTCGACAGGTGCAACACCACCAACTGCGCTTTCCCCGAGTCCTGGATGGTTTCCGAATACAGGGTGTTCAGGGTATTGAACAAAAAATGCGGGTGCATCTGGGCCTTGAGAAATCCCAGTTCGGCCGTTTTCTTTTCCGCCGCCAGTTCCTCGTTCTTTTGCTGCAGCTCTGTTTTATTCTTGATGAGCTTGATGGCGATGGCCATGGAGATCACCACCATCGACTGCAAGATTTCCGAGAGAATGCGCCGATAGTCCCACACATCAAAGTCGATCACCTGGTTGGGGTCCACCAAGGGGCCCAGGATAAAATAGCGATAGTAACGCACGCCCACACCCAGGAAAAGCATCACCCCCAGTATCCAAAGAAACAATTTCCCTTTGTCGCGCTCTTGCGAAAATTTGGGGATGAGGTAATAGAGGATAAAATAGGTAGCCAGGGCAATGAGCGGAATGCGGAAAACGATCTTGTATACCTCCACGGATGTCACCTCCGTGTTCACGGAAATGATGAGGAGGTAGTTGATAATATCGGTCACCCAAAACAGCACGTGCCTGAAGATCCGAATGGCCGGGCGGTTGCTGTAAATGAAGGTGGTCAGAAAACTCATGGGTGATTCAAATGCCGGGTTCAAAGTACAAAAGAAAATACACCTTCAATTTGTGACGGCGACGGATGTGTTGTTGCATCATACCAATTGGACTTTCCGGAGGCTCAATCCGGGTTATACACTCAAAAGGCTTATTTGTACCGTTTCGCGGGGTGTCTGTAGCCGCGCCCCGTTTTGCGTTACAAAACTCTCGTACTTAAAGGTATAAAAACATCGTTCAACAAAAACCCAAAAGCTATGCAAGTAACTCTACAAGAAATTTCTTCCGCCACCGGCAAGCTTCCCTTGCCCCTGGCACCCAAAAATGTGACCCTCATCGACCCTGACGAAAATTTCTCCACCGTCGTCGCTTCCCTCATCAAAGTGTCGGGCCGCTACAACCTGGTGAGCACCTACACCGATTGCCGCGAGGCCATCAAAAGGGTGAAAGATGACCTCACGGAAATCGTGATCATGGACATCGATTTTGAGGAGATGAAAGGCACGGAATCCATTTTGAAGTTGCGGGAAAAAATTCCCGGGCTGGAAATCCTCGTCACTACCCATCATGAAGACGAAGAGGTGGTGTTCTCCACCCTCAGCCACGGCGCTTCCGGCTACCTGTTGAAGCGCAACTGCATCGAACATTTGCTCGACGCCTTGAACACGCTCATGGAGGGGGGATCGCCTTTGGATCCCATCATTGCGCGACAGCTGGTACGGTCGATGCACATCAGCGAGATCTCGCCGTTGTCGAATCGTGAGTCGATGGTGTTGAAGCTTTTGATCCAGGGGAAAACTTACTCCACCATCGCCACGGAACTCTATATCTCCGGGGAAACGGTGAAGTCGCATTTGAAGAATATTTACAAAAAGCTCAATGTGAATTCAAAGGCGGATGCGGTGCGGAAAGCTGTCACCGATCAGCTGGTGACGGGGCACATGGGATATTTCATGAGCCATTGAGAGGATTTTCACCGCCTCATCTTTGCTAAAGCTTCGGCGAGCAAAGAGAGGCGGTGATTTTTTATACGTTGCCCTTCTTACTCTCCTTCACTGCATAGTCAACCGCACGGGCCGTCAGCGCCATGTAAGTAAGCGAAGGATTCTGTGTGCTGGTGGAAGTCATGCATGCCCCATCGGTCACAAAAACATTTTTGCACGCGTGAAGCTGATTCCATTTGTTCAGCAACGAGGTCTTCGGATCGTTCCCCATCCGCACGCCACCCATCTCATGAATGTCCAACCCCGGCGCCTGTTTGGAGTCGCTGGTTTTGATATTGGTGAAGCCGGCCTTGGTAAACATTTCCGTGAATTGCTCCAGGTAATCTTTCACCATCTTCTCGTCGTTATCGTCGTAGTCGATGTTTATTTTTAACAGCGGCATGCCCCACGCATCTTTCTCATCTTTGCTGAGCGACACGGTGTTGCTTTCTTTCGGAATGGTTTCGCCCATGATGTGCGAGCCCACGCTCCAGTTGCCCAACGATGGATGGAGCAAGCTGTTCTTCAAGTCCTGTCCCACCCCATCGCGATTTTGTTCCATCCGGCGGAAGCCGCTGAAACCCGCCGCATAGCCGCGGAGGAAATCGGTTTCCTGTTTGTACACGTTCCGGAAGCGCGGCACGTAACAGCCGTTGGGACGGTTGCCATATTTTGTAAAGTTCTCGAAGCCTTCATACTCTGCCGAAACCCTTGCGCGGTAGTTGTGGAAGGCCACGTATTTGCCCATCAATCCATTGTCGTTGCCCAATCCGTTGGGGAAGCGCGACGATGTGGAATTGAGCAGGATCAGGTTGGTGTTCAACGCAGCCGCATTAACAAAAATGACTGGCGCGAAATATTCGGTGGCTGCCTTGGTCTTGGCATCGATCACGCGCACACCGGTGGCTTTGCCTTTTTGTTCGTCGTAGATGATCGAGTGCACCACGGCGTCGGGACGCAGCGTGAGGTTGCCCGATTTCAGGGCCCACGGTATGGTCGAGGCATTGCTGCTGAAGTAGCCTCCAAACGGACAACCGCGTTGACACAGGTTGCGGTGTTGGCACGAGGCGCGGCCTTGTTCGGCGAACACCGGGCCGGGTTGCGTGATGTGTGCGCAACGGCCGATAATGATATGACGATCCTTGTAGGCCCCGGCTACTTTCTCGCTGAAATATTTTTCCACACACGTCATCTCCATCGGGGGCAGGAACTCGCCGTCGGGCAATTCTTTCAGGCCGTCCTTGTTGCCGGAGATGCCGGCAAATTTTTCGACGTGGCTATACCACGGTGCGAGGTCGCTGTAGCGGATGGGCCAATCCACCGCGAAGCCATCGCGGGCCGGGCCGGTGAAATCGAAGTCGCTCCAGCGCTGGGTCTGGCGCGCCCAGAGCAGCGACTTGCCGCCCACCTGGTAGCCACGGATCCAGTCGAAGGGTTTATCCTGCACGTAGGGATGTTCGTCGTCTTTCACAAAGAAATGTTGCGCGTCTTCGCGGAAGGCGTAGCACTTGCTCACGACGGGGTTGGCTTTGCGCACTTCCTCGGTGATCTGGCCGCGGTGCTCAAACTCGTAGGGCTGCAGGCTGGTGGTGGGATAATCCACGTTGTGCTTCACGTCGCGTCCGCGTTCCAGCACAAGCGTTTTCAGTCCTTTGTCTGTCAATTCTTTCGCGGCCCATCCACCGCTTATACCCGAACCGATCACAATGGCATCGAAGGTGTTTTCCTTCTTGCCGTCAATGTTCATTAAACTCATCCGATTATCGTTTGAATATCATTCTTATCTTTTATCTCCACGCAGCCGTCGAAGCGGCCGGGGATCATTTTGTGGACCAGCACGTTGGTCATGATGTATTTCGAATTCAGAAAGCCTTGCACGGTATGGCGCTTGGTCATGCCGTAGAAGGTGGCCAGGTCGCTGGGCTGGGTCTGTGCTTCATCGGCTTTTTTGCGTTCTTCTTCCAGCCCCTTCAAAAATGTCTCTCGCGCGGCGGTGTCGCTATCGGTGAACGTTTTGCCGGTTTTCTTTTTCATCTCTTCCTCCAGCGATGTTAGCCCGGTCACAAAACTCTTTTGTTGTGCGGCGTCATAGCAGTCGTCGACCATGCGCAAAACGAACGATGGTACGTCCAGGCCTTTGGCCCCGGGGATGTCGGTGGCCGGAAGGATGGTTTCGGCTACTTCGGCCAACAACGCTTCCTGGTCGCCAGTGATGGCGATGTGTTTCAGCGATACGGAAACAGCCTTGGCCTGCTTCACGCAGGAGGGTAGTAGCAGCACACCGCCGGTAATGATGCCCAATTGCTTCAGGGCGATTCTTCGGTTGATCAGCATAGGATCCAGCTTGTAGTTTATTCGGCCAATTTCTCGCGCTCCCGCCATGGCCTTCCAGGAGCGGGCCTAAAGTTAATAAAGTTCGGAATTCCGACAGGCCGCGGACATTTTTTTTGCGGGTTCCGGCAGGGATGGTTTTAAAGGGCATTTTGCGGTGAGGGCCTTATGTTTTTTAATTTTCGACCAGTCGATCTTCAAGGTCGTGGAATGCGCGTATTTTGGGGTTTACCATTTCATTGCGCCTTCTGTGAGCGAAAAAGGAATCACAACTGAATTGTTCTCTCTTCTCTTTTCTTAGAGTTGATCCACAACGGAATGGGTACTGTTCACGATGACATTTTTGTCATCATAAAAATCCCGTCACTGCAATTATGTTTCAGTTTGTGCCTTCAACTTTGCGAAAGACCTTCCGCCCTATGTCCTATGAAAAAGAAAACGCATCACTTTTGGCAGCTTGCCATCACGGTGGTTCTTTCCGTGGTGGTTTTTGTTTTTTTGTTCTATAGCTGCAGCCGGCGAGATGAACCCCCTTTGGTCCCGCCAACCATTTCTTCGATCGATCCCGACAGCGGCATGCCCGGAACGGAAGTAAAGATCGCGGGCACAGGATTTGGCGTTGATATCGACAAGGTTTCTGTCACCATCAACGGTGTGGCCGCGGTGGTGGAAAGTGTGACGGAGACCCAGATCGTGGTGATCATTCCGGAAGATGCAGGGTCAGGGCCGGTGAAGGTCACGGTGAATGGCGTGACGGTGACCGGACCGTCGTTCGCCTTCCAGGACAAGCTCATCATCAAAGACATCCAACCTAGAGAAGGCCCGGCTGGCACGCTGGTGGCCATTATCGGAAAAGGTTTCAGCGCGAAGGCTGCCGACGATAAAGTGACCTTCAATGGCAAAACCGCGATCCTGAAGAGTGTAAAAAAAGATACACTCTACGCCGAGGTGCCCTTTCAGGCCGGCGATGGCGTAGTAGGCCTGGTGGTGGGAAATCAATTGGTGACGGGGCCATTTTTTGACTTCATCGAGTCTACCGGACTCACCATTAGTTCCGTAAACCCGTCGACCGGTGTGGCCTCCACGGAAGTGACCATTTTCGGCTCGCAGTTCGGTGCCACGATCGCGCAAAACATCGTGAAGTTTAACGGTGTGGCCGCGACGGTCACGCAGGCCACGACAGCACAACTGAAGGTGACCGTTCCTGCAGGAGCCACATCCGGTTCCGTTACCGTAGAGGTCGCGGGTCAACGGGTGACGGGTCCAGTGTTCACCGTGTTTGGGATATCACAACTCGATCCGGCCGTCGGCACACCGGGTACTGTGGTTACCGTCAACGGCGACGCCTTTAGCCTGGTGCCGTCCGGCAACACGGTGCTTTTCAACGGCGCAGTCGCCACCGTGACTTCGGCTTCGGCACGGCAACTGTTGGTGGTTGTCCCGCTGGGTGCTACGACCGGGGCGGTGACCGTGAAGGTTGGCAACCTGATGGCTACCGGCCCTCTGTTCACCGTGAGTCCATCGGCGATTTCAGATATCTCCCCTAGCCGGGGCTTTCCGGATTCGGAGGTCGCTATAAACGGGCAAGGGTTCGACACCCAGAACGCGCCGGTCGTAAAATTCAACGGACTTGCGGCCGACGTTAAGAGAATTTCGTCCACGCAAATTAAGGCAGTCGTGCCCACCACGGCCACCACGGGCTACGTGACCGTTGAATACAGCGCGCGGTTGCTGAGCGGCCCCATCTTCACCGTCATTCAAACCAATGTGGCTTCGATACAACCGTCATCGGGCCCGGCCGGTACAACGGTGACCATCAGCGGAACGGGCTTCAACACCGACATGAGTCAAATCGTTTTAAAATTCAATGGCGTGCCCGCAGTCATTCAAAGCATTACGGAAACGCAGATCATCGCCATCGTTCCACAAGGCGCAAAAACCGGAAACATCTCCGTGAAATACGGTAAGCGTGAAATCTATGGACCTGTGTTCACGGTGCAACAACTATCGCTCAGCTCTTTCGCGCCGGCAAGCGGGCCGGTCGGCACCACCGTCACGCTGACGGGCACAGGGTTCGATCCAACCCTGGCGGGTACGCTTGTGACCTTTAACGGTGTGGCGGCTACGGTGGTGAGCGCCACATCCACGGAAATCGTCGTCACGGTTCCCAACGCGGCCACTACCGGCGACCTCGTGCTCACGGTCAACGGCTTTCAAATGAACGGCGGCACCTTTACCGTTACGCCCACCACCGGGATCACCACCCTTATCGACGGGTTGGCGGCGCCCCCGCTGGGCATTGCCCTCGGGCGGGCCGGGAACCTGCTGGTCAGCCAAGGAACCATTCACAGCATTTTGAGCATCGATGGCAGCGGAACAGCCACCACCTTTGCCGGGGGCAATGGACAGGGTTTTGCCGACGGCGCCAATACCGCCGCAGCGTTCAACATCCCCAACGGTGTTTTCGCCGATGCCACGTCAGGCGATCTATATGTCGCCGACGGCAACAACAATGCGATCCGCCAGATCAGCCACGGTGTTGTCACCACGCTGGCCGGCGGAACACAAGGCCTGCAGGATGGCAAGGGAAGCAACGCCCAATTCCATTATCCCCTGGCAATAACAATGACCCCCAATGGCAACCTCTATGTTACGGATTTCTATAATCACCTGATCCGGAAGATCACCCCGGGTGGAGATGTCACAACCTTTGCCGGAAGCGGCCGTGCCGGCTCCGTGAATGATGTTGGAACCGCCGCCGCCTTCAACGGACCCTATGGCATTGCCAACGACAATGCCGGCAACCTCTACGTCTGTGATCTGAATAATGATCTTGTGCGGAAGATCACCCCTTCGGGCGAAGTGACCACCCTCGTCAATTTAGCCATGCCCATGGGCATCGTGGCGGACAAGACCGGACTACTTTACGTTTGCACAGGCAACTCACGCATCTATGAAGTGTCAACCGGGAGCCCCGTGCTGGTCGCGGGGTCAACACCGGGCAATACCAACGGCCCTCTCCTGACGGCCTCCTTCAACACCCCTGTGGCCGACTCCAATAACAAGTCCATTCGAAAGGTCACGCTGCATTGAGGCGTACCCGGCATATGCACTAAACCGGGAGAAGAATTCCTGGTAAACCTTCCACAGCGATTGCCGTCAAGCCCGTTATCCAATCCCTGGAGCGATGCGTTACTTTTAGCAATACACATGCGCTCGCATTATCCTTCACGACACCCACCGACAAAGTAACACTACCTTAAAAAGAACTTAATTCCGTATATTTTTACTGGAATGTATGTGACTTTATGAACAAGCTGTGATCTATAAGCTTTGTTTCAATTGATGAGGGATCAAAATCCTCTGAATTTGCTCTATCTTTAAATGTTTTTTTAACGTCCCTTATCCCTGCCATGCGTTATCGAATATACTTTCTATTGGTACTTGTCTACGTTGTTTGACTGACAGCAGAAGCACAGTCGTCTATGAGTCTGCAAGAGGCATTGAAGGCCGCGCGCGTG
>CBIHQM010000149.1:0-13699 GCA_966211885.1 uncultured Chryseolinea sp.
CTGGAGCTTTTGTTCCGGCGGCTATACCCAAGGCTGTGTGCGTATGCTAACAAGTTCCTCAATAATATGGACGAGTCGGAGGAGATCGTGCAAGAGGTGTTTTACCGGATTTGGAAAAATCGCGAACAACTGGATGAGAAGCAGTCGGTGAATGGGTACTTGTTTACGGCGGTGAAGAATACGTGCTTCAATACGATGGAACATCAGAAAGTGCAGGATCAATATGCGGCACTCTTGCAGACGGTGTATAAACCGTCGGGCGTGGACTTTAGTGCGCACGAGTCTTTTGTGGCCGAAGAGCTCGAAAAAGATTTTCAACGTGCGCTGGAGCATCTGCCACCCGAATGCCGCAAGATCTTTGAGATGAGTCGCTTTGAGGGATTGAAATACCAGGAGATCGCCGAACGGCTGAACATCTCTATAAAGACAGTGGAGACA
The DNA here is from genome assembly GCA_966211885.1 of uncultured Chryseolinea sp. Classification (GTDB taxonomy): domain Bacteria; phylum Bacteroidota; class Bacteroidia; order Cytophagales; family Cyclobacteriaceae; genus Chryseolinea. Next base: position 439 of record CBIHQM010000149.1, read on the forward strand.
CAAATGGTACGCGCCTTGTCCAAGATACGGCTCGATCTGAAAGACTATCTCACCCTGCTCATCATCAGCCTGCTCAATCAAAATTAGACTACACTGCTCAATAATAAGAGCGTAGACCGCGGGTTGCTTGCGCGACCGGCCTGGCTCTTTTTGTGTCTTTTATAGTACGTTTCATGTGAAGCGCCGTGGCTTATACAGCCCGTTATTACATATCTGTACATAACAATACTTGTATATACAGTCTGCCCTTCATCCTCCCGTTGCCATTCATTCTTTATGCTGTGCGTGTCACGATCACTTTAGTGTATGGTGTACACGTACTGAATTACGTGTGACAACTTCGGTTTGATCTTTTTTTCATCATTTCAAAAAAAGTCTGCAATCGTTGTCAGGGGCAAATTCAATCTGCCTGTAGTTAAAGGTATAGCAGTTGATAAATCGTAGATATGGATCAGACGCCACAGGAAATAAAAGCATTGATCATTCGGTTCTTACAGCGTGAGACCACCGAGGCGGAGATCGCCGTGTTGCAGGCGTGGATCCGCGAAGATGATGTCCATCGCCAGTATTTTGATGAGATCAATGTCACGTATCAAACCACCGTCACCCTGGGGAGATTTAACCCTGAAAAGATCGACGCCGCTTGGAAATCTCTGGATCAACGTATCCAGGAGGACAAAAAATATAATCAACGCTTCCTCTCCCCCATCCTGCGGCGCACCTTTCTTAAAGTCGCGGCGACCATATCTCTCATTGCCCTGGTCAGCTACGTGTTCCATACCTATTGGACCCAAAAATCTCTTTCAAGAGGTGCCGTGGTCTATCATTCAAAAAATCTCAGCACGCGCGTAGACCTTCCCGATGGCAGCAAGGTGTGGTTGAACACCAACAGCTCGCTGGAATATGACAATGGCTTTGGCATTGTGCATCGCAAGGTGGTGCTCACGGGGGAAGCGTTCTTTGATGTGGAGAAAAGTCAACAGGATTTTATCGTCAGCACAAAAACCATTTCCATCTATGTGAAGGGCACGCGGTTCAACGTGCAGGCCTACGACGACTCCGACGTGCGGACCACGCTGGAGGAAGGGAAAGTAGAATTAAAAGTGAAAGGCGGCCAGGAGCTTTACGCGATGCGGCCCGGCGACCAGATCACGGTGAACACCGAGCTGAAAAAAGTGGTGAAAGACAAGGTGGATCCCTCCGACTACAGCGCATGGAAAGAGGAGCGCCTCGTCTTCGACAACGTGCCGCTTTCCGAGATCGTGCTCAAGTTAGAAAATCGCTACAAGGTGAACATCGTCATCGACACGGCCCTGGCGCAGCGCGAGCGGCTCACGATGACCATCGAACATGAGACCATCGATGAAGTGATGGAGCTGATCCGGCTCTCGTCGCAGATCAAATACAAAAAGGAAAAGAGTCAAATCGTCATTTATGAATAACTAAAACACTCGTCAAACTCCAACTTAACCCTAATCGCTATGAAGTACTTCTATCAATGTTTGCACCCGCGGCCTATGCCTCCGGGGCGCACGAAGTTGTTTAATCGTTCTCTCCTGTTGGTGATCGTGCTCCTGGGCCTGAGCCCTGTGCATGTCCTGGCGACCACCCACCGGCAAGCTTTCTTTTCCATTGAACTTCACTTGAAAGACGCGACGCTGAAAGAAGCGTTGCGCGAAATCGAGCGCCAGACCTCCTACAGTTTTGTGCTCAACGAAAGCAAATTCAAATATGCGACCCGCCGTGTCACGCTGGTCATGAAAGCCAACAACATCGAGGAGGTTCTCGACACGTTGCTGAACGGCACCAACATCACCTATCAGATCCGGAAAAAGCAGATCACCCTCATCCCCCCGAAGGATGATCGCATGCAACTCATTCCCCTGGCCGATTCTGGTGGGGGATTTTCCGGCATCAATCTTCAGTTCAACACCGGCGATCAGTTCCCCGGTATGGCTGTACCTGATTTTGCTGTGAAAGGCACCCTCACCGACGAAGGTGGCAGTCCCCTACCCGGTGTGAACGTACTGGTGAAAGGAACCACCGTCGGCACCGTGACCGATGCGGGTGGAAACTTTTCGATCAACGTGCCCGACGAGAATGCCGTTCTCGTGTTCAGCTTTATCGGCTACGAGACGAAGGAAGTTGCTGTGAACGCACAGAGCGTCATCGCCGTTTCGCTTGCTCCCGACACGAAAACGTTGGAGGAAGTGGTAGTGATTGGTTATGGCACGCAGAAGAAATCGGACTTGACCGGATCGGTGGGAACCGTGAAGGCGGAAGATATCCAGGAGCGCCAGTTGCCTTCGGTGTCGCAGGCGCTTGCGGGTAAAGTTACGGGCGTGGCGGTGAACATCAACTCGGGTCGTCCGGGTGGACAAACCAATGTGCGCATCCGCGGATTCAGCTCCATCAGCACATCCAACAACCCGTTGTATGTGATCGACGGAGTGATCATGCCGGTGGGTACGCAAACCAACGGTTCGTATCCTTTGAACAACGCCATCGATAACATCAACCCCAGCGACATCGCGTCGATGGAAGTATTGAAAGATGCTTCGGCGACGGCGATCTATGGCGCACGCGGTGCCAACGGCGTGATCCTGATCACCACCAAGCGCGGCAGCACGACCGGTGGCAAAGTATCGTACGACATGCAAATGAGCGTGCCCACCATCGGCCCGAACCGTGTGCACATGCTGAATGCAAAAGAGTTCCTCGCTACGGAACAATTGGGTTGGGACAACATCAAAACCTATGACCCCGCCGGTTGGAATCCTGCTACACAAACACACTCTTCGGGGCGACGCAATCCCGCATTGGACCGCACGAACCCTGCACTCTTCGATGCCAACGGAAACCCGCTTTATGACACCGACTGGTTCAAGGAGTCGACGCAAAACAAAATGTCACAAAACCATCAGTTGTCTTTCACCGGTGGCAACAAAGACAATTCGTATGGCGTGTTCCTCGGCTATCGCAACGACAACGGGTTGTTGCTGAATTCTTACCTGAAGCGTTATTCGGGAAGATTTGTGTTCGACAGCCAGTTGAAACCCTGGTTGAAAGTCGGCGGAAGCCTGGGCTATAACAACCAGGAGGAAAACATTGTCGACTTTGGCACGGGTGGTTTGAACTCGGTGCGGATGATCACGGAAGCGTTGCCGATTTTGCCGGTGCGCTATCCCGATGGTACGTTCTCGCATAACAAAAATTATTCGCCGTCTATGGAAGGCGGTCAGAATCCGGTTGACTTGATGACGAGTAGAAAATATATCTTGTTAAGTCGGACCGTACTTGGCAACGTTTACGCGAACATCAAGATTGCCGAAGGATTGGAACTGCGCTCCACCGTGGGCACGAACATCCTGGAGCGCGAACAAAATCAATACGACGGACGCCCTGCGCCGGAGACGCCTTCGTATGTATATCCCGACAACCAGAAAGGATCGGCCCGCGTGCAGAACAACCGCGAGACCTTCTGGTCGTTCGAAAACTACCTGACCTACAACAAACAGTTTGGCGACATTCACAGCCTGACGGCACTGGCCGGTATCTCCTGGCAAGAAACCAACATCTATTGGTTCCAGGCCCGCTCGCAGACGTTCATCACCGACTTCCTGGATACCAACAACCTGGGAAGCGCCGCGAACTTCCTGCCCTCGCCCCCGGTAGAATCCAACCGCAGCCGGTTTGCTTTCAACTCTTATTTCGGACGGGTCAACTACGCCCTGAAGGAAAAATACTTGCTGACCGTGACCGGCCGGATGGATGGTTCATCCAAATTTGGTGAGTCTAACAAGTATGCGTTCTTCCCTTCGGCCGCGTTGGCCTGGCGTGTCACCAAGGAGCCTTTCCTGCAAGACAACCCCGTGATCTCAAATTTGAAGGTGCGTACCAGCTACGGCTTCACGGGTAACTCGGAAATAAATTCCTATTCGGCCCTTCCCTCCCTGCGCACGGTGACCGGCGTGGCGAGCAATGCCAAGACCATCGGGGTGGCGTTGAACCGCCTCGGCAATACGGATTTGCAATGGGAGAAAACGGCACAAACCGATATCGGTGTGGAGTTGGGCTTGTTCCAGAACCGCGTCAACATCGAAGCTGACGTCTATTATCGCAAGACCACCGACATGCTGTTAGATGCACCGTTGCCTACCTCGTCGGGCTATGCATCGATCGTGCGCAACGTGGGGAGCATGGAGAACAAGGGTATTGAATTGGCCCTGAACACGGTGAACATTCAAACCGACAATTTCACCTGGAACACCATCTTCAATATTTCCATCAACCGGAACAAAGTGTTGAAGCTGGCGACCCCTGCTCCTATTTTTGGTGTGGGCAATCCCAACTTCACCAACCAGACCGGTGTGATCAAGGAAGGCGAGCCGGTGGGTTCGTTCTGGGGACTGGTGCGCCTGGGCACGTGGAGCACAGCCGAAGCAGCCGAGGCCGCCAAATACGGTGTGAACAGCTATCGCGGGACAGGCAAGCCCATCTTGCCGGGCGATGTGAAATACCTCGATGTGAACGGCGACCACCAGATCAACGACGCCGACCGCATGATCATTGGCAATGGCAATCCGAAGTCGTATGGATCGTTCATCAACACTTTGAAGTACAAGAACTGGGACCTGACCCTCGACTTGCAATATTCGTATGGAAACGATGTGTTGAACATGACGCATCACTCCGGCGAGGATCGCACGGGTCTGGCCAACAGCTTCAACTCGGTGTTGGGAGCCTGGACACCTGAAAATCAGAATTCAGACATTGCCGCCGTGCGCGACTCCAAGGCCGGCTACGTGTCGAACGTGGACACGCATTGGCTGGAAGACGGATCGTTTTTGCGCGGACGGAATTTGCTGATCGGCTATTCGTTCAACTCGAACATGACCGAGCGGTTGCACATCAGCCGCCTGCGCATCTATGCGTCGACGCAAAACTTTTTCCTGAAGACCAACTTCACGGGCAACGATCCGGAAGTGTCGACCTACACCAACCCGTTTGCACAAGGGCAGACCTTCTTCGACTATCCTAAACCGACCACGTATATGCTGGGCCTGAGCCTCGGTTTATAATCAACCCTAAACAACAGAAAGATGAAGCGATTCAATTATAAACATACGACCCACCTGTTGCTCGCGGGCAGCTTGTGGTTGGCGGCAGGATGTTCTGATTTTCTAAACGAAAAAGATCCCTCGAACATCGCACCGGCCACGTTTTTCACAGTGCCCGAACACGCCCAAGCCGCGGTGGACGGCACCTACGAGAACCTGCGTTTTCACGGCGACGGCGCCGGTATCTTTTCGGCCAACTTCCAGATGCTCGACGCGTTTAGCGGCACGGCCGAAACCGAAACCGGCCAGAACTCTGACCTCAACAACCTGTACAGCTTTCAGCATACGGGCGACAACCTACACCTGAGCCAGTGGTGGCGCCAGTTGTATGAAGGCATTGGCAATGCCAACCTCGCCATCGAGAAAATCCCGACCATACCGGCCATCAAAGAAGCCGATTCCAAAAAATGGGTGGGACAAGCCAAGTTTCTCCGCGCTTTCCACTACTTCTGGCTGGTTCGTCTGTGGGGCGATGTGCCGCTGCTGACCAAGCCGATCTATAGCTACACCGCCCCGGAAGTAACACCCGGCCGTGCTTCTGTGGCCGAGGTGTATGCCCTGATCGAAGCCGATCTGTTGGACGCCGAAAATGCAGGTTTGCCCTGGACCGATCTGGCGGGGAGAGCTTCCCTGTCGGCCGTGAAATCGCTGCTGGCGAATGTGTATCTGACCGAGGCCGGCTACCCGCTGAGCAAGGGCGGCGAGTATTATCAAAAGGCCGCCGCCAAGGCAAAGGAAGTGATCGACTATTCGATTGCCAATCCCGGCCAGGTGAACTTGTTCGGCTCTTATGACGATCTGCACAACAATGCGACGGAGAACCGGATCGAACACATCTTCCAGATCCAGTATGCGGCGGGCATCGCCAACAGCAACTACCAGTCGTATTTCCTTCCCAACAACACCAACATCACCGCCTCGGGCGAAGTGGGCACCACGGTTCCCACAGCCTCCTTCCTCGATTCGTTTGAAGCCGGCGATAAGCGTGTGGAAGAGAAGCAATTTTTCTTCTCGTCGTATTATGCCGGTGGTGATGGTGCGGTGTTCCCTTTGAACAAGCCCTATATCTTTAAGCATTTCGACGTGATCGCCAATGGCTCGCCGGGGAACTCCGGTACCGGTAATGCCGGCTTGAATTACCCTTTGATCCGGTTTGCGGAAGTGTTGCTGACGTATGCAGAAGCGCAAAATGAATCCGGGGGTCCTTCGGTAGAGGCTTATGCGGCCGTGAACCGCATTCGCAGCCGGGCGAACCTGGCCGATCTTTCCGGTCTCTCGCAATCGCAATTCCGCGAGGCGGTGTGGCGCGAACGATGGCACGAGCTGTGCTACGAGGGCATCACCTGGTTTGACATGGTGCGCTTGCGCAAAATTTATAAGGACGATACCAGCACTTTCGAAGATTTTGTGGGGGGCACCCTGAGCACCGCCGTGGTGCTGCAGCAGAAACATTTGCTGCTGCCGTTGCCTGCGGGCGATTTCCGCAACAATCCGAATCTGCGGCCCGATAATCCGGGATGGTAGAACAAGACAGACGGTCTTGAAATAATCCTAGTTTGGTTGATCCCTGCTCGCGGAAAGTTTTCGGGGCAGGGATTTTTTTCTTAGCTTTCCCCGGGACTGTCCCTATTGATTTGATCATCACATCATTTAATGGTGACGTTCATATAAAACCATATTCAGCTCTTTGGAAAAGAAGTACCTTTAATGTAAGCTCAATAAATATCTATGCCCGAATTTCAAATTAAGAAAACTCAGAAGGCCTACGACGTGTGTATCGTGGGTTCCGGCGCCGGCGGCGGAATGGCTGCTTATGTATTGGCCAATGCCGGAATTAAAGTGGTGTTGCTGGAAGCCGGCCCCCTGTATGATCCTGCAAAAAATGTCACCCAGCTAAAATGGCCCTGGGAGTCGCCCCGCCGCGGTGCGAGCACTCCCCTGCGCAATTTCGGTGACTTCGATGCGGCCTATGGCGGATGGGAACTGGAAGGCGAGCCCTACACCCACAAGAATGGCACCGAGTTCGACTGGTTCCGTTCGCGCATGGTAGGCGGTCGCACCAACCACTGGGGCAGAATTTCATTGCGTTTCGGCCCCAAAGATTTCAAACACCGCAGCCATGATGGACTCGGCGACGACTGGCCGATCGGCTACGAAGATGTAGCTCCCTTCTACGACAAAGTAGACAAACTGGTGGGCGTGTTCGGCTCGATAGAAAATCTGCCCAACGAGCCGGACGGCATCTTCCTGCCCCCGCCCAAACCACGCCTCCACGAGCTCTTCATCAAAGAAGGCGCGAAGAAAATGAATATCCCCGTGATCCCTTCACGGCTCTCCATCCTTACCAAGCCCATCAACAAAGACAGAGGACAGTGTTTCTATTGCAGCCAGTGTAGCCGTGGCTGCACGGTGCACGCTGACTTTTCTTCGTCTTCCGTGTTGGTGAAACCGGCCATTGCCACAGGCAACGTCGATATCATTCCCAACGCCATGGTGCGCGAAGTGCTCACCAACGATGAGGGTAAGGCAACAGGTGTTTCGTTTGTGAACAAAGACGACAAACAAGAATATTCGGTAACGGCCAAGGTCGTGATCCTCGCGGCTAGCGCTTGCGAATCGGCACGTTTGATGCTGAACTCCAAGTCGTCGCGTCACCCCAATGGACTGTCCAACTCCAGCGACGTGGTGGGCCGCTACCTGCACGACTCCACCGGTGCCGACATGGGTGGCATTATCCCCAAACTGATCGGCCGGAAGCGTTACAACGAAGACGGCGTGGGCGGTATGCACGTATACACACCGTGGTGGCTCGATAACAAGAAATTGAATTTCGCCCGCGGCTATCACATCGAATATTATGGCGGCATGGGCATGCCCGGTTATGGCTTTGGATTTGGTATCCAGGGCACGAACGGCAAATACCCCGGCCGTGACGGCAAAGTGAAAGCTGCCGGTGGCTATGGTGCTTCGCTGAAAGATGACTACCGCTATTTCTACGGCGCCGCTTTCGGCATGTCGGGACGTGGCGAGGCCATCGCGTTGCGCGACAACTATTGCGAGATCGATCCGAACACGGTCGACAAATATGGTATTCCGGTGTTGCGCTTCCACTACAAATGGAGCGATCACGAGATCAACCAGGCCAAGCACATGAAGGAAACCTTTGCAGAGATCATCCACAACTCCGGTGGCGTGGTGACGTGGGGTAACGATGGCACAAAGGAAAATCAATATGGCCTTGAAGCACCCGGTCGCATCATCCACGAGGTGGGCACCACCCGCATGGGCAACGACCCGAAAAATTCGGCCCTGAACAAATACAACCAGGCGCACGAATGCAAGAACCTGTTTGTGGTGGACGGTGGACCGTTTGTGTCGCAAGCCGACAAGAACCCGACCTGGACCATTCTGGCCCTCTCCATGCGCGCATCCGAATACATCATCGACGAACTGAAAAAACAAAATCTATAATCTACCATTATGGACAGAAGAAAATATTTAAAAACCCTTGCCGTAGGATCCGTTGGCGCCGGTGTGTTGCTCGAAGCTTGTAACACAGACAAGAAGCCCGAAGCTACCGCAGCTCCCGCGGCAACAGAGTTGAAGTACGATCGCAACGCAGCCGAAGTAATACGCGAGGCCAAACTTCAGGCCGAGACCTTCTTCGATGCGCACGAAATGAAAACCATCACTATATTGGCCGACATCATCATCCCCAAGGATGCCACCTCGGGCAGCGCCAGCGAGGCGGGTGTGCCGGATTTTATCGGCTTTATCGTAAAGGATATGCCGCACTATCAAACGCCGTTACGCGGTGGTCTGAAATGGCTGGACCTGCAGTGCATGAACCGCTTCAATGCCGACTTCGCCTCCTGCACACCGGCGCAGCAGATTGAGTTGGTGGACCTCATCGCCTATCCTGAAAAAGCAAAACCCGAACACCAGCAAGGTGTTGCTTTCTTCAACACGATGCGCGATCTGACCGCCACCGGATTTTTCACCAGCAAAATGGGCATCACCGATCTGGGTTACGTGGGCAATCAACCCAACCAATGGAACGGCGTGCCACAAGATGTGTTGGATCAGTATGGCTTGAAGTACGATGAGCGCACGCTGGAGATCAGCGTGAAGTTCGACGCGTAAGCACGACCTTCGATACGTAGAAAAAGGAACAATCAGAAACCCCAAATAGACGTATGCCTTTAAAGAAAACGACCATTCCTTCGGTAAGCCGCAGGAATTTCATGAAGCAAGCCGGGCTTGCTGCAGCGGCCTTTACCATTGTGCCCCGTCACGTACTGGGCGGTGTGGGATATAAGGCCCCCAGCGATAAAATTTATGTAGCCGGCATTGGTGCGGGCGGAAAAGGCGAAGGCGACATTGCCCAGTTCGCGAAAAGCGGCAAGGCAGAGATCGCATTCCTTTGTGATGTGGACGATCGCCGCGCGGCGAAATCCGTTGCCGCCTTCCCGAAAGCCAAGTACTACAAGGATTATCGCGTCATGCTTGAAAAAGAACACAAAAGCATCGATGCCGTTTCGGTCTCCACACCGGACCACAACCACGCTGTGCAGGCCATGGCCGCCATGCAACTGGGCAAACACGTCTACGTTCAAAAACCTTTGACGCACGACATCTTTGAAGCCCGCGCATTGACGGAGGCTGCCAAGAAATACAAGGTCGTTACCCAAATGGGCAACCAGGGCTCGTCCGGCGACGGCGTGCGCCAATTGATGGAGTGGTACAACGCCGGCACCATCGGCGACGTGCACACCGTCTATTGCTGGACCAACCGCCCCGTTTGGCCGCAAGGCATAGCGTGGTCTGAAAACAAAGCGCAGGTACCCAAAGAATTGGATTGGGATCTGTGGCTGGGCACCGCCCCCTACAAAGATTTTGTGGACAAGCTCGTTCCTTTTAACTGGCGCGGCTGGTGGGACTATGGCACCGGCGCCCTGGGCGACATGGGTTGCCACATTGTGGAGCCACCGTTCCGCGTGTTGGGATTGAAATATCCCACGGACGTTACCGCCAGCGTCGGCAGCGTTTATGTTGACGAATTCAAACGCGGCTACTTCCCCGACAGCTGCCCTCCTTCTTCCTATGTGATCCTGACCTTCCCCGGCCAGAATGGCAAATCGGATATCAAGATGCACTGGATGGACGGGGGCATTCAGCCCCCCAGACCTGAAGAACTGGGACCCAACGAAACGATGGGCGACGGAGGAAATGGCGTGATCTTCATCGGCACAAAAGGCAAGATGATGTGCGGTACCTATGGCATGTATCCCAGCTTGTTGCCTACATCGAAAAACAACGAAGTGAAAGTGGCGCAAACCATCAAGCGCGTTACCAACGGTGCTGATGGACACTATGCCCAATGGGTGGAAGCCTGTCTCGCCGGCTATGGCAAGATGGAAGTGAGCTCACCCTTCGAGATCGCCGGTCCACTGACCGAAACGGTGTTGATGGGCAACCTCGCCATCCGCAGCCACGACGTGCGCTACCCGAAGAAAGATAAACCCGACCAGTTCGACTACCCCGGCCGCAACATCAAGCTGCTCTGGGATGGCGCGAACATGAAGGTGACCAACTTCGACGACGCCAACCAGTTTGTGAAACGCGAATACCGCAATGGGTGGAAGCTTTCATAGGCTGAAGATAAATTATTTAAAAGAGAGGCTACTCATTTGGGCAGCCTCTTTGTTTTTATACGATCTTTGTTTTATCGAAGGACAATGTACAGTAGCCATAGAGTTGTGAAGTGGTTATTAGTATTGAGTTGAAATTATGGCTCAGGACTAAGGACTCAAGACCCCTTTCGACGAGCGGCGTCCGTCGAAAAAATGAGCATCTCTTATCCTAAAAATACAAGATATTACTCCTTTCACGTTTTTCATCGACCAACCAAGACAGGCGCGTTTCTTTTCTTGTGGATTTTGTCTAATTTTTTAGTGTCAAAAAAAAATCATTCACGCTAAACAACCCGATCATGCCTCTGAAGAAAAAAGAAATTCCATCCCCGCATTCAATTTCCCGAAGAGACTTCATTCGTAATGCAGGGGTTACTGCCGCAGCCTTCACGATCTTGCCCCGGTTTGTGTTAGGAGGCAAAGGCTATGTTCCGCCCAGCGACACGCTCTACATTGCCGGCATTGGTGTGGGCGGTAAAGGGGAGAGTGATCTTACGGGATTTGCAAAAAATCCAAAAGCCAGGATCGCTTTTCTCTGCGATGTCGACGATCGTATGGCCGTAACATCAAAGGCCAATTTCCCGCAAGCGAAATACTACAAAGACTTTCGCGTCATGCTCGACAAAGAAGCCAAAAACATCGACGCCGTTTCGGTTTCCACACCGGACCACACACATGCCGTGGCCGCCATGGCTGCCATCCAACGGGGCAAGCACGTGTATGTGCAGAAGCCCCTCACCTACTCCATCTTTGAAGCCCGTGAGCTGGCCGCGGCCGCTAAGAAATATAAAGTGGTAACACAAATGGGCAACCAGTATGCCTCCGCAGACCATGTGCGCACAGCCAAAGAAATGATCGACGCCGGTCTCATAGGTGAAGTCACCAGAGTACAAACCTGGACCAACCGACCCGTGTGGCCCCAAGGCATCCCGACGCCAACCGGAAAATTCAATGTGCCCGCCGAACTCGATTGGAATTTGTGGCTGGGTCCATCCAAGTTCATCGACTACAATCCCGCCTATCTCCCTTTTAACTGGAGAGGCTGGTGGAACTTCGGCACCGGCGCCCTCGGCGACATGGCCTGTCACATCATGGACGCCGCCTTTCGCATCCTGCCCATCGACTTCCCCACCGAGGTAGAATGCAGCACCACCACCGCATGGTCGGGATTCTTTGAAGAAGCCCACTACAACGAAAGCTGTCCCGCCTCCTCCATCATCTACATGAAATTTCCCCGCAAAGACGGCAAAGGCGACATCCAATTCTCCTGGACCGACGGCGGCCTCTTGCCAAAACGTCCCGAAGAATTGTTGCCCAACGAACAACTGGGCGACGAGGGAAACGGCTACATTTTCGAAGGCACCAAAGGCAAGCTCGCCGGATGCTACAACACCGCACCCACCCTCCTGCCGACCTCCCTCATGAAAACCGCGACCCTACCCAAACAAACCATCTCCCGCATTCCCGGCGGCGAAGAAGGCCACTACACACAATGGGTAGATGCCTGCCTGCAAGGCTATGGCAAAATGCAACTGAGCTCCCCCTTCGAATACGCCGGCCCTTTCACCGAAGCCGTCCTGATGGGCAACCTCGCACTCCGCAGCTACGCGATGCAAGGACCCAATGGCACTTCGCCGGGCAGGAAGACGTTGCTGTGGGATGCAAAGAATATGAAGATCACAAACTTTGATGAAGCGAATCAGTTTGTGAGGCGGGAGTATCGGGAGGGGTGGACGCTGTAGTTAGGAGCCAGAAGCCAGTAGCCAGGAGCCAGGAGTTAGTAATCAGAATCAAGTAGTCAGTAGCAGTAGTTAGAATCTAGTAGCCAGTAAAGAGAAATTTGGTAGTCAGTCGTCAGTAGTAAAAAGTTTGGAGCCAAGGACCGGGAGTTTTTAAATGCAGGTTTCTTTTGCATTTCTCCCGGTTCCCGGCTCCTAAGCTACGGATTGGCCACTGGATTCTAACTACTGAATTCCGACTCCCAAGATTCTGGCTCCCGGCTTCTGGCTCCTCCTTACCGACTCACACCAGCTTTAAAAACTGGCTCACTTTCCACTGACCATCCAACACCATCGCTTTATCCATTTTAATACGATATTCTTTTCCTCCCGAAGCAAACACAATCGTTACGGGTACGGCTCCGAATCGTTCGGACGTGTTCTCTGTCAATTCTATGCCGACGTAGCGGATGGATTTCCAGTCGATGCCTTTTTCTTTTCCGCGTTCGAGCAGTGATTCAAAGGAAGCCTTTACGGCGGGCAGGAGGTTGGTGTTGTAGGTGCGTTCGAATTCGGATTGCGCGTCTTGCAGCGAGGCGCCGTAGATCTCGGCGCTTTCTTCCATGACGGCGTGGAAGTCGGACACGGTGGGAAACAAACTCGCGTAGTGTTCGGCCGACGATTCGCGGAGGGCGGAGACCACGCGCTCGGCCATTTGTTCGGAGGTGGC
>CBIHQM010000150.1:0-13648 GCA_966211885.1 uncultured Chryseolinea sp.
TGGATGCTAGTGAGCTCGAATCCCTGCCCGAACCCCGCAAGGGAGGCAGAAATCAGAATCGCCAACAACCAGAAACGCTTCATACCCAGGGTCTATATGTATTTCACAAAATTTAAACATTTTAATGGTACCTCATAATAGAAACAGAACTTTTTCGTTGCCGGACACGACTTTTTTTCCACACAAACGATTCCGCCGTCTCATAGCGGTTTTACATCCCCTGTCTCCGGGGGTAATGAAGTTTGTTGTTACCAGAATGTTAACCTTAGGGTTGGATGGACGGGCTCTTGCGGTGAAAGGGTTTCACCACGTCTTCGCGCTTGGGTTTGGTGTCGCCTTTCCAGGAGAAACCCTTTAGCGTCATGTCTTCTTTCTTTAATTCATGGGGCGGAATGAAACGTGCTTCAGGACGCGTATAAAAACTGAGGTTGTTCACTTTGCCGTCGCGGAAGCGGATGAGAATATTGCTGCAGATGATGCGGTTCGTACCCATGGTCCCTACCGGTTTGTCGTCTTTCTTTTCGCTGAGCGCATAATAAATGCTTTCGCCATTCCCCTCGACATACACCCGGCTGATCTTCTTGTTCTCAAAGGTGGCCGTCATCTTGCGGCCGCTAATCTGGTTGTAGTTGACCAGCGAATCCTTCGAGATCACAAAGCTGTTCACGTTCATGAAGAGGCGGTCGATGGTGTTGTTCTTGATGAGCATTCGGATGGTGTCGGCCGTCATCTGGTTGCCCTCCGTCCACAACACCGGACTTTTGTAGAAGTAGATGGTGGAGTCGGCCGCGCGGTATTCGAGCGAGTCGGCGAGACCCTGCAGGTCACCGCGATAAATTTTCACATGGTTGTAGGCCAGCAGTCTTTTCTTCTGGGGGTCGGGACTGTCGATCGACACCAGTGTGTCGGCCGAGATGAAGAGGGTGTCGGAGTCGTCGCCGACCTTGGCGAGATAGGGATTGTTGTACACCTTGGAAACGCCTTTGAGTTTGTAATAGTCGGAGGCCTGTCCGTAGATGATGATGTTCTCCTTTTTCGAGGTCATGATCACGTTGCCGCGCAGCTTGTATACTTTGCGGATGTCGTCGAGCGCATAGTCGTCGCCCTCCAATTTGTAATCAACCGACTCGGCCTCGCCTAGCTTCAGGTCCGAACGACGCGTCTTGGTGTCGTACTCGCCGTCGTTGTACACAAAGGTGGCGCTGTCTTTGTCCACCACCGTAGTCGGGGTGCGGAAGTAGAGGATTTTGCTCCGCGAATTGTATTGCAAACTATCCGACGTCATGGTATAGTCGGGGTTCTTCACGTGTACGTTTCGTTTGAAAGAGGCCATGTTAGACGTCAGGTTGTAATAACCTTTCACGCTGGTGAGCACGTTGATGCTGTCCACCAGCTTGCCGTTGTTGAAATAGTAGGCCGTATTCTTGGGCCGGTCAAAATCCAGGAAGTCGGTGTAGAGCGTGGAGGTGGCCAGTTTCGTGAACACCACGTTGTTGCGCAGTTTGGCCAGTTTGAGATTGCCGTCGTATTCCAGCTTGTTGCCCGTGATGGTCACCGAGTCGCCCTCCAGGATGCGCACCTTGCCGAAGGCCTCGATGTAGTTTCTTTTCTTGAAAAAGTGGGCGGAATCGCAATAGATGGTGGTGGTGTTTTGGACGAAGATCACGTTACCGATCACACGGTCGAAACGGTCCTCGCCGGCCCTGCCGCCTTGGAGCCGGTCGGCCTGTTTCAGCTTTACTTTCTTCTGGGCATAGGCCGAATTCATGCCCGAAAACAAGGCAATAGCCACCAGGATGAGGCATTTCATCCCCCAGGAAAAGCGTGCGCGCGAAGTATAGCGTAGATCCATAAAAAACGTTGCAAGCTACGACGCTAAACGCGAAAATCGTAACCCCCGGGTCCAGTTATCGGGGGTGATGTCGTACCTTTGCTGCCATGCTGGAGCAATTTCTGAACCACATTGATCGGTTCGCCCTCTGCCGGCGCGAAGACCCCATTCTGCTGGCCGTGAGCGGTGGCGTGGACTCCATGGCCATGCTCCACCTCTTCACCGCGGCAGGCTTCACCGTGGGTGTTGCCCATTGCAATTTCCAACTGCGGGGCAAAGATTCTGATGGCGACGAGGATTTTGTCGTCCAAGCCTGCAAGACCCTGAACGTTCCCGTGTTTGTACACCGCTTCGAAACAGACGCCTACGCCTGGGAGAACGGGCTCTCCACCCAAATGGCCGCCCGCGAATTGCGCTACGCCTGGTTTGACGACCTGATGGAGATCCACTACTACACGGCCCTGGCCACCGGCCATCATTTCGACGACTCGATGGAGACCATCCTGCTCAACATCACCCGCGGCGCCGCCACCGACGGCATGGCCGGCATCCCGGTCAAGAATGGCCGTGTGATCCGCCCGCTGTTGTTTGCTACTCGCGCGCAAGTGGAAAAATATGCCGCCGAACATCGCCTGAAGTGGCGCGAAGACAAGAGCAACCTGACCGACGACTACCAGCGAAATTTTATCCGCCACAAGATCATCCCCCAACTCAAGGAGCTCAATCCCTCGCTGGAAACCACCTGGCAAAACGGCATCGAAAAGATACAAGGTGAACTGGCGATCCTGCACGATGCATTTGACGGCTGGTGCATAAAGAACATCACTCGAACACAGGATAAGATTGCCATCGATAAGAAAGGGCTCAACCATGGCGCGCAAGTCAACGCGTTGCTGTGGCGCTTCATAAAAACGTATGGGTTCAACTATGAACAGACGCGCGAGATCATCCACGCGTTGAACGGCCAGCCCGGCAAGAAATTTTTAGCCCCTGCTTTTCTGTTGGTCGTGGACCGTGAAAATATCTTCATCACGCCGCGAAGCGACGAATGGAATGAGCAACACATTGGCACCCTGGCCGGCCGCCACACCCTCGGGCCGTGGGAGTTGAGCCTGGAAAATACAGCCCCGGCAGTGCGGGGCAACGATCCGCGCGAAGCCGTACTCGATGCCACACACCTGCAGTTTCCCCTGGTGTGGCGCAAGTGGCGGGCGGGCGATTTCTTTCACCCCCTGGGCATGGATCATAAAAAGAAGCTAAGCGATTTTTTTATCGACAAGAAGTTGAGTGTGGCCGACAAAGAGACGATCACCGTGTTGGAGTCGGCCGGACAGATCGTCTGGGTGGTCGGGCACCGGATCGACGACCGCTTCAAAGTGACCCCCCAAACCCAACGCGCGCTGCGGTTTGTTCTGACCGATAACGCGGAAAAACTGCGAGTATAATAGCGCTTTGATGGGGATGACACGTCGTGTGTGAATGTGTCGTGTGTGTTTATAACCGCCTGTTTATCAATCATCCCCCAGCGTCCCGGGACATGCTTGCCAGGCGTCGGGCCCGCCGGTTGGGAGTGCTGCCTTTTGCAAGAAAATATTTCCAAAATCCTGCCTTATGTATAACTTGCCGCGCCTATTCAGAAAGGCCCCCGGAAAGAGCATCATTTCTTAAACATAACTTTAAACATATTCTAACAATGAAAGTAACTGTAGTTGGCGCTGGCAATGTGGGCGCTACATGTGCCGATGTGCTGGCCTACCGCGAAGTGGCCAACGAAATCGTGTTGGTGGACATCAAGGAAGGACTGGCCGAAGGCAAGGCTCTTGATATCTGGCAGAAAGCCCCCATCGACCTGTACGACAGCCGTACGGTAGGTGCCACCAATGACTATTCCAAATCCGCCAACTCGGATGTGGTGGTGATCACCTCGGGCCTGCCGCGCAAACCGGGCATGAGCCGCGACGACCTTATCGGGACCAACGCCGGCATCGTGAAGTCGGTAACGGAAAACATCATCCGCTATTCTCCCAACGCCATTGTCATCGTAGTATCCAACCCGTTGGATGTGATGACCTACCAGGCGCACCTCACCTCGCGTCTGCCCCGCACCCGCATCATGGGCATGGCCGGCATCCTGGACACAGCACGCTACCGTGCGTTCCTGGCCGAAGCTTTGAACGTTTCTCCTAAAGATATACAAGCCATCCTCCTGGGCGGCCACGGCGACACGATGGTGCCGCTGCCCCGCTACACTACGGTTGCTGGTATCCCTGTGACGGAATTGATCGATAAAGATAAACTCAACGCCATTTTGGAAAGAACCAAAGTTGGTGGTGGAGAACTTGTGAAACTCATGGGAACTTCGGCATGGTATGCTCCTGGTAGCGCTGCTGCACAGATGGTGGAAGCTATTGTGAAGGATCAGCGTCGTGTGTTCCCGGTTTGTATTAAGCTGGAAGGTGAGTACGGTATCAAGGATTGCTACCTGGGCGTGCCTGTAGTGTTGGGTAAGAACGGTGTGGAGAAAATCATCGAGCTTGATTTGAACAGTGAAGAGAAAGCACTGATGGAATCCAGCCGCAAGGCGGTGAGAGAAGTGATGGATGGGTTGGAGAAGTTGGGATAATTTTTCTCGAAATATATAAAATGAAAAGCCGGGTTTGCGCCCGGCTTTTTTTTGTTTAGCTGGCTGCCGGAGGCACCGCGTTTGAATCCGCATAGTCCCGAAGCGGAGACTATGCGGTGGCACAAGCACCACGTCATGTCGCAGGCACAAGTGTTCTTAAGAACTACGCCAGCAGTTCAAGACATCCCGGGTTTCGAGAGCACGGAGAGCGGATATGCTAAGCACGAGATAAAACGCAGACTGGCAAACACCGAGAGTGTTATGCCCCTTGGAATCCGCATAGTCCCGAAGCGGAGACTATGCGGTGGCGCACCACGTTGTGTCGCAGACACGAGTGTTCTCAAACCAGCAGTTCAAAACATCCCGAGTTACGACAGGGACACTCAACCGAAGAGTACCCTCGACGAGTGCATTCATCAGGCTAGATTAGTATATTGGGCATCTTTCAAATGGCACAAGAAGGCCATCGCAAGAAACAGATGAAAGCAAGTTTACCCGGAAGTCAAGTAGCGGTCCTGGCGCAGGGAGGACTATTGTTCTTTTTTGCTCTTCTCGATCTTCTGATTTGGAGTATCTTTTTTCGTACGAACTTTAGCGTTCAGGCATTTCTATTTGTAACCTGCGTGACCGTTTTGTCGGCACTGATCATCTTCATGGCTTTTAAGGCGGCCGATGTGTCCATCGAAAATGGGGTGCTTTACGTCAGCAATCTTTTTGGAACAACAAAAATCCCCTCGCGACAATGCAAGAAAGTTGGAGCCCTATTGCCGCTCGGGTATTATCTGGAATTCGAACACGGAAGGCGTGCCTACGTCTGGTTTGGCGCCGATGAAATCATTAGACAATTCACAAGTCCCAGATCAGATGAGATTATAGAAGAGATTAGGGGGCTGATCAATAGTTAGGTAGAATCAAACTGTTAAATTGAACCATGCCCTTGACGATGAATCCCCCTCCGCTTCCAGAAGCCGTGAAAATATTCTTATCACGCGTTGACTTTACTTTGCCAGCAGGATACGAGAGATTTATCCGGAGCTCAAACGGAGCCGAAGGTTTTCTGAATAATGCTTACCTTATACTTTGGCCGATAGAAGACTTGTTTACACACAACGAAGGCTATCGGGTATCGGAATATGCTCCCGGATTCTTCGTCATCGGATCTGATGGAGGAGGCACTGCGTATGCTGTGGATAAACAAACAGGAGCGTTGTATGAAATGCCATTTATTGGCATGTCGCGGGAAGAAGCTTCGTGGGTGGCAAAGGACTTTGATGATTTTATTGATAGAGCCTGAAGGTTCAGACTAAGGTATTGTGTTCATAATCTTTAAAGAATATGCGTTTGTGAGGAGGGCGATATGCTCACGTCGCATTGAAACGTTAAAGTGCGCGTAGTTTAAAGATCACTCTGTTTTTAAAGCCTCGGCAGGATTTTCAAAGCTGCCCGAATGGAAGCCAGCGCAATTCTCAATTCCCTTTATCACCAAAGAAAATGGAGCGTTAGCGTGCCGACGGTGTGTTTGTAGAGTCCTTTTCGATACGTCGTGCTGTAGGTTTGCAGGTAAGAAATGCTAAAGTTGCCATGGGAGAGTACTACTCCGAATTGCAAATCCATAACTCGGTGGGCAATGCGCTCGGATGTGTTGTCGGCGCGACCGGTCGCCGAGAGGGGATAATGTTCGCGGTCGCCTTTCAATAGTGCGTTGTGGACCACAAACGTGTTGACCGGCTTGAATACAAAATAGTATTGCGTTCTTACCTGTTTATTGCCCCGTACAAACGCGCTGTACTGACTCAGGTATCCATTAAAGTAAGGGGCCATGCGCCCGACCCGCAGCATGGGGTAAATGGCTAGTGCATCCATCATACTGCCAACCCGGACTTGGGCGCCTGCATTGATCTCGACGACGTTGCGCCATGAAAGCAGATTTTTTTCGGCCGTGAAGTTAACGTTGAGCAGCGGTTGCGTGTCAAGCTGGTTATCCCAGCCCATCGGCTTTTGATAATGGATCAGCTTGTGCAAGGCGGTTTGCGTTTGTTGGGCCAACGCTGCCGGCCCGCGCACTCCCGCGACGAGTTCCGTCTGGTAGCTGAACTTCTTCGTGGGATTGAATGAATAATGAGAACGCATGGCGAATAGCGCGCCGGCGTAAGCATAGTCGTTGGGTTGATATTCCGGGGTGCTGATGTTGTTGGGAGTCACCATCAGTTGCACCACGCTCCAGCCGTAGACGTCGACACTGCCTTGTCCCGCTTTGGGCAGCAGTTTATCGAGAAAAAAATGATGCTGCCTTTTACGTTGGTAGAAGAGGTCCATGCGCGTGCCATTGGTATAGGCGCGGTCTGTTCCATGGCCTGTGACGTTTAGAAAATCGTTGTCTTCATAGAACCGGAATAACTTACTGGGTGCCGTGGACTGGGCATCCACATGAGCCGTAAACAAAAGCAGAAAGCTCAGTACAAAACTGGCGCATAGAGTGAAAGACTTCATAAAGCCGCTACATTAAACAGTTGTTCAAATTCAACCGATGTATACGAAAACTGTTTTAAAAAGTAGTGTGTGCACCGATGTGTTTCAGTTACCTTTTTGTAACCCGGTACACGCACGACCTGCAAGACAAAATTTCAACCATCGGGACCAAATCCGAAGGTCGTTTAAGCCACTCAGCAAAGTGTTCAAGCTTCACTCAAGCGTTTTCGGTTCAATAGAATCTGAAATGAGCCTCGTGGCATCTTTCAACTTCAAGTCGTCGCCAGGCCCTGGTGATCTAGTCTGTATGAAAGCGGTTTTATTGTTGCAGTTCACATCTTTAAAGGGCGCGAGCCCCATCCTCGTATCGAAGACCTTGAAAGGATGTGAAGAAATGTTTTAGGCGAATATGGGTTTGCCCGCATGCGGGCCCCCGCCGCCCCGGAGCCATGAAATGCATCGCGAACACAAACGTATGATGCCGTCTATCTTAACGCACGATGAAGACTGTGGACGCAAGCACGAACGAAATTCGGGCGACGAGCGCGAAACATGTAATGGCCATACTAAAATGGTCACTCTGTTTTTAAAGCATCCACAGGATTTTTTAAGGCTGCGCGAAGGGAAGGCAGCGCGATGGAAAGCATGGACAGCATGAACGTGATCCCACCCGCTGAAATGAACAATCCCGGTGTGAGGTTGACGCGATAGGCAAAGCCATTGAGCCATGCGCTGAGCCCATACCAACTAAAAGGCGCGGCGAGGATGGCGCTGGCCGCTGTGAGAAATACAAACCTTCGCGATAGCGTGAGCAACACGCCTTGGATATCGGCACCCGATATTTTTCGAATCCCAATTTCTTTTCGTTTGAGATTTACGACATAGATATTCAAACTAATGAGGCCACCCACCGAGAGGAGGAACACCACGCTGGTGAAGAACATGATCAGTTTTTCAAACCGGTGTTCCAGGGCATAATTGCGGCCGTTGAAGTCGTCCAGCGATGTGTACATAAAGGGAACGGCCGGTTCCAGCGCCTTCCACTTCGCGCCGATCCACGTCAGCGTAGCCTCGCGGTCTTCGTTGTCGATGTTGACCGACAGCATGCGCACGCGGTCGGGAACAATGTGCGCGATGAGCGGCTCGATGGCGGTGTGAAGCGTTTTGAAGTGAAAGTCTTTCATCACCCCGACGATCTTTCCCCGCACGTCGTTCTCGCCGGCGATCTCCAGGCCAACGGCCTCGCTGGGGGGAACGGCCAATTGGCGGCAGGCGGCTTCGTTGATGATGAAGTTGCCGGTGTCTGAGGCGATCGTCTTTGAAAAATCGCGGCCGGCGATGATGGGAATGTCATAGGTCTTGCAAAAATCGTGGTCGGTGTGCAGGCGTTGCCAGAGCACGATTTCGGGTGCATTCTTTTTATAGACCGTGTATCCTGATTGATAGAGCAATCCGCCAACCTGGTGCGACACCCCGCTGGCCGCGCGGACGTGTGGGTTTTGCAGCAATTCATTTTTTAATTGTTCGCGCAACGTTGTGTTGGAAAGTTGGGCGATGTTGAGGAGGTGACCGGCGTCGTAACCGATGGGGGTTTGCTCCATAAAGTTGAGCTGTCGCTGAACGAGCAACGTGCCCGTGATGAGTATGGTCGTCGCCAGCACCTGGAACGCAACCAATCCCTGCCATAAACCAAATCCCTTCCTGAGCCTCACAACCGTGCCTTTGATGGCCCACGCGGGTTGGATCTTTGAAATGATGCCGATGGGATAGAGCATCACCACCGTAATGAAAAGTGCGATGGCCACCCCGATCGTCGCCCAGGTCTTGCCGTTCCCTGACGGCAGCCACGAAACCGGTTCGCCAAAAAACGATCCAATCTGCGGCCCGAACGTCAGGGCTAGCGCCATGCTGAGCGCCAACGCCAGGACTATTTGCACAAAACTTTCGACGACGAATTGCCAACCCAATTGCAGCTTGCTGCTGCCGATGGCTTTGCGGATGCCGATCTCGCGTGTGCGTTGCTCGGAGCGGGCGATCCAGAGGTTGACATAGTTGATGGTGGAGACGAGGAGAATGAGCACGCCTACAAGCGTGAGGATGTAGATGTAGCGGATGTCGGAGTTGGCTTGCCATTCGTGAGCACATGCGACTTCAGATGAATGTCAGGCACGGACTGCAGCGAGAAGTGGGAGGATGCGTCGGCGTTGGACGATGTGGTGGCGGCCAACACGGCGTTGAGTCTTGCTTCGGTCGCGGAGGGGTCGCTGTTCTTGTTCAGGCGCACATAAGTATAGAGAAAACTATTGTTCCAGTTCGACAGGATGTTTTCGCCCCACAGTTTTGGGAGCGTGGTCAGTGAACAGAGAAAGTCGGCGCGAAAGTGCGACGTGGCGGGCATGTCGTCCACGACCGCGGTGATCTCGAAAGTGGCACCCATGGTCAGATCGTTTAGCGACCTGCCGATGGGATCGGCGTTGCCGAAATATTTCTTTGCTGCGGACGATGTGATGACCATCGTGTTTGGTCGGGCGAGCGCTTGTGCCGGATTGCCTTTGATGAAATGGAAGGTGAACACGCGGAACACATTGACGTCGGCCCACAGACTATTTTCTTCGGAGAAACTTTTGCCGGTTTGTTCCTCTACGATCACCGACGGCGAACGGTAGCGGAACAGCCTCACCATTTCCGTGACGTCGGGAAGTTTATCCTGGGCGTTCGTAGCAAGGGCGGGTGAAGTCCACGCGGTAGTCTGGTGATCGGTGCTAATGCGATATTGATTGACGATGCGGTAGAGTTGATCCGGATCCTGGTGAAAGCGGTCATAGCTGCTTTCCTTCTGGATATAGAACAACAGCAAGGTGAAGGTCGTGATGCCGATGGCAAGTCCGGCCACGGTGAACAGCTCGGTCAACGGATTTTTCCGGAGTTGACGTAGGGCAATGAGTATGGCATTGGCGTACATAGGCAAGGCGGTTAGTCACGGACGATGCAATGAAAATGATGCCAGAGAAATGTTAAGCTACGAAATAAATCTGGGGCATACACTTAACGGAGTGTTCTGTATTGCTACAAAGTTTGTTCGGTTTTGGGATGATCAACATCACACCCTGGCCTCGCACCCGCGCCGCATTCCAGCATGCGTTAGCGGGGCCAATTTTTTATCTTTGGCGGTCGGAAAGTCGCGGACGCAGCCATTTTGGCAACGGTCTTTTTATAACTGGATGGACGGGCTCGGGAGTCAAAAAAAAGAATTTTAAAAAAGATAAACAGAGCTCACAGACTTTAACTACTTCCGCATAAGAAATTGTTGCTGTGACTATTGCCCGGATCCCAATGCGTTCTCGAAAATGATGTAAGCGATGCATTTCGGTATAGCCACTGCGTGGTGCCCCGTCGTTTTTAAGAACTTTCGTCTAAATTTCCCGTAACGATTATTAGTTTTTGGTTATTCAATGTTGGTCTAAACTTTAAAAAACATGACATCTTCTACTTTTTTCAAAGCAGCATTTTTGTTTTGCGCTTTTTGCCTTTCACACATTTTATCGGCCCAGGACATCAAACCCATAAAGGGGAAATGGAACGCCGGCGACGCCAGGGACTATGTGGGTTTTTGGAAATTGTCGCAAAAGAAAGGATACCTCGATGGTAGTGGCAACGGTACGATTAGTGGCATAACGGCTGTTTTAGGCTTTGGCGGAGATATGCCGCTCACCTTGAATTACCAAGGCGACGCTCGAGATGAATTCGCGCTGTATAGCCCCTCGACCCGCAAGT
This sequence comes from uncultured Chryseolinea sp., assembly GCA_966211885.1. Lineage (GTDB taxonomy): Bacteria > Bacteroidota > Bacteroidia > Cytophagales > Cyclobacteriaceae > Chryseolinea. The sequence continues at coordinate 10,698 of CBIHQM010000150.1, forward strand.
TAGTTTTCTTTCAGGATTACTCCCGGAGCACTTCAGAGTCCTACAGCCGCGTAGTGGGTAATTCCGGCGATCTAGTGATCACCGGGGATTGGAATGGCGATGGCGTGGACGGATTTGCCATCTATGATCCGCCGACGCGACAACTTTCGTATTTTCAGAATATCGATTCTCCACAAGCGTTTGCGTCCGTTGTGGTTGGCAGCGCTGGCGATATTCCCCTCGCCGGAAATTGGGATGGCTTGAATGGAGATGGCTTTGCATTGTATACGCCGTCAACCCGGCAAATTTGGTTCTTTCAAAGCTTTAACGACACTCACCCCTTCACAAGCCGGACGGTGGGCAATACCGGTGATATGATCACCGCAGGTGACTGGGACGGCAATGGTACAGACGGAATTGCTGTTTTTCAGCAGCCCACAGCTACCGGTTATCAATTCTGGTTGTTTAACGATATTAGTGGGCCCGCAACGCAATCGATCGCTTATGCCGATGGGGGATATGCGAGCGACATAAGTGCTGGTCGCAGGTTTTTTTATGCCACGCAGGTTCCGCATGTCGATGTCGATGGGAATTACCGGACCACCTATAGCCCGACCCTTTCCTTCTTTCCAAAGGCTTTGTATAGTGTTCCTTCTTCGGAATTTGGAACTGCATATGACGCTGGTTATAACTTGGCCTTCGTATGGCGAACCAATTTTGTGTTGACACCGTCGGACAAGGCCGCATTAGATGCAACAGGCAACAAGTTGAAAGCCATTCTGTATCTCAGCGCGTCCGGTGGAATACCCCTCGTCGGGAAATTTACAGGTACGCATGATCTTCCTGGAATTGGATCTGATGATGGTAGCAAGGTGATTTACTATGACAGCAATGGCGACGATGTTCCTGATACCCAATTTGCAACCGGAAATTCCACTGATGTGCCGTTCATAGGGGATTGGAATGGTGATGGCATCGACGAGTTTGCGCTATTTCAGAAAACGTCCGGACCAGTAATACAATTTTTTAGCAATATGTCGGGCATAGCTACGTTAGGTACGCCTTTCAAGAACGGAAAATCAACGGACAACATAGTTTCCGGAAATTGGGATGGCTTAAGTGGGGACGGATACGCTTTATATGATCCGACCTCCAGGTTCATTACATTTTATCAAAATTATAATGATACACAGTATTTGTCTACCGGAACGGCTGGGCAGTCGGGTGACATCATTTTCAGTGGCGATTGGGATGGCGATGGCAAAGACGGCTATGCGCTCTATCGCCCTTCCACAAGAGAGTTCTTCTTTTATCAAACGTACAATTCTAATACCTATTTCCTAACCAAGACTTTTGGCAATTCGGGAGATATACCTGTGAGTGGCGACTGGGATGGCGATGGAAAGGATGGCTTTGGAATCTACCGTACAGACGAGCTTCGGTCGAGACACGAATTTTGGTATTACAACGATGTGAACAATACGACAGCCGCGAATTTGCGCTCAACAACATTTGGACACCCGCAGTTTGAGAATGTTCCCACAAAATACGCCTTTGGTATTTATGCTTTCGACGAGCCTACAAAGGAAGAATCATGGCAGCAGAACTATGATTACCTAACATCGGTATACAGTACCTTCAGTGCGAAACCTGGTCTGATTTTTCATGTCGATATACCCTATGTAGGGAGTTATGATCCGAACTACAATTACTGGTGGAGAAGATTTGCCGTGCTTGGAGAGGTTACTGCGCACGATGACTACCCGGTAAGTAGTCGCGGCCCGGGATCTCCGACGTCTACGGAAACCGTGCTCAGCGTCGGGTCGATTGCGGAAACAGTTGACTATGCACGGTTTGAAACAAACGAGGGAAAGCCCAATTGGTTTGTGCCGCAGGCCTTCGAAAACCCGACGAGTGATCCGTATAAGTTTTATAAGCCCACTCCTGAGCAATACAAAGCGATGGTCTACACTGGATTGATACACGGAGCGACTGGAATTCTTGCGTTTATGCATGACGACCCCAGATTTGGATCCCTACGAGGAATTTCGCCAACGATCAACGCGGATTTGTGGAATGAAACTAAAACGGTCAATCAAGAGATCGACGTATTGAAGCCATATTTGCTTAATGTTACGTCACCTGCGTTATATAGCATTTATGCCGACGTGGTTCCGTCTTACGAATCCCTGCCTATTCGATCTTTGTTGAAATTGGTGAATGGATATTATGTTCTTATCACGGTGAACATGACAAAGCAGCCTGTGAAGGCCATCATTCAACTACCTACGGGTGTCGCACCATCCGATCGTGTCGTGGAGAGATTGTTCGAGGGAACAACCACAAAGACTTTGGCGGGCGCCATCAATGACGCTTATGGTGCTTTTGGCGTGCACGTCTACAAGTTTAAGGCGCCCTCGGGTGGCTTTGGTGGCGGACGGTTAAGACCCCAGGAAGAAGCTCCTGCTGTGGCAAAAACGGAAAAAGGAACAGACGTTGTCAAGGTCTACCCGGTGCCCTCTAAAGGCTTGATCAATTTTGATATCGGCGATGTTCCGGATTCGGAAGCGACGCTGGTGCTTTACGATGGCAAGGGACAGGTTGTTAAGACATTTCACGAAAACAATCCTGCTCATAAACGACTGCTGTGGGAAGGTACAACCGACCACGGCGATGCCTCACAACCGGGAATTTATTTTTACAAGCTGAACGGTAATGGCAGGGTGATTGGCAGCGGAAAGTTTATTCTCATTCATTGATGGGCTGTCACCGAGAAGATGAATGTTGCTGAGGTGCAAGAGTCTTAAATAATACTGCACCTAAATCATAACCGGCCTCCTCCATGCGCGATACGCTGTGGAGGGGGCCGGTTTATTAGCTTCACGTGATTCCGTTACGTCAGGCTTTAATCTTTACGGCCTATGTAGATCGTTTCGCCTTTCACCAACCCATATTTCTTTCTCACCTCATCC
>CBIHQM010000151.1:0-13623 GCA_966211885.1 uncultured Chryseolinea sp.
CCACACTCCTCCAACTACTGGCTCCTGGCTCCTGGCTTCTGGCTCCTGAATTCTGGCTCCTAAACGATCACCGATAATTTTTAATAGTTTTGGGCCTGCATTAGGCTGCACGACACATAAAAAAAGCCCCATGAAACTGCTTCATCCCGCCTCCTGGCACGACTATGAACTTCTTGATTCCGGTAACTTTGAAAAGCTGGAGCGTTTTGGGAAGTATGTCCTCATCCGTCCCGAGCCGCAGGCGCTGTGGAGCCGGTCGTTGTCGGACGAGGTGTGGAAGAAGACAGCCCATGCCAAATTTGTGCGGGAGCAAACCGACAAGTTCAGGTTTACGGATGATGTAAAAGGAGGGTGGTCCAAGGACCCTTCCATGCCGGAAAGTTGGAATGTGCAATACAATTACAACGGCCTGCGCCTCACGCTGCGCCTGGCGTTGACGGGCTTTGGGCACGTGGGTGTTTTCCCGGAACAAGGCAGCAATTGGAATTTTATTTACGATACCCTCACGCAGTGGCAACTGCAGCGGCCGCGCGTGTTGAATTTGTTTGCCTATACCGGTGCCGCCTCGGTGGTGGCGCGTTCGGCCGGCGCCGATGTCACCCACTGTGATGCGTCGCGCCCGGGTTTGAATTGGGCCAGCCAGAATATGCAGATGAATGGCCTTCAGGACATCCGTTGGGTGTATGAAGATGCTTTTAAATTTGTGAAGCGGGAAGTGAAACGAGGCAACAAGTACAACGGCGTGATCATGGACCCGCCACCGTATGGCCGCGGGCCCGAAGGAGAGAAGTGGACGTTGCAAGAGCAACTGGACGAGCTGCTGTCGCTTAGCAGTGCGCTGCTGGAAAAGAAAAATCATTTCCACATTCTGAGTATGTACGCTGCCGGGCTTTCACCGATCGTGGGATTGAACGTGGCGAAATCGCATTTTCCCGAGATGAGAGAGCCCGAATACGGAGAATTTTTTCTGAAATCCGCACAGGGAAAAGATTTGCCGATGGGCACGTTTTTGAGATTCAGATCCTGATGGTTATTCCTGGATTTTCGTTGTATATTTAAGTATGCGATCTATTAGAATACCTTCGCCCACCAAGATGGAGGAGTTTAAAGCGCTCCCGGAAGGTACGTTGGCTGAACTTATAAATGGAACACTTTTTATGTCGCCGTCTCCCACCACTGAACATCAGCAGATAAGTTCTGATTTGCTGACGGATATAAATATATTTATTAGGAAATATAGAAAAGGTGGGAGGGTATTTCATGCAGCTTACGATGTCCATCTGGATGATGAGGAAAATGTGGTGCAACCCGATATAGTATATGTCTCGCCAGAGAATCTGTCCATAGTTAAAAAGGACAGCATTCACGGAACACCGGATTTACTGATTGAAATATTGTCGCCGTCGAATGCATCACACGATCTCGACTTGAAAAAGGGCCTATATGAAAAATTCGGGGTGTCGGAATACTGGATCGTATCCCCAATAACAAAAGAATGCAGCGGCTATAGGCTCCAGGATGGCAGATATGGAGAACCCTTGCAAATGAAAAATAAGGTCAGAATAGCCGTTTTAGGCGACCAGGTATTCGAATTCTGATGCGGTCCAGAATAGCTTCTCCAGCCAAACCAAATAAATCATACGTTTTGTCTCAAAAGATGATCGGTATATAAAGATCAACGGGCGAATCGACAAACTTCATTCTGTTGGTCCGCGAAATCACACGTTTGAATTCTAAGATTCATCCCCGACCACAGAAACCTTTACAATGGGATAACCAATACCCGGCGAAATGTCGTATCTTTGCGGCTCAATTCAGAAAAAAACAGAGGATTTTGAGGATTTATGGAGGTTAACAAGATCAGGAACATCGCTATCATTGCCCACGTCGATCACGGTAAAACTACCCTGGTAGACAAATTACTCATGGCCGGTAAGCTTTTCAAGGACCACGAGACCCCTGGTGAGCTCATCATGGACAGCAATGACCTGGAACGCGAACGCGGCATCACCATTTTGGCAAAGAACGTATCGGTACGATACAAAGACTATAAGATCAACGTCATCGACACCCCGGGTCACAGCGACTTTGGAGGTGAGGTAGAGCGCGTTTTGAACATGGCCGACGGCTGTTTGCTGCTGGTGGATGCCTTTGAAGGCCCCATGCCCCAAACCCGCTTCGTGCTTCAAAAAGCCCTGCAACTGGGACTGAAACCCATCGTGGTGATCAATAAAGTTGACAAAAAGAACTGTACCCCCGACGAAGTACACGAACAGGTTTTCGACCTCATGTTCCAACTCGACGGCACCGAAGAACAATTGGACTTCCCCACCTTCTATGGCTCTGCCAAACAAGGTTGGATGAGCACCGACTGGAAAACGCCCACCGACAGCATCACCCCGCTGCTGGACGGCATCATCCAATACATCCCCGCCCCTGCGGTAGAAGAAGGATCGACCCAAATGCTGATCACCTCCCTGGAATACTCAGCCTACATCGGCCGCGTGGCCATTGGCCGTGTACACAGAGGCTCGATCAAGACGGGTCAACCCATTGCATTGGTGAAACGCGAGTCGCGCGCCATTGTGAAGTCCCGCATCAAAGACCTGTACGTATTCGAAGGTTTCGATAAATTAAAAGTTGAAGAAGTTAAGGCTGGCGAGATCTGCGCCTTGGTAGGATTGGAAGGCTTCGACATTGGCGACACGGTTGCCGATCAGGAAAAGCCCGAAGGCATGAAGGCGATCTCCATCGACGAGCCGACCATGAGCATGCTCTTCACCATCAACAACTCACCGTTCTATGGTAAGGAAGGCAAGTTTGTGACCTCGCGCCACATCAAAGACCGTTTGGAAAAAGAACTTGAAAAGAACCTCGCCCTGCGCCTGGGAGAAACCGGCTCCGCCGATAGCTTCATGGTGTTTGGCCGCGGTGTACTCCACTTGTCGGTGCTCATCGAGACCATGCGCCGCGAAGGCTATGAACTCCAGATCGGACAACCTCAAGTGATCTTCAAGGAGATCGACGGTGTGAAATCCGAGCCTATGGAAGAGCTCACGATCGACCTTCCGGAAACAGACGCCGGCAAAGCCATCGAGACCGTGTCGCAGCGCAAAGGTGAAATGTTGAACATGGAGCCGAAAGGCGATCGCATGATCCTGAAGTTCATGATCCCTTCACGCGGTATCATCGGTTTGAGAAACTACCTTTTGAACGTAACGGCCGGTGAAGCCATCGTGACCCACCGCTTCAAAGAATATCAAGCGTTCCGCGGCGAGATCCCCGGACGTATCAACGGTTCGTTGATCGTGATGGAACAAGGCGAGGCCATTGCCTACAGCTTGCACAACCTGCAGGATCGCGGCAAGTTCTTTATCAACGAAGGCGAGGCCGTATACGAAGGACAAGTAATCGGCGAACACAGCCGCAGTGGCGACCTTGTGATCAACGTCACCAAAACCAAAAAGCTCACCAACATGCGGGCTTCCGGTTCTGACGAAAAAATGAGGATTGCACCCCCGATCATCTTCTCGTTGGAAGAAGCATTGGAATACATTCAGTCCGACGAATACGTGGAGGTTACCCCCAAGTCTATCCGCTTGCGGAAGATCTACCTCAACGAAACCGACCGGAAGAGAAACAGCAAATAATCGCGGCGCGATGCCAAAGCATTTTCGCGGATATTCTATAGGGCTCATCGTCATTTTGGCGATGAGTTCTTTTTTTGCTCCAGCCCAACCCAAGGCAGACAAAGGTCAGTCGCTCAAGGCGCAGGCCGACACGCTAATGGCCCATGAAGACTATGCCGGGGCCTTGGTGTTGTACGACAAGATCATTGAAACCACCAAATTCAAGGCGCCCGAAGACTACGCGGTGTTCTACAACCGCGCCTACTGCCGCTACGGACTGTCGCAATATGCGGAGGCATTGAAAGACGTGAATCAATACCTCGAAAAAATCCCCGACGAACAGGCGCGGCTCTTGCGGCTTTATATCAACCAGGAACTGGGCGATACCGCTGCACAGTTGGAAGACCTCAACACCTTCATGGCCGCCAACCCGGCCAGCACCCAGTTGCTGCGGTGGCGCGCGTCCGTTCTGATGCAAACCGATCGCTACGCAGATGCCAAGAAGGACATCCGTCAATTGCTGATCTATGAACCCGGACCGGAAGTGAAATCCTATTTGGGTCTATGTTATTTTTATGAGGATGACCTCGACAGTGCACTGGTGATCTTCGACGAAGTGATCGAGTCAGACCCATCGTTTATACAAACCTATTTGTACGCCGGCTCGCTGTGTTTGGACGAAGACCAATACGAAGCCGCCCTGTTCTACATCGACAAAGGGTTGAAACAAGAGCCCACCAACAGGACCTTGATTTTTTACAAAGGCATCGCCCTCGTGGAAAAAGGCAACACCACCGAAGGCTGCCGTTGGCTCACCAAAGCGTTTGAGGCCGGGGAAGATGATGCGGCCGCCTACCTGAAGCAATATTGCTACGGCGACGACTAACCCGCAAACGGCGTCTTTTTGCCTATTTTTTGCACAGGTTCCTTTTTTGTATTTGCCCGGGATGACTTAACTTCGGAGTAGGAAGTTCACAGAAGTCGGCAACACATGCGTCGCAGTAAAAAAGGATCCGTGTATGCAAAAAATTCTTGTGCCTTGCGATTTTTCCGATCAAACCGACCAGGCATTGACCCTGGCCCTTGATATTGCTCACCGCTCCGGCGGCCGGGTACATCTCCTGCACGTGGTGGAACCACCCGTGATGCACGACAACCTGATTACCTCCTCGCTAACTTTCGAGGGTACGCTGCTGAGCGACCTGGGCGAACAATCCCGGGAACGCTTTGCTAAATTGACTGCCCGACACGGCGACGACAAACTCGTCACGCAAACCGATTTTGGTCCACGGGTGGGAGTGATGATGAACTACATCCCGACGAACGGCATCGACCTGGTGGTCGCCGGCACAAAGGGAGCGAGTGGTTTGAAAGAATTTTTTATCGGATCGAATGCCGAGAAGATCGTGCGCAATGCTTCGTGTCCCGTCATTGCCGTAAAGAAAAAGGAAACGCTGGCGTCGCTTCGCGATATTGTTTTTCCCAACGCCATGGAAGACGGCCAGGAAGACCTGGTCATGCACGTGAAAGCGCTCCAACATTTTCTCGACGCCACGCTACACGTGGTCTGGATCAACACCCCGGAACGTTTCATCAGCGACGATGTGACGCAGGCCCAGCTACAGGATTTTGCCCGTCACCACATGCTAAAGAATTACTCGCTTCATATCTACAACGACAAGGACGAAGCTTCCGGTGTGATCAACTTTACTCACAGCATTAAGGCAAGCATGATCGCCATGGGCACACACGGACGACACGGACTTCAGCACATGCTGAGCGGCAGTATCGCGGAGGATGTCGTAAATCATGTGGACTGTCCTGTTTGGACGTATATCATTCGGCGGAAGTAGTCAAATCCAGTAGCCAGTAGCCAGTAGTCAGTAGCCAGTAGTTAGCCATTAGTACTAAAATACTGGCTACTGGCTACTGGCTGCTGACTACTGGCTACTATTACCTACATATTTCTTCGGTATTGGCCCCCTACCTCGAAGAGTGCTCTAGTGATTTGGCCGAGCGAGCAGGTTTTGCCGGCTTCCATGAGGGCTTCGAAGATGTTTTTGTTTTGGACGGCGGCGTCTTGTACGGTTTGCAAGGCCTGGGATCCATCTTTTTGCAGGGCGTGCAGGCTGCGGAGCATGTTGATCTGGTATTCTTTTTCTTCCGGGGTGGCGCGGATCACTTCGCGGGGGATGATGGTGGGCGATCCCTTCGAGCTCAGGAACGTGTTCACGCCGATGATGGGATATTCCCCGGTGTGCTTCAGCGTTTCGTAGTATAAACTTTCTTCCTGGATCTTGCCGCGTTGATACATGGTTTCCATGGCGCCGAGCACGCCGCCGCGTTCGGTGATGCGATCAAATTCAGTGAGCACGGCTTCTTCCACTAAATCTGTAAGTTCTTCGATGACGAAAGATCCTTGGATCGGGTTCTCGTTTTTGGCGAGGCCCAGTTCTTTGTTGATGATCAATTGGATGGCCATAGCACGACGAACCGATTCTTCGGTAGGGGTGGTGATAGCCTCATCGTAGGCGTTCGTATGAAGGGAATTGCAATTGTCGTAGATCGCATACAGCGCCTGCAGCGTGGTACGTATATCGTTGAAGTCGATCTCTTGTGCATGCAGGGAGCGGCCCGAGGTTTGGATGTGATATTTCAACATTTGCGCGCGGGCATTGGCGCCGTACTTGTTCTTCATGGCCTTGGCCCAGATGCGCCGGGCCACGCGACCGATGACAGCATATTCCGGGTCGATGCCGTTGCTGAAAAAGAAGGAAAGGTTGGGAGCAAACTCGTTGATGTCCATGCCGCGGCTCAAATAATATTCCACGTAGGTGAAACCATTGGCCAGCGTGAAAGCAAGTTGCGTGATGGGATTCGCCCCGGCTTCCGCGATGTGGTATCCGGAAATAGACACCGAATAAAAATTGCGCACCTGGTGGTCGATAAAATATTGTTGAACGTCGCCCATCAGGCGCAACGCAAATTCGGTGGAGAAGATGCAAGTGTTTTGGGCCTGATCTTCCTTCAAAATATCGGCTTGCACCGTGCCGCGCACCTGGTTGAGGGTGTAGTCTTTTATTTTTTGATAGACGTCTGCGGGGAGCACCTGGTCGCCGGTCACGCCCAAGAGCATCAATCCTAAACCATCGTTTCCTTTTGGCAGCGGCCCCTGGTAGGCCGGCCGTTGCGACTCGCGCCCTTTGTAGAAGGCGGCGATCTTTTGTGTGACTTCTTCTTCCAGGTTGTTTTTGTGGATGTAGAGTTCACATTGCTGGTCGATGGCGGCATTCATGAAATAGGCCAGCAACATCGGGGCGGGACCGTTGATGGTCATGGAGACCGATGTTTTGGGATCGGCCAGGTTGAAGCCGCTGTATAATTTCTTAGCGTCGTCCAGGCAACAGATGCTCACGCCCGAGTTGCCGATCTTGCCATAAATGTCCGGGCGATAGTCGGGGTCGTTGCCATAGAGCGTCACCGAATCAAACGCGGTCGACAGGCGTTTGGCGGGCATCGTTTGGCTCACGTAGTGGAAGCGGCGGTTGGTGCGCTCCGGTCCGCCTTCGCCGGCGAACATGCGCGTGGGGTCTTCGCCTTCGCGTTTGAAGGGATAGATACCGGCGGTATAGGGAAATTCTCCGGGAACATTTTCTTGCAAGTTCCAGCGCAGCAAGTCACCCCAACCTGTGTAGCGCGGCAAAGAAACTTTGGGAACTTGCGTGTGCGAGAGCGATTCGGTGTGCGTTTGAATGGCGATCTCTTTGTCGCGTACCTGGAATTTGAAAAGCGGCGCTTTGTATTGTTGCACTTTTTCGGTCCACGTCTCCAACACTTTCCAGTTGCGCGGATCGAGGTTCAGTTTGATGTGGTCGAATTCGGCAAGTAATATTTTTTTTATGTCATCGTGTTCTTTGCCCAGGGTGTCATGTGTTTTTTGAAGGGCATAAAGTTTTTCGGCGACGTCGGCTTGCTGGGTCACCCAGGCATCGTAGGCGCGATTGCCCTCGGAGATCTCGCTCAGGTAACGCGTGCGGTGTGGGGGAATAACAAATATTTTTTCCGACATCTCCGGGGTGATGTGGAAGGAAGATTTGAGGTGGGCGCCGGTTTTTTCGGTGATGGTGTCCATCACTTTTTTGTAGAGCTGGTTCGTGCCGGGGTCGTTGAACTGGGAGGCGATGGTACCGAACACCGGCATGTCGTCGGCTTTCTTGTCCCAAAGCTGGTGGTTGCGTTGGTACTGTTTCTTCACATCGCGCAGGGCGTCTAATGCACCGCGCTTGTCGAATTTGTTGAGGGCGATGATGTCGGCAAAGTCCAGCATGTCGATCTTTTCGAGCTGTGTGGCGGCGCCGTATTCGGGTGTCATCACATAGAGCGACACGTTGCTGTGATCCAGGATCTCCGTGTCGCTTTGGCCGATGCCGGAGGTTTCCAGGATGATGAGGTCATAGTTTGCGGCCTTCAGAATTTGAATGGCCTCTTTCACATAAACGGAAAGGGCCAGGTTGCTTTGCCGGGTGGCGAGCGAGCGCATGAACACGCGCGGGTTGTTGATGGCGTTCATGCGAATGCGGTCGCCCAGCAACGCGCCACCGGTCTTGCGCTTTGAGGGATCCACGGAAATGAGGCCGATGGTCTTGTCCTTGAAATCGATGAGGAAGCGACGCACAATTTCATCCACCATAGACGACTTGCCCGCGCCACCGGTGCCGGTAATGCCAAGCACGGGCGCCTGCGATTTCTCGGCCATCGTTTTTATCGTATCCAATACATCTTTATGACGGTCGTGGAAATTCTCCGCGGCTGAAATAAGCCTGGCGATGGCGACTGGATTTTTTGAACTCAATTGACCGGCCTCATCGGTGAGGGTTTCGCCGGTGGGGAAATCACTTTGTTCCACCAGGTCGTTGATCATGCCTTGCAGACCCATGGCCCGGCCGTCGTCGGGAGAATAAATGCGGGTGATGCCGTGGTCCATCAGCTCCTTGATCTCCTCGGGGAGAATCACGCCGCCGCCGCCGCCAAAGATCTTGATGTGGCTCGCGCCTTTTTGTTGCAGCAGGTCGTACATGAACTTGAAATATTCCGTATGTCCGCCCTGGTAGCTGGTGAGGGCAATGGCTTGGGCATCTTCCTGTATGGCGGTGTTCACCACTTCTTCTACGCTGCGATCGTGGCCCAGGTGGATCACTTCCACGCCCGTGGCTTGAATGATGCGGCGCATGATGTTGATGGCTGCGTCGTGACCGTCGAAAAGGCTGGCAGCGGTGACGATCCTCACTTTGTTTTTTGGCTTATAGGGGGGTGGGGCCTGGTGTCCGGCCAAGGTCTGTTTTTTATCCGAGGGAGCTGCCTGCATCGTTTCCGTGCTCATGAATTCATTCGTTTTAAGGCCCAAAAATACGGAGAAGGGCAGGATTTAGCTAACACTTATTAGGATTCGGCCTGGGGTGTCCATTTATTGATAGCCGGTATCGCTTTCGGACACCTGGCCCCTTATCTTGCGCCTCTATGCGACTTAAAAAAGTCTTCCGTTTTGTTGTTGTCTCCCTTCTTGTTTTTTTCGGGGTGATCGTTGTTTTTCTGGCCATCAGCATTGCCCCTGTAGATCGCACCAACGACCGTCATTAACTCTATGAAGCCATGGTCGCCCGCATCGATACCTTGCGCGCTACCGGCAATGAAGATACCCTTACCTTTTTTGTTGGCTATGGCAAAGCGAACATCACGCCGCGACATCGCACGGCCACGGCAGGCTATGGCACGCGGCGGGGAAAGTTGTTCGAATCGGTGCACGACTCGATCTACGTGCGCACCCTCGTGGTGAGCAACGGCAAACGGCGTGTAGCCATTGTGAGCGCCGACCTGTTGATCATGCCGCCCACAGTTACCGGCCTGCTGGAAAAAGAGCTTCCGCAAATCGGGTTCACCCTGAACAACACCTACCTGGGTGCCATCCATTCGCACAACAGCATCGGCAACTGGGCCAAGGGCGCCACGGCATTGTTATACGGACCCTACAACGACTCGATCGTGCACTTCCTGGCCGACAAGATCAAAGCCAGCATTCAAGAAGCATCCGAGAACATGCTTCCCGCTAAAATAAAAGCCGGCTTCATTCCCGTGCCGGCCGTAGCCAACCGGTTGATCGACAATGGCCCGGTAGATTCCCTGCTTCGCGTCCTGGAGGTGCAACGCAGCGACAGCAGCAAGCTGGTATTGTTGAGCTACACGGCCCATGCCACCTGTCTGCCCGATGAAGACCTTCACTTGTCGCGCGACTACCCGGGACAATTGGTCGATGCCCTGGAGAAAAATAAATACACGTTTGCCATGTTCATGGCCGGCGCCGTCGGAAGCCATTCTGGCAACGCGCCGGAGTCGGGCCAGGGTTGTGTGAATTGGATGGCGGACAAGATCGAGCAAAATTTCTCCGATCATTCGGCAGCCCTCACGCCGCTCAGGGGCGGGGCATTGCTCATGTATCGCGTGCCGCTGTTGTTGAGCGATCCGCAGGTAAAAGTTTTGAAGAACTGGTGTCTCCGGCCCCGGGTGTTCGAGTCGGCCTTCGGAGAGTATCCCGAGTACCTCACCGCCCTCCGCATCGGCGACATGGTGATGCTGGGAACGCCCTGCGATTTTTCGGGACAGTTCGATGCCACGCTGGATTCGGTTGCTCATCACCAGGGCCTGCGCACAATGGTGACCAGCTTCAATGGCGGCTACATTGGTTATGTAACACCGGGAAAATATTACGACACCGATCACTATGAGACCCAGTTGATGAACTGGTATGGCAAAGGCAACGGCGAATACATGACGCAATGCATGGAGCAGTTGATCCTCAAGCTCAGTAAGTAGCGGGATCGTTAGCCACAGGCTTAGGCATTTCTTTGCTTTGCCCGCCGAAGCTTCAGCGAAGGAGGGCGGCTATGCCGTTAAACCTTCGCTCTGCGTTGCCCGATGTAAAGAGCTGTCATCACCAGCACGGTCCCTCCCAACGTATAGAGCGTTAGCGGCTCTCCCAGGAAAACAGACGAATATAAAAAACCAAAGATCGGGCAAAGGTACAGCCACAGGGAGGCTCGCACGGCATCGCTCTTGAGCAACCTCAACCACAAATTAACCGCCACCACCGACACCGGGATGATCAACCAGGCGAGCGACAGCCAGAACGTGAGATTAAAAGAGTTTTCCGCTTTGTGCATGAACAAGGCCAGGGGCAGGACCAGCAACCCACCGATGAAGACCTGCCAGGCATTGATGGTGATGCGCGACAATTCCCAGCGGACCGCCGCATAGTAGACCGCCCCGAAAGAATAGGTGAGCATGCTCAATGCCAACAACATCAGCCCGCCGGGCGTGGCGTAGCTCGTTTGCAACAGGGGGTAGGCCGCCACGAAAACACCCATAATGCCCAACCCAATGCTGATCCATTCGTTCGCCGGGATCCTGCGCTTCATCCACACGGCGGTCATCACGCTGATGAAAAGTGGATTGAGGGCAATGGCCAGTGTGGTGATCCCCGGGGTGATGTATTGCAGGGCGATGATGAACAAACCCAGGTAAAGGGCCGTGTTGAAGGTGCCGAAGATGGTGATCTGTTTCCACTCGCGCGCACGGGGCCAAGGATTTTTCTGGACACCATAGACATAGGCCAACAGCAGCACACCGGCCAGCAGGAAGCGGACTGTGAACAATACCAGCGGTTCCGCCACACGCAAGCCGAATTTCCCGGCTACTGAAGCCGATGACCATAGCATGGAGAAGAGCAATCCTATAAAAATGTCGCGGGCTGAGAATTTATGCATACAGGGATGATCGATCCGGAAGGTTTCTGAACACGTTTAACGGGCGTAAATTAAAGAAGGTGCCGTAAACAAAACTTATTTCGCACATCTTTTAGTTTTGAGGGCATGCAATCGACTTCGGGGCTGCATGTCCTCATCGCTTCTGATGTTGCCCCTATGTTCCTTCTTCCAGGGAGTTGACTTTTTATGGATCAAAGAGAAGACCAAGCTGACAAAAACCTTCTTCCGTTCCCTCCGCCGCTGACATTTTTTTACGATCATCGATACTGCGACACCACCTTACATGATGTGCCAAGAGGAAATTCGCGAGCTGCTTGTTTTGCATTTTTGATCGAACAGTGGCGTGACAAAAAAACAATCATCACCAAAATCTTACAGCTGAAAATCATTTGCAGTACGTGCCGATAGGTTTGCGCCAACAAACCGACGACGCATTACATGTATTTAAAATTCAAGATCAAGGGATGCTTCATCCTAATCCTACTCGCGAGCATCCTCCCCATGAACGACACGCTGGCGCAACAGCGAAGCCTCAGTGACCTGCAGGCGGCGATATTACTAAATGCCATCAAATACATTGATTGGCCGGACAGCCCGGGCAATGAACGCTTTGTCATGACCATCTCCGGCGACGACAATTTGTCACCGCGCTCGAACAAGCTGTTCAAAACAAACAAAAAGACGGAAAGAAAATAATCGTCAGCAAAGTCGACGTCCAAAAGCCGGAGGCTACCACCTGTGATCTATTCTTCCTGGGCAATGACGCGTTGAAGTCGTTTGAAAAAGCCCGCGACGTGTTCAAGGCGAAACCCACCTTGTTCGTGACCAGCAAGGAATCTTACGGCAAGAAGGGATCGGCGTTGAATTTTGTGATCGTCAATGGCAAGATGGTTATCGAGATCAACGAGCCGGTCATTAAAGAGGGCGGATTCAAAGTGTCGGGCGCATTACTCTCCATGGCCACCATCATCAAGTGAAACCAAACAGAAAAATGAAGACCATATTTTTAATTTTTGCGATCAGCAGTGCCGTGCTCCTGCCTTGCTTTCGATCGGATGCCCAGGAGCAAACCCCTGAAAAGGTTATCGACGCGAATAGCGACAGTTTGTACACGATGTCGTTGGAGGAGTTGATGAACGTCAAAATTGTCAGCGCATCGAAATTCAGTCAAACGATCAGCGAGGCTCCCAGCACGATCTCGGTCATCACACGCAAGCAGATCCAGCACTACGGTTGGGTGAGTGCCCAGGATGTTCTTAATCGCCAACCGGGTTTTGCGCCGTCGCAAGACTACGATCGCCCGACGGTGAGCTCCCGCGGTGTATTTGAATCCTGGAACAGCAACCACATGCTGACACTGATCGATGGTGTGCCCATGAACGTGACGTTCACCGGATCGGCCATGACCTATGAAGCGACGCCGCTGGCGTTTACCAAATCGCTCGAGATCATCCGCGGACCGGGCTCGGCATTGTATGGGTCCAACGCCACGAACGGCGTGATCAGCTTCAACTCTACTTCTGCCAAAGATCTCGCATCACCCGTAGAAATAAGATACCGGAGGGCTAGCTGGAACACGAACATTACCGACATCACCACCGGGTGGTCGGGAAAAGATGTTTCGGTGGTGTCGTCGGTCAGCCTGTACAACACCAAGGGCTTCACCTATAAGGGCCTCGATGGAAGCAACACGCAGTCTTTCGACATCAAGCAAGGGCAGAACAACTTCTATCTCTTCAACAAGATCGAAGGCCAGGGGAAATTTGCAGGATGGTCGCTGCAGCATCATGAACAACAATGGAGTTTCGACACAGGACACGGTTGGTACATCAACGTTCCCGACAAGCCCGAAAGCATGAACGAACGGAGACGCATCTTCGTGTTGAAGTATAAAACGCCCGACACCGGAAAACGATTCAGCCAGGAGTATGTGCTGAAGTATCAAAATCATGCTGAAGATTATAACATCCGTTTCGTCCGGAACAACGATGCGGCATATCCTTATGGCCTGACCGAGATCTTGAAAACGAGTTTTACCGACTATTTCGGTCGCGCACAATACAGCTACAACCTGCAGGGCAATTCGAACCTGCTGGGTGGCGTGGAGGTGTCGCGCTTTCATTATAACGGAGACGACAGCCATCTTTCCAATGTCAATTTGAATACGGACTTTACAC
>CBIHQM010000152.1:0-13615 GCA_966211885.1 uncultured Chryseolinea sp.
TAACCTGACCTTTCAGGCCAGCCTTCCGTTCACCGTCAACAACTGGTGGAGCATGAGCTATAGCGTGGTCGGTGGGCTCCGGCAATTCAAGCTCGATCATACCCTCGAGAAGCTGAGGAAAACGTATTTCGCCTACACACTCAATGGCAGTGAGACCTTTACCCTTCCGGCAAATTTTTCATTGGAAGTCTCGGGTTGGTATAATTCATCTCAATACGAAGGGTCGAAAAAAATCAGAGGATTTGGTATGTTGAACGCAGGCGTGAAAAAGGACCTGAATCACAATTGGGGAAGCCTTCAGTTGACCGTGACCGATCTTCTGAAATCCATGCGCGTGAATGGTTTTTTTGGAACGCTTACCGAAGAGGCTTTCTCATTGAAGGCTGAATACACATACAAGGCTGAGTCTGCAAGTTACAGGATCGTGAAGATCACCTATACAAAGACCTTCGGGAACACGAAAATGAAAAGCCGTGACTCGCGTGGGGCGGTGTCCACAGATGAGAGAGAAAGGATCAGGAAAAATTAATGGGCTTGGTGGCTGAAAATCAAAAGTTGAACCGCCCTCCTTCGCTAAAGCTCCCGTCTTCGCTAAAGCTACGACGGGCAAGTCGGCGGGCAAGCAGCAAAAGTCAGTGCAGAGTAGGACTGTATTTCTTTTGCGTGGGCTTTGCACCCTTTGCACCTTTCTGTGCCCGCTGAAGCTTTAGCGAAAGCGGGGCGGCTAATGTATTTTGTGCTCGTTAAAATGTGATGGTCAAACCTCCATCCACGGTGACGACCGAGCCTGTGATATAGGAGGCATCCGGTCCCGCAAGAAAATAAGCCACCCCGGCAACTTCTTCAGGTTGGCCGGCTCTTTTGAGTGGAAGATGATTATGCTTGACATAATTCTCTTTGAACCACTCGCTCTCCAATTCATTTCTGCCATCACCCTTGATGGACATGGGTGTAAAAATAAACCCCGGGGCGATGGCGTTTGCCAGGATATTTCGCGGCGCGAATTCCACGGCCTGTGATCGTGTAAGCTGCGTGATGGCAGCTTTGGCCATGCCATAGGCTGAGCTGCCGGGAGCCACGCGTTCATAGTGAATGGAAGTGATGTGAACGATCCTGCCACCGTCCTTCATCAGCGGAATTAACGCGCGACACACTTTGACCGCGCCATAAAGCATGACTTGTAAACACCGGTCCCACGCATCGAAGTCGGACCCGAGCAACGGCTGGCTCTGCGAGATGCCGACACTATTGATCAAAACATCAAAGTCGCTAAAGTTTTTTTGCACCTGTTCTTTCAACGCGTCGATGTGGCTATCCGATGTGACATCCAGGAGCACCGTCTGATGACCTTGTCCTTCAAGATCTTTCATCGCATTTTGAAGAAGGGCTTCTTCTGGTGCGGCGCCCATCACCTGCCAACCTTCTTTGGCGAAGCGTTGGGCCGTTGCTTTTCCGATGCCGGAAGAGGCTCCCAGTACAATTACTTTTTTTTGCATGCTGACTTTGTTGAGCGTTAGGAGATTTTTGGAGGTGTTGAATGGTGTGCGATCTCAATACGTTGCGCGTCCACCGGAGACATCGAAAAGGAAGCCCGTGTTAAAGCTCGCTTCTTTGGAAACGATCCAGGCCGTGATGCTGGCCACTTCTTCGATGGTGCCGAGGCGTTTCATGGGGATCTTGCCGATCATGTAGGCGAGCTGTTCCGGAGCGGTCTGATCGTTCATGGCGGTCTTGATAACGGCGGGAGCCAGCCCATTCACTGTGATGCCCGTCTCTGCATATTCCTTCCCGATTCCTTTCACCAGCCCGATCACACCTGCTTTCATCGCGGTGTAGCCGGCCATGAACGGATTGCCTTCTTTGCCGGCCATGGATGCGATCAGAAGAATGCGTCCATAGTTTTTTTTCTTCATGGCCATGAGCGCATACTTGGTCATTAAAAATGAACCGCGAAGATTGATGTTATAGATCTTGTCGAAGGCTTCCGTGGGGTAGTCGGTGATGTTCGTGCTGGTGGGGCCGACGATGCCGGCACAATTGATCATGATGTCGATCTGCCCATACGTTGCTTCGACCTCTTCCATCGCTTTTCGCACGGCATCTTCTGAAGCGACATCCACAAGGTGACCGGAGACGTTGTGGCCTTTGGCCTTGAATTCGGTGAGGGTTTTGTTCAGAACCTTTTGGTTGATGTCGAATAGGGCTACCGTGCTGCCTTCGGAAGCAAGGCGATCGGCAATTCCTTTGCCAAGACCTTCGGCGCCGCCCGAAACCACAGCGACCTGGTTTTTGAATCGTTCCATACTATTAGCAGTTCATTTGAGATCCGGTATTTATTGACACTCGAACACGGCCGTCGCCACACCCTGCCCATATTTTTTTGCCACGAAGAGTCCGCCGGCCAGCGGCTGCTCCTCCAATTGCTTTTCTGACAAACCGACCTTTGCGGAGGTGATATAAAGATCTTGCAAGTGTTCACCCCCGAACGTGCAGGACGTGACACGGGCAACGGGCATGGCGATGTGCGATAGCTTTTCGCCCGTGCGCGGATCCCACCGCGTTACCTGCCAACCGTCCCAGTGTGCGATCCACAACATGCCTTCCGCGTCGATGGTCATCCCATCCGGAAAGCCATCTTCCTTTGGGATTTTTATAGCGACGCTTCTCTCTGTGATCTCGCCCGTTGAAAGATGATAGCGATAGGCCACCACTTCATAGGTAGGGGTGTCGATATAATAAAAGGTTTGACGATCTTCGGTCCACGCCATGCCGTTCGAGATCGTGACACCGCCGATCTTTTTTGTGTGCGCCAGGTTTTTATCGATCATATAGAGACTGCCGGCACCGGGCGCTTCCGACAGGGCCATAGTGCCCACCCAAAACCTGCCCGCGGGGTCGCACTTGCCATCGTTAAAGCGATTGCCCGGTAAATGCACTTCGGGATGATGCAGCATCCGGATGCGGCCGCTGTCTTTATGGACAAAGGCCAACCCGGTTTTCAGGGCCGCGATGTATTCACCGTTGTTGCACAAGGCGATGGAGCCCACCATGTCGTTCACAACGATCTTTCGATGGTGTTGCGCGACGGTGGAGAATTCGTGCACCTCGCCGTTGAGAATGTCGACCCAGCAAACCGTTTTTCGCGAGGCATCCCAAACCGGTCCCTCGCCCAGCAAACACGTGTGCGGGATAACGAGGGTGGGGGCGCTCCGGGGGGTGATCATGAATTGTAATATAACCCATTTTTCATAATCGGTGACGAGGTTTTCCATCACCTTAAAGATTTGCTTTTCGACGCGATGATTTGAATTTGAACAAACCCTTGTTTTATCCACCATTTAATAATTACCTTACTACAGAATTAGTGCATACTAATTCCCGCCGCTTCAATTTCAGGATCAAGTCCCACCTGTTTGATCTTATTGAAGACGGGCACCTTCAAATTTTCATATCGTTCTTCGTAGCGTCTCTTGACGATCAACGTGCATTTCGCACATTTTCATCAGGAGCGTACAACCGTAAAATGCTTGTCGATCCTTGACCGGATCGATGGTATGTATTTCAGTAGAACAAGACTAAGTGTTGAAAAAAAACATTCTATAAATCAAAAAAAGCAATACCTCCGAAAAAATCCTAAAAGCATATGGCAGAGAAAATCAAAAATCAAACCGCACTCGACGATGTAGCCGCACGACAATTGGCCATAGCCACCCGCACCGTGCCTCAAATGGTAACGATCACGCCGCGCTGGTTAACACATCTCATGAGTTGGGTTCCTGTGGAGTCGGGTGTGTACCGCCTCAATAAAGTGAAGGACGCCCAGAACATCGAAGTGGATTGTTCCACGCGCGACGAGCACGTGCTTCCCCACACGTTCGTGGACTACGACGCCAACCCGCGTGAATATAATCTCAGCGCCGTCAACACCCTGGTGGATGTGCACACGCGTGTGTCCGATTTGTATAGCCGGCCCTACAATCAAATCAGCGAACAACTCCGGCTGGCCATCGAGGCGATCAAAGAGCGCCAGGAAAGCGAGCTCATCAACAACAAAGAATACGGCCTCATCAGCAGCACGCCCGCAAGCCAAACCATCAAAACCCGCACGGGCGCACCAACGCCCGACGACCTGGACGAACTGCTGGCCAAAGTGTGGAAAGAGCCCGGCTTCTTCTTGCTCCACCCGCTGACCATCGCGGCCTTTGGTCGTGAGTGTACGCGCAGAGGTGTGCCTCCGCCGACCGTTTCGCTGTTCGGATCGCAGTTCATCACATGGCGTGGCATTCCGCTGATCCCAAGCGACAAACTCCCGATCACCAATGGCAAATCAAAAATTATATTGCTCCGCACCGGCGAAGCGCGCCAGGGTGTGGTGGGCCTGTATCAACCCAACCTGCCCGGCGAACAAACACCGGGACTATCCGTGCGATTCATGGGCATCAACGACAAGGCTATCGCCTCCTACCTGATTGCGCTGTATTGCTCCATCGCCGTGCTGGTAGACGATGCCATCGCCGTGTTGGAAGACGTGGACATTACCAAGTACCACGAATACAAATATTGAGGATCCTTTTCCTTGGTAAGTGACGTTTGTCCCATTTCTTAACACACGGTCATGAACGATTTACATCAAGATAATCTACCCGACGTCCGGGAACTGGAACGGTTGGCCAATCAATATTTTAAGGCCACCCCTGGCGACCCGTCCGTGGAATCGGCACAACGTTTTGCGCAGGCAAACCCGGTTGACGAAAGCCAGGTGAGTAACTTTTCGCCAGCGGATGTGGGCGCTTCCAACTCCCAGATCAACCACCCGGAAAGTTTTGACATAAAGGATCCGCAAACCAGTTTGCCCGATCCTCATTTTTACAACGGTGAAATACCCAAGTCGGTCGCAGGCAGCGGCCGGTCGCCTTCTTTGCAAAATCCAAGCGGAAACTACAGCGCAGAACCGGCGGGGAACAAGTCGTCGCATCGGTTGCCCTTTCAATCGGAACAACCGTTCGAGCAGGAGTTGAACCAGGTGCTCCGGCAGATCAATTCCTTTATGGCGACGCCGCAGTTGCCGGTCAGTCCTTTTCCCGGAATGCATCCCACGTCGTTTTACTTTTTGAATGACAACACGCCGTCACCTGTGCCCGGTGGGGTGGGGATGGTGAGACCGCCCTTCGATATCAACCGCGTGAAAGGCGACTTTCCAATTCTAAAAGAACGGGTCAATGGAAAATCGTTGGTCTGGCTCGACAACGCCGCCACCACGCAAAAGCCAAAACTCGTCATCGACCGCATCAGCGAATTTTACGAACACGAGAACTCCAACATTCACCGCGCCGCCCATGAGCTGGCCGCCCGCGCGACGGATGCGTTTGAAGGCGCGCGCAAAAAAGTACAACGCTTTCTCAACGCAGGCTCGCCCAACGAGATCATCTTTGTCCGCGGCACCACCGAAGGGATCAACCTCGTGGCCCAAAGCTGGGGCGATCAAAATCTGAATGCAGGCGACGAGATCATTCTCAGTCACCTCGAACACCACGCCAACATCGTGCCCTGGCAATTGCTCGCCGAAAAGAAGGGCTTTAAGATCCGGGTGATCCCCGTCGACGACGATGGCCAGATCCGGCTGGACGAATACGGCAAGCTGCTCAACAGCAAAACCAAGCTGGTGTCGTTCACGCACGTATCCAACGCGCTGGGGACGGTAACACCCGCCCAGACCATCATCAACATGGCACACACGGCCGGAGCAAAGGTTTTGCTCGACGGTGCCCAGTCGGTGTCGCACATGCGGGTTGACGTCCAACAGTTGAATCCTGATTTTTTTGTTTTCTCCGGTCATAAAATATTCGGACCTACCGGCATTGGCGCGGTCTATGGAAAAGAGGAGTTGCTAAACCAGATGCAACCCTGGCAGGGTGGAGGCAACATGATCAAGGATGTGACCTTCGAGCACACCGAGTTTCACAAGGCTCCCGGGCGATTCGAAGCCGGCACAGGCAACATCGCCGACGCTGTGGGGCTTGGCGCCGCCATCGACTATGTGAGCCGCATCGGCATGGAGCTCATCAACCAATACGAGCACGCCCTTTTGCTTTACGGAACGCACTTATTGAGACAAGTTCCCGGCCTGCGCCTGATCGGTACCGCGCCCGACAAAGCCAGTGTCATGTCGTTCGTCCTCGACGGCTACACGAACGATGAAGTAGGACAAGCGCTGAACAAGGAAGGCATCGCCGTGCGAACAGGTCACCATTGCGCGCAACCGATTTTGCGCAGGTTTGGGGTGGAGAGCACCGTTCGCCCGTCGCTGGCGTTTTATAACACCTGTGCCGATGTCGATGCGTTAGTGGCCGTGCTGCACAAATTGAGAGCTGCTAAAAGGAGGTAATACGAAAAGCCCCAAGGATGGGCGCTTAACCATAGAAGCCGGCAGCAAGACTCCGTATCTGGCGTATGTCGTGTGCACAGGCCGTGCGGAGGGCGCGATGATTTTGATGGTCGCTCTCATTTTTACTAAGCAACTGCAGTAAGAGTTGTTTGTCATGAAGATTGCCAATGGCTTCCTGCAGCGTGTCGTAGAATTCTTCTTTTTTCTTTTTCAGGTGATCGGTGGACCCGGCAATGAACAACGCCGCCTTGATGGATTTGCGGGTCTCGTGAATGTCTTTCAAAGCGAGATGCGGATACAGCTTGCTTTCTATTTTCTTGTATTGATGTTTGAGATAACGACCGATGTCGCGGGCCTTGATTTTTTTTAGATAAGGCTTCAATTTTTTGGACTGCACCTTTACCGTGTGCACATAGTCCGGGATCTTCGATTCAAAAGTTGCCAGCGGCGGATGTTCCGTTTGGGGAAGTTGAAGTCCTTCCTCGGGATACTTTGTCAGGAGCGACGCAAGCACTTCCGATTGGCGGATGGCATCGGCTTTTCGAAAAATGGCGCGGAATGGAAGAAAGTATTTGTGACTTCGGAATTTCTTCCGGTCACTGTGGATCAAATTCAAAACCGCCTTTATTTTTTTGATGTCAACGCGGACCTGGTGCAAGGTTTCGGTGTCGTGTTTGACCGGAACCGTTTTCAGATGTTCTGCGAGCGAGCGGAAGGGCTTGCGTGCAAATTTCTTTAACCGTTTCATTTGTTTTTACGCAGCGAATGGCTGGATTGGTGCTGGTGACTTTGGAATTAACAAGTTACAGAAAGAGTTTGTTCACCGGTTCACTTTATGCAAAAAAATGAACAGCGGCGTTACGTGTATAAATCAGAACGCCTCGGGAGTTGAGCGGTATCTATTTAAAACGGTTATCTTTGAAGGACCGATAATTCCCATCGAAAATCAGAACCCGAATCCATCATGCTCGACATCGTCATTGAAGCCCGCAAAGCCGCCATCGCCCCTGGAATGGAAGTGAAAAGAATTCTTCCCTTCCGGATGCGCAGGATGGTAGGTCCTTTTATTTTCATGGACCACGCCGGCCCCGTGAGCATTCAACCCCAGTCGGTCGCAAAGATGGATGTGTTGCCCCATCCGCACATCGGTCTGTCCACGGTCAGCTACTTATTCAATGGCGAGGTCACCCACCGCGACAGCCTTGGCGTGCAACAAGTGATCCGCCCCGGCGAAGTGAATTGGATGACGGCCGGAAAAGGGATCGCCCACTCCGAACGATTTGAAGACCCCTCCGTCCTGGTCGGCGGCTTCGAGATGATCCAAACGTGGGTGGCGCTACCCGAAAAAGACGAAGAAGCCAACCCCACCTTCGACAACTACAAACCCGAACAGCTCCCCATCTATACCGATACCGGCGTGTGGATGCGACTGATCGCCGGCGACGCCTATGGTCTGAACAACAACGTAAAGACCCACTCGCCGTTGCTTTACCTGCACGCCGTGTTGCAACCCGGCGCAACGTTCGGGCTACCGAAGGAACACAGCGAACGGGCCGTCTATGTCGTGAAAGGCAGCATCGAAGTTTCGGGACGCACGTACACGGCTGGCCAGATGCTTGTTTTTACAAAAGGTGTGGATCCTACGCTGATCGCCAAGGAAGCGAGCACGCTCATGCTCCTCGGCGGCGAGCCCGTGGGAGACCGGTTCATCTGGTGGAATTTTGTTTCGTCGCGAAAGGAGCGCATCGAACAAGCCAAAGCCGACTGGACCGCGGGAAGGATCGTTCTACCCCCTAACGACAACCACGAATTTGTGCCGCTCCCCGAAGACAAATCGAAAGCCGCGGGTAGCCCGCCGCCACAGGCGCTGTCGTAAGCTCAATGTATTTTAATGTTCTCAACACACCTGGACAACTTCAATTCCCCACAACGCTCCCAGCTTTTTTAGCTTACCGGCAATATGGGTTACGCCCACGGCACAGTGATGCGCGGGACCCTGTCGATTCCAGTTTTCAACAAAATTCCGGGCGCCAATAGGAAAGCGATAGCGACTGTTGGTGTTCCCGATCTCCAGGATCGGCCCAGCAACCGATTCGCCCTCGGCACACAAGAGCATGAGTGTGCCATCCACCTTCTCGACGACCGATAGCAGCGTTACCGGCCCTTGCTTCACACGCATCTCCACCGACAGACCACTGCCCACTTTTCCGTGATAGACGTGCAGCGGTTTCACCTTCGTTTTCCCCTGGGCAATGGCAATGTGGCCCGGGCCGTCATGCCCCATCAACACCACATCGTCCACATAGTCCAGGGCATAATATTCCGTGAACGAACCGCCCACGCCAAAGCTGTCCATGATCTTCATGGCTTGCGCATTCTTCACTTCATATTCCCCGGCCACGGGAATGCCCCGGCCCGCGAGCAGCGATGTTCCCAGGATGATCGAACTCATCGTATCGGCATTGACAGCATTGCCGGTTCCTTTGTGATAGTAGGCGAGCGATCCCAACTGATGCTGTTCCACCAACAGATCCAGGGCGACCGAGGTGCGGGCCGCGCGGATCAATTCGTCTTTTGAGCAATCGGGTTGGACATCGAAAGCGTTGTTAAAATCATTGACCCTTAAATTGATCAATTCCGGGGCGATGGATTCGCGAAGCGATGAAAGCTCGTCCACTTCAATGATCTCCATATGTCCGCCAAAGGTGGCGCAATGCAGGGTTAGGTTGGAGTAGATGTCGAGCATGCCGCCGTAGTAATTGCCCATCAGCCCCAACCGGTTATGGAACAGGATGTGGGCCACCCGGGCGGCATCTACCCAGGCCGTTACTTCCTCCCAGATCGCCGGATCATGAAGCGTGCCCGTCACTTGATAGAACGGGATCCTGGACCGCTGGAAGACACTGGCAATTTCGGGCACGGGACAGGGAGAACAATACGCGAGCCACTCGCCGGTCATCTGTGTGCGGTCGGTCAGGTGATTAAAGCGGTGGTAGTCGATCGATGCCTCGGGAACAAGATTGAGAATGACCACCGGCACTTTGGCGCGCTGCACCACCGGCAACACGGTCGACGACAGCGCATAGGTGGTGACGTACAAAAAAATGATGTCAACATCTTTTTCCCGGAAGGTATGACCCGCCTCCAGCGCTTTTTCGGGCGTGTCGATCAGACCCAGGTTGATCACTTCGTGATGGGTGGACGATATGTTTTTGTGTACCACCGATACATAACCCTCCAGCCGTTGCTGTAAGCCTTCAAATTGTTCCCAGTAGGCTTGCAGGCCTATGCCGAACAGCCCGATTTTTAAATGATAATTTTTCATCTGCGTCGAGAGTGGTCTTTTGTTTTTCGCTTTAAAAAAAACGCGGCGTTTTAGTAAAGATAGCGAATTTCAAGTGCTGCACGCCAGCCATCAAAACCCCTGTGAACATCCTGCCTCACACCGCGATGACGTCATGCTGATAGGGTGAGGAGGTGTATGATTCCGTATAGTTTTGTTATGACCGGTCATAAAATAAGAGATGCCGCGGTGACAAGGTGTAGCAATTCTTTTGTAACATTACTTACCAACAGGCATTGATAAAACCATTCCCTATGAAACGTCACGTACTTCACTTCCTCATCGTACCGGTGTTCCTGCTGCTAACGATCGCCGGTTTTGCACAAACCCAACAACCGATCAGGATCGTCATGATCGGCGCGCACCCCGATGATTGTGATATCAAAGGCGGTGGCACCGCCGCGCTCTTTGCTGCGATGGGCTATGCCGTGAAATTTGTGGCGGTGACCAATGGCGATGCCGGTCATCAAACAACGGGTGGAGGTCCGCTGGCCAAGCGCCGGTTTGAAGAAGCGCAGGAGTCGGCGCGCCGACTGGGTATTGCGGCCTATCACATATTGCCAAACCACGATGGCGAGTTGTTACCCAGCCTGAGCGTGCGCCTGGAGATCATCCGCGAGATCCGAGAATGGAACGCCGACGTGGTGATCAGTCCACGCCCCAATGATTATCACCCCGACCACCGCTACACCGGCGTGTTGGTGCAAGACGCCGCCTTCATGGTAGGCGTACCCAACGTAGCATCCGATGTCCCCGCGCTGCGCAAGAATCCCGTGTTCCTATATTTTGAAGATTACTTCCAACGCCCCAACCCGTTCCGTCCAGACATATCGGTTGACATCACCTCGGTATTCGACAAAAAAATAAACGCCCTCGATTCACATAAATCACAAGTATACGAGTGGCTTCCCTGGATCGGCAACTACGCCACTGAAGTCCCCGCCGAAGGCCCCGGCCGAATCAAATGGCTGGCCACGCGCTACACCCGCAAAATAACCCCCGAAGCCCGCAAAACCCTGGAAGCCGGCTACGGCAAAGACAAGGCCCAAGCCGCCCAACACGCCGAATCATTCGAAATATGCGAATACGGCACCCAACCCACCCCCGAAGAAATCCACCGCCTGTTCCCCATGATCAAAATGCCATAGCACCCAACCCCACCAAAACCCCTGTTTAAACACTTTTTCAATACCCCAAAATCTAAGTATGATTTCCCCCAATTTTCATTTAGGAATCCTCCCCAAAAATCCAGACTTTTCGGATTATATTATTTCCGATGAGGTTGTGCATTATTTTAATCTTTAGCTGCCTGGGCCTAACGGGAGGTTATGCGCAGCAAGCGTCCGTAGACAGTTTGCTGAACCGGATTCCGTCCACCGACAGTCTCCGGGAGTTTCTTCCGAAAGACACCCTCCTGCAAAAATCCCATCACAAAGTAGATTCCATACAAGCGTCATTCTATCACGGCGCCGACAGTTTAAAGGGCATTTATCAGCGCCCCATCAGCAAGCTGGATTCTGTACAAAACAAATTGCAACACCGGCTCGACAGCCTCACCACGTTGAATCTCCCCACCGGCAAAGTAACGCATGCGCTGGACAGCGTGAACCAACTGCGTGAAAAGACGGTGGCAGGCTTCAATGAAAAATTGAATGCCTTGAAAGGGAAGACCACGGGCAAGCTCAAGCAACTGGAGCTACCCCCTCAATTGAAAGACAAAGTATCGGCCGTGACCGGGAAGGTTGACGGTTTTCAAATCCCTGGTTCCGAACTCGGCCTGCCGTCTGTCGGAGGTGCCTCCCTCGGCAAGATCGATGGCATCAATGGTATCGGGAGCATCGACGGGCTGAATAAGATCAATGGTGTGGACCTTCCTCAGACCGGCGGATTGGGAGGCATAACAGACGCTGCCAAAGTAGGGGAGCTGCAAAATGTGACCAGCCAAATGGGTGAAGTGTCGAAGGTGACCGGACAGGCCGGCGAATATGCCACGCAGTTGAAAGAAGTGAAGGCCGTAGCCGGCGGCGACCTGAGCAACACCGCAGAATTGTCAAAGACAGCCGAGACAAAAGCTGCAGAGTTGTCGGGCATCAAAGACCTCGAAGGACAAACCAAGGCACTCGACCAATACAAAGACATGGCAGGCAAAGCCGCAGACCCCGAAGCCATGAAAGAAGAAGCGGTTACCAAAGTGAAGCAAATGGCGGTGAACCATTTCGCCGGCAAGGAAAAGCAACTGCAAGAGGCGATGGACATGGTCTCTAAATACAAACAGAAGTACGGCAGTCTGAACAGCCTCAGCGACATCCCCAAAAAGCGCCCCAACGAAATGCACGGCAAACCCTGGTATGAGCGCGTGCTCCCCGGTATCGCGATGCAGATGCAAAAGAAAGGCGAGGACCTGATGGTAGATTTCAATCCTTATGCGGGCTACCGCTTCACGGGCCGCATCACCGCCGGCGCGGGTTGGAACCAACGGGTTGCCTACAACACCAAACGAAATTACTTCGATCATGCCGCCCGCGTGTATGGCCCGCGCGTGTATGGCGAGTTCAAACTCTGGAAAGGATTTTCTCCCCGCCTCGAAGTGGAGACCATGAACACCTTTGTGCCGCCCCTGACCCGGGTTGCCATTCCAGACGCCGGCAGTCGCGAATGGGTGTGGGGGGTGTTCACGGGCATGAAGAAGGAATACCGCTTCATCAAAAATGTGAAAGGCACGGCCCTGATCATGGTGCGTCTGTTCGATCCCCATCACAAAAGCCCCTATGCCGACGTGCTGAATGTGCGTTTTGGTTTTGAGTTCCCCATCAAGAAAAAGCCGAAGACGACGAAGGACGCGAAGAATTCAAAACCGTAGGCCTTAGAAAAAAGTCGACAGCTTTTTCGGTATTTGCTGTCCTAACATCCTGATAAGTAATTGTTTGTAGTGCATGAAGACAGCTCAAAGGGCTGGCTTTAAAATACCGGAAAATATTTTTTTTGATATTTCCACAAAGTCTATTGACTTAATAGATTTATAGCCTATATTTGTTCCATATTTATAAAGAATAGGGGAGAGAGCAGACTCGCTGAACCTATTGCAACCTCGCCTCTTGATGGGGAAAAGGTGCTAAATTCTGCCTAAATGATTAGGGAATATAAATAAGCACAAAGCCATGAAAAACATCCAAAGTCTCTCCTTCCTCCCCAAAACGTGTTGTTGCTGTTGTTGACGGCCAGGCCACCTCTGCTTTATACAATCCATTTACAACAACAAAAAAATCTTACGACCATGTCACAGACAGCATCTGTATTGTCATCCGAACAATCTTTATATATCTCCACAGCCGAAGTTTCATTTGCTCCTGCTAAAAACGCTGAAGCCGTTGCCTCCAACCTCAATTTCGTTTTCGAAGAGAATGGCTTTTATATTCCCTCGACCGCTTTTGCCTACAACGAGCGTGTGAGCCTGACCTTCCAGGTGAAGGAAGCATTTGCCGCGCAGTTTATTTTGATCAAGGGGTTGATAGAATTCAACCGCTCGAAGGATTTGAAGTTTGCGTTTAACCGCGATGAAAGATCTTTCGAGATCGATCTGGAAGCCGTGCAACTTGAAACGTTGAATACTTTCCTGGGACATATCCATGCGTTGCTTCAGAAAGAAATTCAATTCAAAGCCGTGTTGAAGAAGGTGATCGCCTTCGAGAATCAATACAAAGCTCTCCGCGATGTAGTGTATGCCGAGCAACAAGCCGTGGCAATCTAGTCAGGCTGTAAATTTCCAGTTCTTCTTATTTTTATTTGGTTGATGACGCCGGTGATTGAGTGACGATCACCGGAATGTCTATTTGCCCTCTTCAATTTTCACCGCCCACCTTCGCTAAAGCTTCGGCGGGCAAGCAAAG
>CBIHQM010000153.1:0-13583 GCA_966211885.1 uncultured Chryseolinea sp.
CACAAGGGACTAGCCATCGCGTTATACGTGGCGGGCGTTTATTTTCAAATGCCTGGGGTGGCCTTTACGGGATTGCTTTTGTTCGGACACAGCGCCCTCGACAGGATCCTCGGTTATGGATTGAAATATCCGGATCATTTCAAGCACACACACCTCGGCTGGCTTCCGGAGCCAAAGAAAAAACAATAACCATTGTGCGACGACGAATGCGCTTCGTATTTATACGGTCGGCGGTTCAATGAGGTCCCACAGGTTTCCATACAAGTCGGCAAACACCAGCACCGTGCCATAGGACTCAGTCTGCGGCGGTCTGACAATGGTGACACCTTGTGCTTTGAGATTTTCGTGATCTCTCCGGATGTTGTCGGTATGCAGGAAAAGGAAAACCCTGCCACCGGTTTGATTGCCCACGCGGCTTTTTTGTTCGTCGGTGGCCGCCTTGGCCAACAACAGGCAACATCCCTCCGAACCCGGCGGCGCCACCCTAACCCAGCGTTTTGTTTCGCTGAGGGTGGTATCTTCTAACAGGGTGAATTTTAGTTTATCGACATAAAAGGCAATGGCCTCATCGTAGTCGGCAACCACCAGGGCGAGCTGAACCAGATTTTGTTTCATGGGATCTTTCGGGCTTTGGACCGGGGCGAAGATAAAATAATTTACCCTACGTTGCCCCGGCCCCATTGCCACGAAAAAACATCTGGCGAGGATCAGATCATACCATTGTTATGCGGAAGTGTTGCATGTATCAGTTGCTTTACGCGCCAATGCTCAACGATTTTGGCATGGTCCAGGCGATAGACATCATAGCAGGCGTAAGGCGTTTCGTTTTGAAGGATCCGGGATTGCGTCATGACAAAGTTTCCTTCCCCAACGATGCGATAGGTCTTCTCCAGCGTGTAGCGTTCAAACATCTCTCTCCAACCGGACACCCCGGGCCGGGACTCAGGGTCATGAGCGATGATGGCCGGAGACACAAAATCTGCCGCACGCTCCCACCGTCCTTCCTTCAATACCACTTCAGCAAAGTCCGCGATCCGCTGCTTGTTGGACGCGGTTTGCCCCGGATCATTGATCTGGATTGGGCCCTCGATAGCGGTTTTGGCTGTGGCCTCGGTCATGGGCTGGATAGCATCCCAATGTTCGACAAACAGAGCCTGCTGCAAGCGTACCATGTCGAGCACGATCATGGTCTGGCCGCCGAAGGAAATCAGCATGTGGAGCACAACGTAGTCGCCATCGGCGACTACGCGCATGAACGGCTTCGGTGGGTTTTCAGGTTTTGGCACTTGTTTGAGCATCGTCAAGGCCTCCAGTAGTGCTGCCTTTCCCGGCTTGCCCGAAGCACTGTGTTGGATGTAGTCTTCGGCGATGCGTTGTTCCGCTACTTCCAGGTTGCCCTGGCCAATGGCGCGTTTCCAAAAATCGAGTACGAGTTCTTTATTTGACATAGGAGTTTCCATGGTGTGATCGTTTGTGGTTTGTGCACATGTGGCCCGGCAAGCGAATGCGCATAGCCCCACGGCAAGAACATGTTTTGACTTCATGTGATGAGAATAAAATAGATAAATGAATTTCAGCATCCTGTGATCCCGGATGCTGTGATGACGTCCAAGGCTACGTTAAACGCAGAAGGTTGGACAGGCGGATGGTTCTTAGCACTTCTTGATGGGTCAAAGATACGAAATGTCAAACACCATCCTAAACCTACCGCAAAGCGCGCTAGACCGGTCGTGGACATTTTTATTCTGCACCCGTTCAGACGGTTCGACGGAGTGGAATTGTCGATCGCTTTCGTTATTTTCGTAAGGTCCTACCTAACTGGTTATCGCAACAGTAATCGTAATTTATCTTAACCCCTCAAATCATGAAAGTCAGATTTATTTCCCTGGCCGCGTTATGCCTATGTCTTCTCGGCCCTGCAGTCCATGCCCAAACCACAAAAGGAAGCTTCCTGCTGGGAGGCTCCCTAGGATTCTCCAGCGACAAGGACAAGGTCAGCTATTCGAGCAGCGCCTTTAACTATGAAAGCAAAAGCACCACGTTTTCATTCCGCCCCAGCATTTCATATTTCGTCATCGACCATCTGTCCGTCGGCGTGATCACTCCCCTGAGCTACACGAAAATAAAAGTAGAAGACCAGCAATCGACCACCACCACTTACTCCATCGGTCCCGTGGTGCGTTACTATTTTCCATTGGGGGATCAGTGGGCCGTTTTCCCGGAAGTGGCCTACACCTACGGGTGGAATTGGACCAAGAGCCCCTATTTTATCCCCACCTCGGGCAGTATCGAAAACCTCCAGGTAAACGGGACCACCCACATTTTTCAAGGCGGCGTTGGGTTGGTGTATTTCCTGAACCCGAGCATTGGCATCGAGGGAAAAGTTTATTATCAGAGCTCGACGGATTCTTATGATCGCGGCAAACGCACGGGCACCATTCAGACCGGCAGCGACCTGTCGTCCTTCAATTTTAATGTTGGTTTGCAGATCTACTTTGCACGAAACACAAAATAGCTGATGTGGTAAGGAGGCCAACCTCCTCGGCCTCGGCCTCCTTACCGCTATCCTTCGATCACCAGACATTTATAAATTATTCATTCCCCTCACACCAGATCGCTACATTTCATCGTTATCAGATACCTATTCCCCCGAAATCATGAAGACCTTCTACTCGCTGGCCCTCCCCTTTCTTTGTCTCGCCGTCTCCTCCACAAGCCTCGCCCAAACTACCAAAGGAAGCTTCCTGCTGGGTGGGTCGCTGGGGTTTTCAAAGTCCACCGACGAGATCACCTATAATTACATCAACGAAGGCGACTATTCGTTTGAATTCAAAAGCACGAGCATTACCCTACGTCCCAACGTTTCTTATTTTGTTATCGACGGACTCGCCCTGGGGCTGATCACTCCATTTTCATACTCCGGCGCTAAAATGGGAGAACAAAAAATGTCGGGCATTACTTACGCCATCGGACCGATGGTGCGCTATTATTTTCTCCTGGGAAGGGAATGGGCTATTTTTCCGGAGGTGAGCTACAGCTATGGGTGGAATAAACAAAATGGCCGGGATGATCACATCTATGGTAATGAGGTCATCCTTTTTCCAGGTGTACGACAGGGAAACACCAAAGATTTTCAAAGCGGCGTGGGACTCGTGTATTTTCTCCATCCCAACATCGGGCTGGAGGGAAAGTTCTATTATCAGTCTACCCGCACGACGTATGAGTTCCTCGACCCCGACCAAATCAGCACAAGGAACTTCGATCAATCGTCCCTCAATTTCAGCGTAGGTCTGCAGGTCTACTGGATGAGAAAAGTCGAATAAATTCAAAACGTTAACCATAACATCTCCGCCATGAAGATTTGTCGCATTTCCTTTATCACTTTGTACCTTTGTCATTTTCTTTTCAACAGCTACGCACAAACCACAAAAGGAAGTTTCCTTCTGGGCGGGGCGTTAAAAATTTCGAGTAGACATAGCGAGAGCATGCAAGCCTTCAACCCCACATCCACCACGAAGACCAAAGAATTGAGTTTCACCGTAAGTCCTGATTTCTCTTATTTTGTGATCGACCGGTTGGCCGTTGGCCTGGTCACCCCGTACACCTACGCCCGGTATAAATCCGGCGACCTCCAGTCTACCTATTCAACCTATTCCATTGGACCGATGGTCCGGTATTATTTTCTCCTGGGAAGACAATGGGCCATTTTTCCAGATGTGAGTTACCGGTATGGATGGATTGAGCGCAACGGTCCTTACCTGGTGCCCAACAACAATGGCGGATGGGATGTTGATTTCTACAAGACCAGCGGAAACACAAAAGTTTTTCAAAGCGGTGTCGGGTTGACTTATTTTTTAAAACCGAACATCGGCATCGAAGCAAAAGCCTACTACCAATCCAACAACGATTCTTATAGGCGCGACGACCTGACCGATCCAATCGTGAGCCGTGACAACAAATCGTCACTTAACTTCACCGTTGGTGTACAAATGTATTTTGCGAGAAAGTCGTAGGACAATTTTTTTTTCAGCCGGAAAGAAAATATTATCCAGCGACAACGTTGTATTGAAAATCCTCATTTACATTCCTATTTTTACGGTCTCTCTCAAACAGTTATAAGTAACCATCATCCAACAGCAGTTTCCTTTACCATGAAAAACCTATTTACTTCCCTGGCAGCGTTATGGCTTTGCCTGGCCGTTTCTTCGAGTTTCGCTCAAACTTCAAAAGGCACTTTTCTATTAGGCGGGGGCCTGGGATTTTCCCGCGGGCACTCGAACACGGTCTATAATTACTCCGCCAATTCCCGCAAGGAAAAGCAATCAACGATCAGCATCGATCCCAACGTTTCCTATTTTGTGATCGACCACCTGAGCGTTGGCGTCGTGACCCCATTGACGTATATGTGGTATAAACCAGATGGCGCCGATCAAAAATCAACGTACACCTCTTATTCTGTCGGGCCACTGATCCGGTATTATTTCCCCCTGGGGAGCCAGTGGGCCATTTTCCCGGAAGCAAGTTATAGCTACGGCTGGACGGTGACCAAGGGCTACTCCTATGTCAGTGGCGACAGGGTTCCCGTTACGTATCGCGGGAACACCCGAAATTTGCAAGGCGGTTTGGGACTGGTCTATTTTCTTAATGCCAACATTGGTGTGGAGGGAAAATTCCGCTATCAGTCCATGCGCGATACCTACAATCGCACCGACGTCGGGCTGGGCCACACCGATAACAACGCCTTTGATTTCACGATAGGTTTGCAAGTATACCTCTCCAGAAATACACAATAGTCAACACTCCAATCGCCATTCTTATTTTTCGCATTATGAAAATCAACGTTACGTTTCAACTCCTGTTATATTCTTGTTTCATCGCCATCGCAGGCTATGGCCAAACCGACAAGGGAAGCTTCTTGCTGGGTGGCTCTATCGGGTTCACCCGCAATGCCAATACTACCTACGGCACAAGCAATTCCAATATCATTTCAGAAAGCAAGTGGTTCTCGATCGCCGCGCAGCCCAGTGTTTCGTATTTTATCATCGACCGGCTAGCCGTTGGGCTGATCACGCCCTACAGTTATGCAAGATCAAATTCAAAATCCGACTTGAACACCGAGATGATCTCGACCACCCAAACCTATTCCGTTGGCCCAACGGTGCGATATTATTTTCTTTTGGGAAGTCAATGGGCCATTTTCCCGGAAGTAAGCTACAGCTATGGGTGGACCTGGGACAAGTATCCGAACATCATTTCGCAGAATCCTTATTCGGTGGTCTATACCAGGACGACGGAGAAGATGAGCAGTTTCCAAGGTGGTGTGGGGTTGGTCTATTTCCTTACCAAAAGTGTCGGCGTGGAAGGAAGGGCGTTCTATCAAGCTCAACACACCCGGTACGTAGAGGCTTCCTACGGCATAAAAAGTATCGACGAACCTTCTTTTAATTTTGGCCTGGGCGTGCAGATATACTTTTCCAGGAATA
The DNA here is from genome assembly GCA_966211885.1 of uncultured Chryseolinea sp. Lineage (GTDB taxonomy): Bacteria > Bacteroidota > Bacteroidia > Cytophagales > Cyclobacteriaceae > Chryseolinea. The sequence continues at coordinate 5,484 of CBIHQM010000153.1, forward strand.
AAAAGTAAAGTGCGCCATAAGGAGGCACTTACCCGTTGTGCCTCCTTATGATTTTCATCATCGTTGGCCACCGGTCCGGTCATTTTTTATTAACGGTCATACTAGCTGTCGTTTCATTTCGTATTTTTCGTTACCCCCTGTCAGTTATTGTAAAACGTTAATATCTATCCATCCCTCGACCATGAAACTCAAATCTATCCTGGTGTCAGCGCTTTGCGTTGCTGCACTGTCCGGCTACGGACAAACCGAAAAAGGCACCTTTCTGCTAGGCGGTTCGTTGACCTTTTCGCATAATGATAACACAACCACCTTTGCGAATGGAGGAATGACCTCAAAACAAGTGAACATCCGGCTCAGTCCCAGCATCTCATATTTTGTCATCAAGCGGCTGGCCGTTGGGGTGATCACACCCTACACGTATACACGCATCACTGCGAACGACCAGCACGCAACCGGCCATACCTATGCCGTTGGCCCCATCGCACGGTATTATTTTCTATTGGGGAACCATTGGGCTATTTTCCCGGAGGCCAGCTACACGTATGGATGGATGAAGAACCCCCTCCTGCTGACCGACTCGAACAACCAGGCCTTCAAATCCTCCGGCAACACGCACGAGTTCCAGGGTGGCATAGGAGGTGTGTATTTTCTGAACAAGAGCATTGGCCTGGAGGGAAAATTCTACTACGATGCTTCGCATAGCGACTATAACGCCCGCGCGTTCTCGTACCTGGAAGATGGCAGCACGGACATCACATCGCTTAACTTCAGTGCCGGCGTGCAGATTTACTTCAGTAGAAACGCACAGTAAAATCTCTCAGCCATTCACGCGTTCCAATAACACGTTTTTCACCACAACACCTTGCATCATGAAAACTCTTCATACCTTCCTGACCAGCGTATTTTTCTGTCTCCTCGTCATTGCCAGTTATGGACAAACCGAAAAAGGCACTTTCCTCCTGGGCAGTACGCTGAAATTCTCCAGTTCTAAAACAAAAAACAAGACGTCGAGCGCCACCACCACGACCTATTCCACTACGACGTATGAATACAAACAAATCAGCATTAGCATCGATCCAAACGTTTTCTACTTCGTGGCCGACCGATTAGCCGTTGGACTGATCACACCCTATAGCTACACCCGGACGAAAAGAGGCGATACGAACGAACACTCAAATTCTTATTCCATTGGTCCCGTGATACGGTATTATTTTCTACTGGGAAACCATTGGGCCATTTTTCCGGAAGCAAGCTATAGCTATGGATGGACGTGGAGTCGTGGTCCTTATGTAGACTTCACCGACTTTCCGTATACCCCTCCCACAACCCATTACTACTCTAGTACCGAAACGACGCGCATTTTCCATGGCGGTGTTGGTGGTGTTTATTTTCTCAACAAAAGCGTTGGCCTGGAGGGCAAAGTCTACTACCAATCCGTGCGGAATTCTTTTGACTACGAACACGACGTTGATCCCGCGGTGGTCCATTCCAAACTCCCCGCCATCGCCCTGAGTTTCGGCGTTCAGGTATATTTTTCCAGAAAAGTACAATAATCACATTTACAGGGTTTTAAAAACGCCGGTGCCGCAACCGGAGTTTTCCATTTTTACCGCAAGCGAAACCCTAGCCCATAGCATCTTCGTTCAATCCACTACCTTACGCTACCGTTTTAACTGAATTTTGAAATAACAAAGCACCCTCTCCATGAAAAAATTCTCCATCCTGCTCGGCAACGGCATCAATAACCTCGATGCCGACAACAGCTGGGACAACCTCCTGCAGCGACTCGCCGCCGACATCGGGTTTACGATCGACGAAGAAAAGAAAAAACAATTTCCGCTCTTGTACGAAGAGATCTTTCTCACCGGCGCCAACCTAAAGAAAAAAGGAGTTTCCGAAACCCAGCTAAAAAAATCGATCTGCGACAACGTGTCACAAATCAAAAAGCACCCGCTCTACGACGTTCTCCGCGCCCTTCCCACCGACGACATCATCACCACCAACTACGATTTCTCCGTCGAGGGATTCGAACCCAAAAAAAACGAGGGCATTGTCAAGGAGATGCTCTACAGCGTTTTCCGGCACTATCGCGCCGGCAACAAGCGCGTGTGGCACGTGCATGGCGACCGGCTTCATCCCAACTCCGTGAACCTGGGTTTTGAACATTATAGCGGGCAGTTACAGAACATTCGCAACTATGTAGCTACGGGAACAAAGTATGCTTCCAAAAAATATCAACTCCCCCTCATCAAACGCCTGGAGACTGGCTTCCTGGACGGCAGCTCGTGGCTGGATCTTTTCTTTACAACCGACATCCACATCATCGGCCTCACCCTCGGGTTTGTGGAAACTGACCTCTGGTGGCTGTTGACCTACCGCGCCCGTATCAAGATCAAGAAACCCAAACTTGTGCCCAACACGATCACGTACTACACGCCTCAGAAATTCGTGGCCAGTTCCAAACATAAGCTGGATCTCCTCGAAGCCACGGGCGTGAACGTTGAAAAAATCAACAAAGACGGCGAAGCGTATTATCAGGACATCTTAAGCCGGTTGGGATCGGCTACAAAAAAATCAAGTTGATTGAGGTTGGCGCATGAATGGAGGGTTAAACCTTAGATCCTCCGCATTGTTAATACTATCAAACCCCAGATCATGAAATCAAAATTATCATTTGTCGTGGTCATCGCTTTGCTTACGGCCTGTCACGGCGGCAAAGAACAATCATCCGAAACCAGCTCCAAAGGCGGGCCGCAACCGGGGTGCTACGCGTTTCATGAAGGGGGGTCGAGCATTGAACTTCAGCTGGAGGTGACGGGCGATGCTGTGTCCGGGAATCTGCTCTATTCGCTGGCAGAAAAAGACAAGAACACCGGCACCATCAAGGGTACTGTGAAGGGAAATACGGTGGACGCCTACTACACATTCTCGTCAGAAGGAACGACCAGCGTGCGTGAAGTCATCTTTCAATGGGTCGACAATTCGTTAATCGAGGGCATCGGCGAGCACATTGAGCGAAACGACACTTCCTTCTATGAAAACAAGAAGAAAGTGACGTTCACCGATAGTAAGGTGGCGCTCAAGAAATGTGAGTGAGCTTCAAAATCATTCTGAACCGCCCTCCTTCGCTAAAGCTTCGGCGGGCAAGCAAGCAAAGTCAACGCAAAGAAATCCTAGTTGGTGCCGGGCTGTTTCAGGACAAACCCGCTCTTCTGCTTTTCGTCAGCGACCATCTTGCGCACATCGGCCAGGAGTTTTTTGGCGTCGTAGATAATACCGTCCTTGATGGTGTATTTAACCCCTCCTACGCGAACCACTTTATTATCGTCGGTGAGCTTTATGGCTCCCGTGCCATAGAGCACTTGGAGATTCTTCAGGGGATTTTCTTCTACGATAACAAAATCTGCCAGCTTGCCTACTTCGACAGAGCCAACCTCTTTGTCTTTTCCAAGGGCTTGGGCTCCATAGAGCGTAGCGGAGCGAATGATCTCCAACGGGTGGAATCCGGCTTCGCGCAGCAACTCCAATTCGCGGATGTAGGCAAAACCATAGAGTTGAAAAATGAAACCTGAATCGGATCCTGTGGTCACACGTCCTCCGCGATTTTTATATTCATTCACAAACGTCATCCAGAGCTGGTAGTTTTCGCGCCAGTTCACTTCTTGTTCGGTGCCCCATTCGTGCCAGTAGGAGCCGTGCGAAATTTTGCTGGGTTGATAAAATGCCCAGAGCGACGGCAGCGTGTATTCCTCATGCCATTCGGCGCGACGGGCGCGGTGCAGGTCGCGGCTGGCTTCATAGATATTGAAGGTGGGGTCGAGGGTGAAGTCAAGTGAGAGCAATTCGTTCATCACTTCGTTCCAATGCTCGCTGTAGGGTGGTGCGGCTTGTTTCCAGAGTTTGCCGGCTTCGGCGAAACGGTGTTGTTCATTTTGATAGTTATAGTCCAGGGGATAGTCCTGGATGGTGCGCGCGGTGAAGAGCGCTTCGGGCAAACCGTACCAATGTTCCATCGACGTCAATCCCGCTTTCGCGGAGTTCACCACGTTCCAGCGGGCCACGTCCACCTGGGCGTGGTGACATGCCGAGCGCAAGCCCAGCTCTTTGTTCTTTCGAAGAGCAGCGTCCATGATCTCGGGACGGGCACCAAAAAATTTGATGCCGTCGGCACCTTTGCTCTTATTTAAGATCACCCAGTCGATGGCTTGCTGCGGTGTGCTGATGGGATCTTTGCTGCCCTGACCAAAAACCGTATACGCCCAGATGCGTGGCGCGGTGATGCGGTTCTCGGCACTCAGTCTTTTTTCTTCCAACACCCAATCCAGCCCATTGCCTGCCGAAGGTTCACGTATGGTGGTGATGCCATGCCCCATCCACAGTTTGAAAACATATTCGGCGCTGGGGGCTTGTGAGCCACCGATGTGACCGTGCATGTCGATGAAACCGGGCATGAGGTACATGCCCTCGGCGTTCAGCTCCTTCCCTCCCGGTTCCAATTTAGGCCGGCGATCGCTGGTGACAGCCACGCCCGGATAGCCCACGGTCTGGATGGACACAATCTTATTTTGTTTCACCACAATATCGGTAGGCCCGATGGGCGGCGCACCGGTGCCATCGATGAGCATCACGCCACGGATAATGAGTTGAGGGTAAGGCCCGTCGCCTTCTTTCACGAGTGGTGCCTTTTCGACTTTATCCTGTGCAGAAATGGAAAACGTGACGAGGATGAGCAGGGCGGGTAATAACTTCTTCATATCTTAAGTGTTGATAGTGAATCTACACAAGTATAAGGGAAATGAAAATGAAGTTAGGAGCTATCGTCACATTTTGTAGCCTTGCGGTCGCGGCGCTCCTTTTTCAATGCGGGCGCGTGAAACCCGAGCCTCCCAAACCAACCCTCCTGGAAACAGAACTGACACCTCCAATGTCCACGGTAGTGATACCGGTATACTATCATGTCGACAGCCTGGAAGCCACCATCAATAATAAAGTGAAGGGCACCTTTTTAAAGAAATGGATGGTGTTGAATGAAAAGGGCGACAGCCTCTACCTGGAGATGACCCGCACCGGGCGGATCGACGTTGCGTGGGAGAAGCATGCACTTACTTGCTCGTTCCCCTTACTGGTCTCGGGCAAGTTCATCAAACACCTGGGCGCTATCACCATCAGAAATTCAGAACCCGTAGAAATGGAGGTCGTCCTGAACCTGGTCACGCAGGTGGGCATTGGCAAAGACTGGAACCTGACCCTGGACTCGAAGCTGAAATACATTCGCTGGGTGAAAGATCCGATGCTGAAGGTGGCCATGGTGAAAGTGAACCTGCGCAAAAAAGTGGAAGAGGCCATCGCCCTCCACCAGGAGCAGCTCATCGGCAAAATGGACGACGCTCTGCGCGACCGGCTGAACACGCGAAAGGTCATTGTCAAAATCTGGAACGATCTGCAAAAGCCCATTCGCATCAATAAGAAGAGTATGCCGGTGTGGCTCAAGCCCTATGCCCACGACCTGAAAGCAAAACTCTCCCAGAGCGGTCCGTTCATGGTGCTGGAAGTGGAACTGGAGGCCACGATACAAACCATCCTGGAAGACGAAGACATCCCCCCTTCCAACACCACACTCCCCGCCTACAAACCCAAGACATCGGCCGCCGACAGTCTGAAGATCTTCGTGCTGGCCACGCTGCCTTTTGAAAAGGTGAACACCATCCTTGAAAAAGAACTAAAAGGAAAGACCATTGCCGCCGAAGGTTACTCCGCAACAGTGAAAAATATATCGGCCTATGGCACCGACGAGGGCCTGGCCTTGAAAATCCAGGTGAAGGGCGACGTGGTGGGCAACATCTATCTGCGGGGTACTCCTTATTATGACACAACAAAAGCCGTGTTCTCGGTAAAGGACTTCCGGTTTGATGTGGATTCGGAAAACGCCCTGATCACTACGGCCGACTGGATGCTGCACGACAACGCCCTGGGCTTTGTCCAGGAAAAGCTCACGATCGATGTTCAACCGCTGATCGACCAGGTGCCGGATCTTATTGAAAACGGCATCGAGAAGGGGAAGTCGGGTGAAAAGATCAATGTTTTTGTGGACCGGCTTGATTTGATCCCGCAGCAACTGGTGATTACTCGAAAAAACATACAGGTCATCCTGAAGGGCACCGGCAAGGCTTCGATTGGTTTGGAACGCAAGGTGTTTGCGGGCAAAAAGCGTAAAAAGAGGGTTTAGCGGGCAGGTCTCGCGCGCCCATGAACGAGGGCTTCACATTTTCTTAACGACCGGGCGATCCCCGGATCCGGGGGTCTAAAATCCTCTCTTACAAGAGCTTACCGACCGTTTAATTCAACTATTTCGCGACTTTTTTCAGAATAAAATCGATGCAATTCACTCCATTTCCCAATAAGGTTTTGGCGGACCCTGCCTATTAAAAATTTTATAATTTTTACCCGTTTTCGGTTAGAAACAGACCCCACCTACAACGTTTCCGTGAATTTTTTTTCAAAAGTGGTTCATTTATTACCCTATTGTTAAAATATTCGTCCAGTTATTAATAACAACCAGTAAAATTTTACCCCTATATCCTAAAACTACAAACAAATGAAAAAATCAATCGTCTTTCTCGTACTGCTGATTGCGATAAGCATTCTAGCAGTCATTATGCCGGCCGTCCCTACGACCATCAACACCGAGGGCATGAATTCGGGTGATGTGGCCTGGATGCTGGCGGCTTCCGCTTTAGTTTTGCTCATGACTCCCGGCCTGGCGTATTTCTATGGCGGGATGATTGACACCAAAAACATTATCACCACCATGCTCCAGAGCTTCATCGCCATGGGCGTGATCTCGGTATTGTGGATCGTTGTAGGATTTAGCCTTGCCTTTGGCCAGGATTGGGGGGGATTTGGGTTTGTAGGCAATCCGTCTACTTATTTTATGTTCTCCAATGTGCTGGATGCTCCGCTGTTCGGTACCATTCCGTTGGTGTTGTTTGCCTTCTTCCAATTGAAGTTCGCCATCATCACACCCGCTCTTATTACCGGTACATTTGCTGAACGTATCCGTTTCAAGTCTTACATCCTGTTCCTGGTGCTGTTCTCCTTGTTGATCTATGCTCCCCTGGCGCACTGGACATGGCACGCTGACGGCTTCCTCTTTAAAATGGGTGTCCTTGATTTTGCCGGTGGAACCGTAGTACACATGTCGGCCGGTTTCGCTGCTTTGGCTGCTTCGATTTACCTGAGAACAAAGGGTGAAGAGAAAAAATCGATCGCTCCTGCCAACATTCCTTTCGTATTGTTGGGCACAGGCTTGCTGTGGTTCGGCTGGTTTGGTTTCAACGCCGGTAGCGCTTTGACCGCCGGTGCACTTGCCGCTTCTGCTTTTGCTACTACCAACACCGCTTCGGCTGCTGCTGGTCTTGCCTGGATCTTGTTTGATGCCGCACGCGGCAAGAAACCTTCTGCCCTTGGCTTCTGTATCGGTGCCGTTGTTGGTCTGGTGGCCATCACACCTGCTGCTGGTTTCGTAACGATACCTTCGAGCTTGTTCATCGGTACATTCGCAGCCATCATCAGTAACATCGTAGTACATTGGAAAGCAAAAACTTCCCTGGAAGATACACTCGACGTGTTCCCTTGCCACGGTGTGGGTGGAGCAGTAGGTATGGTGATGACCGGCTTGCTGGCCAACACTGCCGTGAACGGCCTGAACACCACCGGCAACGGTCTGTTCTTTGGCGAGTTCCACCTCTTCCAAGTGCACATGATCGCCCTGGTGATTGTGATCGCTTACACCTTCCTCGGTTCGTTGATCCTGTTGAAAGTGACCGACCTCATCTCTCCTCTGAAAGTATCGGCCGAAGAAAAGAAACTGGGTTCCGATTTCAGCCAACACGGCGAGAATCTTTACCCTGCCGACTTCAGCGCATTGAAAGAAGAAATGGCCTAATACAAAAAGAAGTCCCGGCAGTACCAGCCGGGACTTCTTAAAAAATATACTGACCGAACCTTTACCCTAACCTAAACCTAAACCTAAATTTTTTCCTTAACCCCAAACCCCCACGATCCATGACGAAGTCTACAAGTCCTCACCCACACCATTTC
>CBIHQM010000154.1:0-13553 GCA_966211885.1 uncultured Chryseolinea sp.
TTGATCGTGTAAGGTGTTACAATGATAAAAAGAAAAATGTACAAGTCATCTACAGGAACAGAGTTGCAGAAGCTGAATTAAATTTGTATGGTGGATGAGTCTCCTGTCCCTACTTCTAACACCCATCCCACCGGATTAACGGCCCGCATACGCGGATTTATGGCTTGGGATGGCCTTTAATGGCAGGTTTGGGATGCGCTTCAACGTTTTTCGATTACCAAAGCCATGTCCAGCCCAGGCCCTCCCGTCCCTAAAGCACATGCTTGAACACCAAACGCCCGATCAAGTAATTAAAACGCGAACAACAAGCCCGAAGGGCTTCCCGATCATAGCCCCCAGCGAAGCTGGGGGTAAGCAAGCATTTCGATTCAACCCCAACGGGGTTACCTACACGGGCAACCGCCCTTAAATTTACTCCGCCGCCAACTGGCAATCCGTCATCGCACATATCATACACCAACCACCATAACGCCAATCCACAACGAACCTTATCCAGCCACCTCATTCTCCGTCAACAACGGCAGCTTCATCTTTCTCGCTTGCCGGTTATACAACAACGTAGCAATATCCTCATCCTCGATGTGATACCGCGCCCCCACATATTTGGCAACATTCCCCGAAGCATCCTTCACCGGCACAATGGACGCATCCACCCAATACACACTACCATCTTTCGCTTTGTTTTTGATGATGCCCCGGAACACCTCGCCCTTTGTCAACGTTGCCCAGAATTCCTGGAACAATTCCTTCGGCATATCCGGGTGCCGGAGCATGTTGTGCGGCTTCCCGATCAACTCTTCCCGGCTATATTTCGAAACCTCACAGAGCTTGTCGTTCACAAAAGTGATGTTCCCAAACAAATCGGACTCCGATAGAATGGTGGTCACCCCGAACACATTCTCCCGCACTTCCAGCGTCTGCCGCATCTCCGTGTTTTCGTTCTGTGCCGTCATCAACGCGGTCACGTCCTTGGCATAGCAGGCAATGGCATAGATCTTTCCTTCGGCGTCGCGAATGGGGGAGTAGTGGTTCATGTAGTAGGACTTCACCCCATTCGTCGTAAACATATCCGACACTTGAAAATGCTCGCCGGCCAGGGCGCGATCATAATAAGCCTTTTGTTGGGCACGCTGCACGTCGTCGTGGGCAAATAACGAAAGCATTTCAAACCCCTTACCCGCTTTTAGTCCCATGGCCTCCAGTGCGCCGCTGAACACTTTGTTGGAGCCGATGATCCGGTAGTCTTTGTCCATCGTGAATATGGAATCGTTCGTGGCGTTCAATACTTCCAGCAGGTACTTCTCCTTGTTTTGCACCTCGGTGAGCACGCGCTGCATTTCTTCTTGTGTCGCCGAAAGTTCTTCCATGTTTTGGCGAAGTTCTTCTTCCTGCGCTTTCAACTCTTCGGTTTGCTGCTGGGCCGCATCGCGGGCGCGGGTGATCTCCGTGACGTCTTTCACAAAAACGGCGGCCGCGATGATCTCACCCTGGTCATTGCGAATGGGACTGTAGGTGACAATGTAATACGCCTCCAGGTCCTGGAATTTGTAGTGGTCGGAAACATCGAACGTTTCCCCTTCGAAAACGCGTTTGTAGAGGCCCTTATAACGGGCCTTTTCTTCCTGGGTGGCAAACAAATTGGAAATGTCGAACCCCTTGTCGATGTCCAGGCCCGACCCCGAATAGGTGGCCCGGAACACTTTGTTGCAATTGATCACCTTCATGTTCTTGTCCACGGTGAGGATGGAATCTTTGGAGGCGTTGATCAGGTCGGTCATGTATTTTTCCTTGCCCTGCACTTCCTTCATCACCCGGTGCATTTCCTCTTGCGTGGCCGAGAGCTCTTCCATGTTCTGGCGCATCTCTTCTTCCTGCGAGCGCATTTGTTCGGCTTGCGCGCGGCTTTCCTGCAACAGTCTTTGCGTGCTCGTGCTCACTTTGGCGGCCGAGATGGTGGAGGCAATACTTTCCCCCAGGCGTTCAACGAATTCGATCTGGTAGTTTTTGATCTCGTTGAACGAAGCAATCTCCACGAGGCCAAACACGCGTTCCTCGATCTTCAACGGCACGATCAGCAAATTACGCGGCAGGCCTTCGCCCAGGCCAGACGTGATGCGGATGTAGTCCTTCGGGATATGCTTCAGGTAGGAAGTCGTTTTTTCCAACACCACTTGCCCGATAATGCCTTCTCCCAGTTCAAAACGTTGGGTCAGAAATTTCTGACGGTTATAGGCATAGCATGCAGCCATCTCCAGGTAGACGTCCTTTTTATCGTCGTCGTTCACGATATAGAGTGCGCCTTGGTTGGCATTCAGGTATTTCACCAACTGGCTGATGATGTCGTTCGACAGTTGGGTGATGTCATTGTTCTTGGAACGCAGGATGTCGACAAACTTCGCCAGCCCTTCCGACACCCAGTTGCGTTGACGCTCTTCGGCCGAAAACTTTTTCATCTGGTCGCGCATGCTCACCAGCGACGAGGCCAGCGCGTTTTCGCCATCGGCTTCGGTGCCAGAATCATAAGGAATGTCCAGGTTGCCCTGTTCGATGGCCTTGACAAATTCCGTGGCCCCTGAAACCTGGAGCTGGTAGTTTGAAAGTTGTTGATGGAAGGCGTTCAGTTTGTCCTTTTTGACAAACGAATAAGGAAATGCTTTCATGACGGCATGCGTTTTCGCAACGTTACCGACCAACGCAGAGGTGAAGAATTTGTATTGAGCGACCGGGCGAAACCGGTGAGCAGGCGGCAGGAAATAGCCGGTGAGTGGTGGGTTCGGCTGATCACTAAAAAATGGAAGGTTTACACGAACGGTGTGGACCTTCTGCTATTTTTAATTTACGCCATGTCTCGTTTTCCATCCAGGGCTAAAGTGTCCGCAAAGCTTGACGCACACGGTGAGCAGGATATGAAATAACACAAGGCTGGGTTTGGGATGGACATTGAGGCTGGAAATCCTGGCGGAACGTTGCAAAACCTTACGGGACTTTCATGTAAGGGAAATATCGGGCGTATCGTAAACTGAAATCCTATTGCAGTAGGGCGATCTAGTTTTGGAGCACCATAAAACATGGCATTTAAACTAAGATCGTCTATGAAATCCCTCGTCGCTATCCTGACCATTTGTGCTGCGGTACTCTTATCTGCATGTACGGAACCCAAGATCATCATCATTCAATGCAACGTCTGCGAACCGAAAGACGGCCCATCCGGCGATCAACGCCCGCCCGTTGACTTTTTTATGCATGCCACGATTGATGGAGAGCTTTGGATCGCCAATGTTGACCGCAATGGGCAAGGCACGCCATTAAGTGCAGGAGGCGAGATCGTGGTCATGGATACGGGTCGTACTTCGCAAATCACACTCCGTCTTCCGAAAGATCCTGTGATCGGAGAAGTTTATCAACTCACATCGGTGGGTCAGGCCGGTGAATCCAGCGCCTTTTATACACCCAATCCTTCCGGTTTGCTACCGGCTTATTACGAATCAATCGCGGGCAGCGTAATCATCAAGGGGATCAACCGGGACAAGAGAATAATCGGAGGAATATTCAACTTCACGGGCAAAGACGCTCAAACCAGTGAGCAGATCTATATTGCCAACGGCATCTTTAAACTGGCCATGCCTTGATGTGACCTACGGATGCATAGGAATCCTGAACACACCGTCAGTAACCGTAACGTTTCTTTCAGAGTTCTTGCTGTCCAGGCCGACGAAATTGAACGACCCTTTGATGACGTTATTGACCAGGTCGACCTCCATGATATTTAATTCTCCAATACCCGCTACTCCCAAATAGATAGGGCCGGGCGACGTACCATAAAAAGGCGTGTACACCGCGGTGATGTGGTTGTCGTCGGCTAAAAATCCAAGGGTGGCGATTTTGTAATGCTTTGGTGCGGTGGGCGGATTGTAGAACGTCAGCGTTATTTGTGAAAAATTCTGCCCTGTTCCGAGCATGACATTGGTGCCATTGTTACCGGTGAACGACGCACCCAGGGTTCCGTCAACAAGCCCCGTCCATGGCTGGCCTTCGATTTTGGCGTTCATGAAAAAAGTTTTGGAATCCTCCAGGATGTAGATCGGACGTTCGGTGTTCGCCATGCTCAAATTTGTTAAGTCAGCGAGCACAATGGAAAATGACTCCGCACCTTCGGCAAGGTTGTCTTGCCGGATGGGAATCCTGATCTGAATTTTGGTATCCCCCGCGGCAACGGATACATTTTTTGGGGTTAGCACTTCCGTGAAGTCTGTGCCTCCGGCAGATCCTGTCCGCGTCGTGTAGGTGAAGGAGGCATTCGCCGGGCTTGGTCCGCTGAGCATCAACGTCACGATCGCGTCACTCCCTTCGTTCGCGGTGAACAAAGGATCCACAGAGATCATCGGGATCCGGTCGGAATTCGTGATCGTGCAAAGTCCCGCCGACTTTATCAGGGAGGCATTCTGCACGCTGGATAAAATAACATTAAAACGCTCATCGGTTTCCTGCACGCCGTCCGAGTAGGTTAGAACGTTGATGGATGTGGACAAAGAACCCGGTGCAATGAAGCCTACCCCGTACGTTCCCATTGCCGAATAGTCGGTCGACACGGCCGTTCCATCCCGTGTGATGTACATGAAGCCCACCGTATCCTCGCTGGCCTCGCTCAGGGTAACCATAAAGTGCGCAGGCAAGCCTTCCTCGACGGTTATGTCATCGATGGTTAGATCAGGTCTACCTTTTGGGGGATCGTTTTGGGAGCAGGCCCATGCCAATGCAGCGACACATAACAACAGGATTCTAACGGAGTGTTTCATACAAGGGGTTACTGGATAACGGAGTGCAAAATAGTTGTTCAGACTGAAATCTAGATTCAATCCGAACAATTATTCATCAGGCTTGCCAATTACCTCATATTCACCCGGATGCCCTGTGAATGGCTGCTAAACTCCGGCGCATACATGCATTGTATAGTCGTGATCCCATTCGAAAAGTCACCCTTCTGCGACACGCGCAATGCATATTCGAAGACGTAGGTGCCTTTCGGCAGATAGCCGATAAAGAAGTTTGTGGCCAGGTCGCGGGGGCTTTCATAATAATACAAACCATCCTGGTAGCGATAGGTCGAAAGCGTTGTCACGGGCTCGAAGCCGGCGGCGCGCATGTCTTTGAGGTGAACATATTCCATGTCGCGATCCACGCGGAGTTCGATGCGCACCTTCACGAGGTCGCCAACCTGTAAAAGGGTTTTGTCGTTCACGGGCGTGATCACAGGACCACGGTCGGTGTTTTGCTGGAGGAACAGATCCTTCTTTAGCTTCAACGGCGTTTCGGCCGGTGTGATCTTGTCGAGTTGTTCGAAGTATTGCCAATAGGCCGCCCCCCAGGCCACACCGTCGTCCGACTTGGTGACGGTGATGTTACCCATGCCGTTGGTAATCTCGCCGGCTTGCCAGGCAGTCTTGAAATAGCCAGTGCCGGCTTCCAGCTTGGCGTCGTCGCGTTTGGTGGGGTCAACCACTTTGTTGTCGACTTTTACTTCTACTAATTGGGTGCTCGCCAGCAGGTCGGTGCCGCGGCGCAACAAAGCGTAGCAGGCTTCGGAGGTGGCTTTGGTAGTTTTCCAGTCCTGGGTTTGTTTCTGCTTGAGCAGCCACACCTTCAGGTCCTCCACGGATTTGATGTCGGCGGCCACTTCATCATACACTTCGATCATCAACGCCTGGGTTTCGATGGGGGCCTGGTACCAGTAGTAACCGCGGTCACTCTTCCAATACATGCCCATCTCTTCCGAGCGCAGCGCGCGTTCCGAAAACGATTTGATCATCGCGGCGGGCGTCGCCTTGTCGCCGGAGCGGTGCAGGGCGAGGGCTAGCATGCCTTGCATGTACAGGTTTTGCGACAGCCAATATTTTTTGGCTTGGCCGGTATAATATTGGAAGGCTTCTTGCGTGTGCGAAGCGATCTTCACGTCTTTAAAGTAACTGCGCGTGTACAGGTAGTGCACTTGAAGATAACCGAGGTTGTTGTCTTCCAGCTTTGCTTCCTTGCGTTTAACGCGGCGTTTCAGGTCTTCGTAATCGTCGGCCAGTTTGTTATCCATGTAGGCCAGCGCCTGCGTGGTCATCTGCCAGGTGTCGGTGCGCATGGATTTCACGCCCAGTGCGTCCAGGTGGCCCAAGCCGCTCACGATGTGTTGGGTCATGTAGCGGTCTTCCGGGAAACCGGGGAACCAGGTAAATCCTCCGTTGGGGGTTTGGGCTTTGGCCACTTTGTCGAGGGCGCGGGCTTGTTCGTTGGCCATGCGGTTCAAATCAAACAAGAGACCCACGTTGCGTTTGCGTTCGGTTTCATTTTGTGCTTGCAACACCCAGGGGGTTTCTTCCAGCAACGCCGACTTCAGCTCCTGGTTCTTTTCCAAATTCGAAAGCAAGGCATCGGGTTGAACATTCTTCCACGTGTCGAACACCTGGCGAATGCGCGGGTGGCTGTTGGCCACGTGTGCCGCGATGCTGTTGGCATAGAACCGGCTAAACGTTTGCTCTACGCACTCGTAGGGATATTCCATCAGGTAAGGCAGGGCTTGGATGGCGTACCAGGCAGGGTTGGAGGTGAACTCCAGCGTGAACTGCTGATGTTTCAGCGTGCTGGAATTGTTTGCCAACAGTTTCTCGAAGCGGAAGGTCTTGCTTTGTTTGCCGCGAATGGGCAGGGGCAAGCTTTCCGTCACCAGCATGCGGTTGGTCACCACAGGCACGGTCATCTCTTCGCCGTCGGAGAAATTTCCCGCTTTAGCTACTACTCGATAGGAGAGGGCCTGAAGTCCTTCGGGGATTTCGATGCTCCATTCCACGGCGGTACTTTGACGTGGGCCTACTGAAAAGTTCTTTGAAGCATTGGTATTTTTCATTTGTGCGTCGACAGGCTTGCCGGTGAGGGCATCGCGGAATTCCAGCTGCGCCTGGCCGGTCAACGCCTGGTCTACGAGGCTGCTGATCTTCACGGAGAAAGTCATCTTATCGCCTTCGCGGAAGAAACGGGGAGCGTTCGGCACCACCATTAAATCTTTTTGCGTCACCAGGTGATTGGTGGCGAAGCCGGATTTCAAATCCTGTGTGTGCGCAAAGCCTAACATCTTCCAACGCGTCAAGGCTTCAGGAACAGTGAAGTTCACGATGATCTCTCCCGCTTCGTTGGTTTGCAGGTTGGGGAAGAAGAAGGCGGTCTCGTTAAAGTTGGCGCGGACTTTTACATCGGAAAGATCTTCGGGCGCTTTTTGTGCCGGCGCGTTCTTACGATCTTCTGGTTTTGCGGCTCCTGCCATGTCCAACGTCACCTCCTCTTCGTCCGACGCAAATTCTCCCTCCGCTTTTTTTGCAAATTCTTTCATAGGAGCGGCCGACATGGCCAGCGCTGGGGCCGGCTCGCCGGGACCAGACCGATATCGTGCGGTTCTGACAACACGACGACCATACATATAGAACCCAAACCAATTGAGTGCATTATAATCGGCCCCCGTCGTATAACGCGCACGGGAAAGATTCCATCCCTCAATGTGGTTGGTCAATTGATGCTGTATAAATCCACGCTGACTTTCCCACGACAACGTCGAATACGTGGAAGAATAAAAAGTGGCAGCCCATTCGTGGAACCTGAACACGTCCAATGATTCATCATACAAGGTAGCCACCATCTCGGCGGCGATCTTGTCGGCGTTCTTTCCTTTCACGCGGATCTTCCACTGCTCCTGCTGGCCAGGCAGCAGCTTGTCGCGGAAGGTCTCAAACGACACATCGAGCATTTTGTTGGTGTAGGGTACCTCCACCATAAAGTTTTCCGTGTAGAGCCGGTTGTTCTTCACGAAGGTATAATGCACGGCTAGGTTGCCCCGGTGTTCTTCTTTCACGGCGATCTCGAAAATGCGTTGCTCCTTGCTCAAGGTCACCCATTCCTGCGAAAGCAGTTTGCCATCGTACTCAACTTCATAGAGCACGCGTATTTTTTCTTCCGACGTGCCGGCCGCAAAGCTGGCTTTTTCACCGGGTTCGGCTTTCAGATTTACGCGTTGAAAATAATGCACCTGGGGTATGGCCAATGTTTTGGCTTGTGGAGCAAACACCGAGAAATAGCTTACTTCTTTCACCGGCTGCCCAAACTTGTCGGTGGAGGTGATCTCCAGCACATACTGGCCTTCCTTCCACTGGTGCAGGTTTGGGATGGAGAATGCCTTTTGCTTTTCCGTATCAAACCTCAAGGCAAAGGCTTCGTGTCCGCGTTCCCATTTGAATGCATTCGATTCGTCGGCATACAGATCATAAGGGAATAGTTTGTAATATTCTTCCTGCGTATAGAGGTGCCGGTCGGTTTGCGCCCAGAAGCGTGGACGGAATGCTTTCGCCGGGGCCTTCAAAGCATAAATATGAATATCGCCTTTTGCCGCTTCGGGCTGGCCGGCCAGGTTATTGGCCTGGATAGAAAACTCCTGTGTCAGCTGTGCCGTGTTGCTCTTATCCAGGTTGGGCATGGCGACGTTTACCACCAATGCTTTATAGCCGACATCAACCGTCGTAGATGAACTATGGGTTTCTCCGTTGAGGTCCGTTACGTCGGCATACACCGTATAGCTAAAGGTGGGGTCCGAAGTTTTGTCAACCGTTCCATCCGGAATGGCCAGAAAGTCGATGGTGAATTTTCCATTGGCATCGGTCTGCGTATCGCCGTGTTTGATCTCCACTTCCGGGGAAGTAGGGTAGTAGCCCCAACGGCACCACCACCAGACCGGGAAGCGCGCCACGCGCACGACGCGATAATGCACTTTGGCTCCATCGATGTTGGCACCGGAATAGGCCCGCGCAAAGCCAACCGTATTTACGGTATCCGCCAGGCGGAACGTGCCTTTCAAGGGGTCGAAGCCCACTTCAAATTTTGGACGTTTATACTCCTCCACAGAAAAGTCGACGCTGCCGCTATGGTAGAGCTCCACCAGTTGCATGTTTCCGGTCAGGCCGGTTGTGGGGGCGGTGAAGGTGCCACTGAACGTTCCGTACTCGTTGGTCACAACATTCACTTCACTGCGCTGCTCCCCGTTCACGTCATGAAGGGCAATGGTGGTGCTGTATCCTTTGCGGATCTCCGACGTCACGCCATCGGTATCCACCATCAATCCCTTGAAGTAGATCGTTTGTCCTGGCCGGTAAATAGCCCGGTCCAGGAAGAAAAAGGTTTGCAGCCGATGCTCGCGACCAGTGAAGATATATTGCGAAATACCTCCGTAGGAGTACTCGCCACCATCGATGCCCTGTGTGCCCGTCACATCATTTTTGTAAGTAAAGAGAACGGAGTAGTTTCTCCGGTCTTCCTCGCGGAAGAAAGGTACTTTGAAATGACCTTGCGCATCGCTGGTTTGCGTGCCCACGATCCTGGTCTCGTACTTGTTTGTTTTATAGTTGTAATAGCTTGACAACACCGTGGCGGTCACCCCCGCAAAAGGCTCGCCCGTTTGCCGGTGCAGCACAAAGAACTCGGTGGACCCGTCGGCGTTGTTCCGGTGCACATAACTGATGTTGGTCACGGAGGTGAATGTGTACGCGATCCCATTGTTCAGCGTTGAAAAATCGGCCAGGTTACTGAACACGATCATATATTCTCCCACCGGCACAGCCTCCAGTTTCACTTCCAGGCTGTGCAACTGATAGTCGCCATCGTCGGGCAGCGTAAACGAGCCTGACTTCACCACCGGTTGTGCCAGGAAATATTGCAAAAATTTTTGCTCCCGTTTGTCATAGTCCACCTTGTCCAGGCTTTTGCGCTGTGCTGCCACCGTCTCGCGGGTGGTCTTGATGATGCGATAGTATAACGAGGTGAAGTTTTTATATTCAACGCGACTGCGGAAGGGCTGATCCGGCAGGTTGTTCTCTTCCACCAATGCGGAAATGGATTTTATCCGGAGACTTTCTTGCAGATTTTCACACTGTATGGCACCGTCCGATTTGGGGAATCTTTTTAAAGCACCGTCGCAAATTGCATAGGCCTTTTTCAGATCCAGCTTGTGCTCGTCCGACTGCAAAGGCTTATACTGGCGGCCCGCCTCAACATACGTCTCGGCAATCGCATAGGTCACCCGTGTTGAGATAGGATGGGCGATAATGTCCTGCTCCAATTGTTCCAGCGCTTTGCGGTACAATTCATTTTTGGTGGAAAGCGTGAAATTATTTTTTACCAGGAGCAGCCGTTGCAAGTCCACGTCCACGAGCGCCGAGGGGTCCTTGTCCGGCAAGTGAAAGCGAATGAGTTCCTGGAGCAACAACAACGCCTGGAATTTCATGGATAGCGTGTCCTGCGATTGGATCGACAGGGTGGCAAAGGTTTTGGCGGGAGCCAGGTAAGCTTCCTGGTCCAGGGCAAAGGCTTCGGCTGGACGCGTAATAGCGGGTTCGTCGCCGGAGAAGAATTGGATGGCCCGTTGGGCGAGGAAGTCATAGAGCGTGGGGCGATACGTTCGCCCCGTTTCGTTGCCCTTGTGAATGACTTCCGGGAGAATATCAATCGTGGCTGCTTTGCTTTTGTCGGCGTCTTCCAGCGAAAGCTTGTAATGATGGAACGTAGCCTCCACGATTTTGTCAAGGCTCCAGGTGGCCACGTCATTGTTGTCCACGTTCACCGTCTGGCTGCGTTGGTTAAAGCGCCAGCGGTTTTGTTGGTAGTAGTTCCGGTACATTTCCGCCAGCATGGTGTGCAGGATGGGTTTTACGGGATACGTTGCGGTCCGGGCTTCTTCTTCCACCACGCCCAGGTTCTTCACAAAATCGTCTTCTTCTTCATACTCGGTAAACTTCAGTTTGTGTACAACGGCTTTTACCAGTTGCGGGGCATTTGCGTCTTTTTTGGCTTGCGCATAGATGGTGTTCACAACGGCCAGCGCGGATTTGGGCAATCCTTTACTCTCGAATTCGGCGACCTCTTTCCAGGCCTTTTCATAGTTAAATGGGGTCATGGGAACGGATTTAGTTTGTGCCAGGGCAATGTTTACGATTAAGCTCAAGGCTACAATTCGCGCTAGTAAGTTCATGTCCGGATATTTTTTGAAGGTGTCAACGCACAATAGATGCCAGGATCGCACAAATCCACAGTTGTTTGTTGGATTTTTTTAACGGGGGCATCAAAGCCTAAAAATAACGCATCAACGGCAATAAAGCGCTTTACATCAGTGATTAACCAACAACGACATCACTCAAAAAATGAAGGAATAAGCGGATCTGGAAAAACGGCCAGAAACATCCGGAAATGACGGTTAACGGGAATTGCCAGCTATCGGCTCGGCGGTAAAATTATCAATTACCGTGGACAGTCAAACGCAATGGAAAAAAAATAGTTACAGCGCGTTGCCGCATCCGCCGTTGCGAGGTTTTTATTTCCCTGAAAAAAGCTGTATCCTCGTGATCGAGTTGGAGCAATAGCGGGACCGATAGAAAATTTGTTCCCCGACCTAAACCGCATCGCCATATTATGTTTCTTGGATTTTATACACCCGTCCTGGTACTGCAGGGTTTTTGTTTGTATCACGCCTACCAAAGGAACTCTGAACAACGCTGGTACTGGCTCATCATTTTCTTCCCCGCCGTGGGCTGTGCCATCTACCTGTATCACAATTTCTATAACCGCCGCAACATACAGTCCATCGCCGAAAGCGTAAAAACGGTGACCAACAGCAACTACCGGCTCGAACAACTCGAAAAAGCCGTACGCTTCAACAACAGCCTCGCCAACAAAACCATGCTGGCCGACGCCTACCTCCACCTGGGCCGCCCCAAGGAGGCCATCAACCTCTACATCGACTGCCTCCAGGGCTTCATGGCCGACGACCCCATTCTCCGCATGAAACTCCTCCAGGCCTACTACCTCGATGGCAACCACGACGCCGTGACCGACATCGGCAGCCGCCTGGTCAACGAAAAAACATTCCGCGACACCGAAGAAGGCATCGCCTACGCCTGGTCCCTCCACCACCTCGGCCGCACCGACGAAGCCCAGGCCCAGTTCGAGGTCATGGACCGCACTTTTACCAACTACCGGCAACGGCTGGAGTACTGCAAATTCCTGCGTCTCACCAACCAACACGAAGCGCTTAACCAAAAGTTGATCGAGCTCCTTGAAGAGATCGCCCACATGACCAGCACCGAACGCCGCATCAAACGCGACGTCATCCGCGAGATCAAAGAGATGAACGCGACGGTGAGTGCGTGAGTCAGTAGTCAGTAGCCAGCAGTCAGTAGGTGATCGTCATTAGGCAGTGATCAAATATTTCAATAGATGGTGATCAACATCAATAGATGGGGTTCAGATGCAATTGAAACAAGACACCAAATCTTTAGCTCGCCTGAATTATGACTACTGGCTACTTACTACTGGCTACTTACTACTTACTACTTACTACTTACTACTGACTAATCCCAATGGATCGCATAAGGCTTCAACAGCACTGTCCTATTGTTGACGTGCACCGTTTGCTCTTCCGCCGTATAATTCCAAACGACGATTCGATTGCCCTCAAAAACAAAACCATCCGCTTTCAAGGGTTGTGTTGAATACGACGAAAGCACGTTTCGCGGGAGTGCCAATAATTTTCGCAGTGCGTCACCTACTGGGTAAGGCTCGCCCTCCGCAGAAGCAATTCCCTGCGGCCCGTGCGTTTGAAAATAGGTCACCGCCGAAGCACCGGCCTCGGTCAGGTGCTTGATACTTCCCAACGTCCACACCGCGCAGAAGGGTGTGGATTGGCGTGGGTCGGTGCGGTCTGTTTCGCTCATCACCCTATTCTTTGGATCGGATGCATAGGGATTAAAGCGTTTTCGCAAGGTGATGGGGGAGATGTTCACGGCGCGATCGGGATAGAGGGCTTGGGCGCTAAAGATCACGTCTTCTTGCGCGCCGAGATTTTCGAGCAGTGTTAAATCGTCAAAGGCATGTTCTTGGGGGTGCGCGGCAAAGGAAACAAAATCCACCGCTGTTGCGTCAAAGCGCCCTTGGTTCAGTTGTTGAAAGTTGTAGTTCGTGCCCGCGCCAAAATGTGTTTTTGGGAAATAGGTTTTCAATGACGCGGCGTGGTCGATGATCGCCTGGGGTGTCACCGCGGCCGAATCGCCAAGCAGCAAGACGCGTTTCAAGGTCAACCGGTTTTGTAGACAGAGTTGTGTAAAGGCGTCCAGCTCCAGTTTGTAATCCGCCGAAAGGTGCAGCACAACTTCTGGTGCCAGTTGCAGTTCCGACGCTGCCACGCAGGCTTCCGAAAACGCCGTTACCCAATCATGACCCAACGGTCGCACGTCTATCCTGAAATGTGACAACCCCATCTCTCGGATCACGCGCCCAATCGCCGGCGACACCTGCACGTTTGTCGCCGCACCCACGCCAATCTCGGGCAGCGCAACCTGATCTTTATTCGCGATGATGCGGATGGGTCCATCACCGTCCATCGTCGGAGCCACAGCGGGAGGTGTGAACGTGACCTTCTGGTGAACGCGATCACCCTTCTTCAGTGCGACCGGAAAGGGAAGGGCAGAGGGCGTGCAAAATGT
>CBIHQM010000155.1:0-13464 GCA_966211885.1 uncultured Chryseolinea sp.
TTAAACGAAGCTATGTTCCCCCATCTCCCTTTCACAAGTAAGAAAACGACATCCTGCGTTTTGCGGCCTGGTATTTTGATTAGTTGGACCGATAGACCATGGCAAACTCGTTTGCAAATTCCTTCAGTGACGTTTGTCCGGTCACAAGCGCTTTATGCTTTTGAAGGTCTTCCGTAAAACTTCCATCCCGCAAGGCCATGCCAATCTCGACCATGTACACGGTTGCCATTTGTTCGGAGAACCCGTTTTGGAGTAACGCATTCAATAACTGTTCGTCTGAAAAAGCAACCCAGCGAACATCGGTCTTTCCAACGGCGCTGCCGAGTTGTTGGGCTACGTCGGCTCCACTCTTTTCATCGCCGACGATGTACCGGAATTGCTTGCCGGAAAAGGACAATGTATCCAACGCCTGGAAAGCTACTTCGGCAATGTCGCGGGGGTGGGAGAGGGGGAATGTTACTGACGCATCAAAATTGTTGCCGAGCATGCCTTGATGTTTCACCATGCCGATCACACCCAAAAAATTGGTGAGGAACATGCCCGGCCGGAGGTGCAGCACATTGACACCGGGGAGCGCATTGAGTTTTTGTTCGACAAAATAATTGGCACCGGTCGGCCCTAAGCCATCCGGATCATGCGCACCGATGCTGCTCAAATTCACCACATACCTGATCCCGTTTGCCTGAACTGCTTTTGCATATTGCTCACCGACGGTGCGGATATACTGTTTCAAATCGGTTGACCTCGGGTTGGGCGGGATCATCAGGTAGACAGCGTCCGCGCCTTCAAATGCTTTGGCCACAAAGGCATAGTCTTCAACGGAACCGATGACGGGAATAGCATGGAGCGCTTCGATATCACCGGCGCGATCGGCATTCGAGCTCACCACTTTTACTTCATGCCCACGGGCGACTAATTTTCCGACCAATACACGGCTGATGTTCCCCAGGGAACCGGTTACTGTAATTTTCATATTTGTTTTGTTTTATTGTACGGGGCAAAACTATCTTTGTACTTACTTTTGTACAAGTACTTACCCTATAGTATGTATGACCACCATTAAAGCAAACTCCACCATCCAGGAAAACAAGAGCCAGGCGTATGTGACCTGCCCGGTAACTTTTGTCATGGATAAAATCGGCGGCTACTGGAAACCGATCATCTTGTTCAACCTGTTGGGCGGAGTCAAGCGCTACAGCGAACTGAAGCGCGCTGTTCCCACGATCACCGAGAAGGTTTTGATCCAGCAACTGAAGCAGTTGGAAAGCGAAGGTTTGATCACCCGAAAAGCAAAGCCGACCGTGCCACCGCATGTCACCTACGAATTGTCAAGATCAGGAAAGGCGTTGCGACCCGTGCTTTATGCGATGGCCGAATGGGCGGTGCACAACAGCGGGAAATTGTCAAAGACGTTTTCCCGTCAGATGGCGGATTTTCCTTTGGAATAAACAAGCGGTACCGTAGATAAAAGGAAAGGCTCCGTAAAAAAAGAAATTTAACTTGTTCATATGTTCATACATATATACCTTTAAGCGGTCAGTTTATTTTTCCGGATGTTTCGGGTAGAGAACTGCACGATCGATCTACAGCTTAAAAAAATCATGGCGATGAGACATCTTCTGTTAAAAGGTACGGTCTTCCTCTTGTTGAGCTGCGTTTCCGTTCCGCTCCTGGCCGGTCCCGGAAACATTGCATCACAAGCGACCATCACGGCGTCCACCGAACTCAACGCCGGTTTCAATGCCCGGAACGTTGCCGACGGCGTGATCCGCATTCCAAACAAAGGGGAATGGGCTTGCGTGGGCGACACGACCGATTGGGGATATATTCGTTTTCCCTGGATCCAACTGGAATGGAAGTCGGAGCAGAAGATCAACAAGATCGTTTTATACGACCGCCCGTCCCTGCGCGAGAACATTGCCGGCGGCAAACTTTTGTTTAGCGATGGCAGCACGATTTGGGTGAACCAACTTCCCAGTGATGGCACAGGGAAGGCCGTTACCTTTGATACAAAAACCGTGCGGTGGGTGAAGTTCGTCACCACCGACGGAACGGGGAGAAACCTCGGCTTTTCAGAGATCGAAGTCTTTCCGTCGCCGGAGCAGTTCACCGACTATGTGTCGATGGTCGACCCGTACATAGAGACCAACCGGGGCCGGTATTTTTTCTTTGTCACCGGCAGCCGGCCCTTTGGCATGGTGAGCGCCGCGCCGCATACCCGCAACAAGAATCAGAATGGGGGCGGCTATAATTATAATGAGCAGCACATCCTGGGCTTCGGACAAATTCACTGCTGGATGCTCTCGGGCATCGAGGTGATGCCCGCGCAGGTTTCGGTTGATCCAACAAAAGGTGAGGCCGCCTGGAAATCAAAATTCACGCACGACGAAGAAATGGTGCAGCCCGGCTATCACCGTGTCTATCTCCAGGATGCCGACACCTGGACCGAACTCACCACGACCGAGCGCGTGAGCTTCTATCGCTTCCGGTTCACCCGCAACATGAAGACCCAGATCCTCGCCAACCTGGGTGGCTACCTGTCCAACAGCACGATGGCCAACGCCGAGGTGAAGAAGACCTCAGCTTCTGAATTTGAAGGTTCGCTGAGTTCAGTGAAACGCTATTGGGGTGGTCCCAAAGACGTAAAAATATATTTCGTAGTTCGTTTTGATAAACCTTTTCAAAACCTCAACGGATGGAAAGGCACACAGCAAATAAAGGACATCACCACCCTGGCAGGCGACAGCCTTGGCATCGCGGCGGCCTATGATGTGAAAGCGGGAGAGCAGCTTCAAATGAAGATCGGCATCTCCTATACCAGCATCGACAACGCGCGCAAGAACCTCGAGACGGAGTGTACGACTTGGGATTTTGACGCGGTGAAAAGCGAGTCACAAAAGATATGGAACGATTGGTTGGGAAAGATTAAGGTGGAAGGCGGTCGCGCCGATCAGCGCGTGAAATTTTATACGGACCTGTGGCATGTGTTGCTGGGCCGTCACAAGATCAATGACGTTTCTGGCGATTACCCCGACCGCACCACGGGCAAACGCGAGGGCAACTTCACGGACGCTGTATTCAAAGTAAAAACCCTGCCGCGCGATGCCAATGGAGATCTGAAATACAACATGTACAACTCGGATGCCTTTTGGCTCACGCAATGGAACCTCAACGTGCTCTGGGGCCTGGCGTGGCCGTCGGTTCAGGATGAGATGTCGGCTTCGATGATCCAGTATGCCGACAACGGCTACCTGCTTCCGCGCGGGCCCAGCGGCGGTGGCTACTCATATATTATGACCAGCAGTCCCACCACGATGCTCATCGCCAGCACCTACATGAAGAACATGCTGACCAAGGTCGATCCCAAGCATGCCTTTGAAGTCGTGAAACGCAACCATCTCCCCGGCGGCATGTTGGGTAGCGCCGCCGACATCGACTTCTACACGCAACACGGCTGGTGGAAAGACAATGCGGGCATCACCGTTGAGGCCGCTCTCCAGGATTGGGCCATCGCCCAGATGGCACAAAAGATGGGAAGAAAAAAAGACTACACATTTTTTATGGACCGCTCCGCGGGATGGAAGAAATGCTTCAACCCAAAGTGGAACCTGTTATTTCCGAAAGATGCACAGGGAAAATTCCTGCACGACGATCCGCTCAGCGGAAGCGGATGGGTGGAAGCCAACGCATGGCAAGCCACCTGGGCCGTGTCGCACGACCTACCAGGGCTGGCCAAACTCATGGGGGGCCAGGATTCGCTCGCGGCAAAATTGAATTATGCTTTTGAAAAAGCAGAGCCCAGCAACTTTGTGTTTGGCTATACAGATGGCTATGTGAGCTACGCCAATCAGCCAGGTTGCTCCAACGCGCATGTCTTTAATTATGCAGGCAAGCCTTGGCTCACACAGTACTGGGTTCGCCAGGTAAAAGAAAAAGCTTTCGGAGGCACAACGCCCGACCTAGGGTATGGCGGCCACGATGAAGACCAGGGACAAATGGGGGGGACAAGTGCGTTGATGGCACTGGGCTTGTTCAGCGTGCAAGGCAACGCGGCCATAGATCCAGTCTATGAGATCACCAGCCCCGTCTTTGACATGATCACCATTTCACTGGATCCTAAGTATTATAGCGGCAGCCAATTCGTGATCACCACGCACGGCAACAGCGATGAGAATGTCTATATTCAAAAGGCTACACTCAACGGCAAAACGCATAACCAATTCTTTATCCGTCACGCCGACTATGCCCGCGGCGGTCAGCTGGAATTGTGGCTGGGGAAAGAGCCGAACCGGAATTGGGGAACGGTCTCCGCAAAATGATGCCGTGCGGTTTCGACCATCCTGAACCAGCAAACAAAGCGTTTTAAATCGTTATAGGCACTTTTTTGACGAAAGTTCCCCCTTTCATGCAAACGTTTTAAAAAAAAGTCAAAATTCTTTTTTGGCAATCCTTTTTTGTTCAATTTTGGCTTGTTCATATGTTCATACATACTGACAGTGCACGTTTTGAATCATGCTTTAATGCCAACTAAATTCTTTTTTATGAATAAAAAATTTTACCGCGACATAGGATTATTCCTCCTGACGGTAGCCTGCTTGCTGGCCGCAACCTCAGCTGGATTTTCAGCGCCGGCTAGTTTTCTAGTACAACAAACCAAGATCTCCGGTAAAGTGATCTCCGCCGACAACGAGGTCCTGCCCGGTGTGAACGTGATCATCAAAGGAACCAGCGAAGGAACGGTGACAGATGCCGATGGGTTCTACTCGATCAATGTTCCCGGCCCGGATGCCACCCTGGTGTTCTCCTTCATCGGCTTCTCGCCGGAAGAGATCACCGTCGGCAACCAGACCCGGTTCGACGTGACCATGACCCCGGCGCTCGAAGCGCTCTCGGAGATTGTCGTCATCGGCTATGGCGAAGTGAAGAAGTCGGACCTCACCGGTTCGGTTTCGTCGGTGAAGGCCGAGGAGTTGAAGGCCATCCCCACCACCTCGTTCGACCAGGCGTTGCAGGGGAGAGCAGCCGGTGTGCAAGTGCAGCAAACCTCGGGTCAGCCGGGAGCAGAAGCCTCCATCCGCATCCGGGGAACAAGCTCGATCACCGCAGCCAACGAGCCACTCTATGTTATAGATGGCATGCTGGTGAACAGCAGCACAGCGGATGTAACGGCCGGCGGTTTCCAAGGCCCGCGCATTGGCCCGCTTTCAGCAATCAACCCAAGCGATATTGAATCGATCGAAATATTAAAAGACGCCTCCGCCACCGCCATCTATGGATCGCGTGGTGCCAACGGCGTTATCCTCATCACTACGAAACGCGGTAAGAAAGGAACAAGCGCTTTGAATTTTGAAAGCTACTACGGCGTGCAGCAAGTTTCGAAACAATTGGATCTGCTCAATGCGAGCCAGTTCGGCAGTTTGGTGAACGAAGCCCGCTCAAACGCCGGTTTGCCTCTCGTGTACACCAATCCACAAAACCTGGGCACGGGCACCGATTGGCAGAAAGAAATTTACCGCACGGCACCGATACAAAACTATCAGCTGTCGTTTACGGGCGGCACGGAGAAAACACAATATGCCATCTCCGGCGGATTGTTCGATCAGGATGGTGTCGTCATCGGTAGCGACTTTAAGCGCTATTCATTTCGCACCAACATCAACACCGAGATCAGCAAAAAGCTGAGCGTGGGAACGAACATGTCGCTTTCAAGCACAAGCGGCAATGTGCTGAACACCGGTCTGCAATTTATTGCTCCTGGTGTGATCGGCGAAGCATTGACCATGAACCCGATCCTGCCGGTGTATGATCCCGCACAAAAAGGAGGATACACCTATGAGAACACCATTGGCCCGGCGCAAGCGGCACAAACCGGAACCGTGGCGGGCAACCCTGTGGCAGAGGCAAGAAGTGCAAAGGCGCTGAGCACCAGCACCCGGATCCTGGGCAATGTCGAAGCGAAATATAAAATTATAAATGCCCTGGTATTCAAGACCAGTTTGGGTATAGACGCCGTGTTTTCAAAAGACAGAATGTTCCAGCCGTCGTGGCTCCGCGCCGCGCAGGCTGCGAAAGGCGTCGCTGGTCTGGCTACGTTGCAAGGCGTGACCTGGCTGAATGAGAACACGCTTACCTATGACAAGCAACTTGGAAAAGATAATCTGAACGTGGTGGTGGGCTACACCCTGCAGGAATTCCAAAATGAATCGTTCGGCGTCAATGTTTTTGGGACCGACGATCAACTGGGATATCACCACGTCGGTAGCGCTTCGAGTCCACAGGCTCCCTACAACAGCGAGAGCAAATGGAGCATGGTGTCATACCTGGGGCGTGCGCAATATTCCCTCAATCACAAATACCTGTTCACCGTCACAGGGCGTGTGGACGGCTCGTCGAAATTTGGCGCGGCGAATAAATATGCCTTCTTCCCCTCGGGCGCCTTTGCCTGGCGGATGTCGGATGAGTCTTTTATGCAGGGTATTGACTTCCTGTCCGACCTGAAACTGAAGGCTTCCCTCGGTACGATCGGTAACCAGGCCATCAATCCGTATCAGTCGCTCCCCACCGTCGCCTCCTATGGCCAAGGTGTTTTCAACAACGGCACCACGGTGATGCCCTACAACAGCAGCCAGCCGCAAATCTACAACAACCCGAACTTGAAGTGGGAAACCACCCGCCAGTTTAACATCGGTTTTGACGCCGGCTTTTTAGATGGACGCATCCAGATGACTGCCGAGTATTATAGAAAATATACCTACGACCTGTTGTTGAACACGCCGATCTCCAGCACCACCGGTTTTGAGAACACCTACCTGAACGTCGGCAACGTGGAGAACAAAGGTTTTGACCTCGAGATCACGACCGTGAACACCAGCTCCTCCAGTGCGCTGAAGTGGAACACCTCGCTCAACCTCTCGATGAACCGGAACGAAGTCACCAAGCTGGCCACCGATAGCGATGTGCAGTTGGGCAATGGTTTGATCCTGAGAGAAGGACAACCGATCGGTACGTTCTACGGCTATGTGTTCGACGGCATTTTTCAAACCGACGAAGAGGCCAGCAAGAGCGCCGTGTTTGCAAACCAGAAAAGCGGAGCCAGCCAGGCCAAAGCCGGCGACCGGAAATACAAAGACATCGTGCCCGACGGCGTGATCGACGACAAGGACCGGACCATCATTGGACATGCCTTGCCGAAGTACACCTGGGGCTTGAACAACACGCTTTCCTTCAAAAACTTTACGCTGAACTTTTTCTTCCAGGCCTCGCAAGGCAACAACATGAACAACCTGAACCGGATGTTCCTGGAAGACATGAACGGCGAGCACAACGTGTTGGCCGATGCAGCCCTGAACCGCTGGACACCGACAAACCCCAGCAACGAATATCCCCGCGCGTTGGCAAAACGCACGGCCGATGTGGGCACCATTTCTTCGAAGTTCATCGAAGACGCATCGTACATACGGTTGAAGAATGTGAACCTTGCCTACAACGTTCCGTCGATGATGCTGGATCGTTTCGGTATGAGAAGCCTCAGAATTTATGTGAGCGCCACTAACCTGTTCACCAGCACCAACTACCGTGGCTATGATCCGGAGGGCAGCAGCTATGGAACGGCCACAGCCTATCCCGGCATCGACCAGGGCCGCTATCCGTTGACAAAAACTTACCTGGTGGGTCTTAACCTTGGTTTTTAAAATTATAACGATCACAACCATGAAATCATTGACTATACATATGAAGACGGCCGGTGCCATTCTCCTGTTGTCTCTGTTGTCAACTTCCTGCAAGGACTTCCTGGAAGAGAATCCGAAGGACCGTCAGACGACGACGAACTTTTATACGACCGAGGAAAATGCCCTGTCGGCCGTGAATGCGATCTATGCACACCTGAACTCTCAAAGTGGCGACACCTTTGGTGGTGTGTATTTTGGAGGCTTCTGGGTAACGGAAGGTTTGTCGTCCGACGAGATGATCAATCTCCAGTCGGGATCGCCAGACCAGGATCAGTTGGCAACCTTCACGCAGGATCCCAACAACGGGACGCTCTACGAAATTTGGAAACAACACTACAAAGCGATCTCTCTCGCCAATGTGGCCATCGCCAAAATCCCGGGCATCCAAATGGATGAAACGCTGAGGACGCGCTACATCAACGAAGCAAAATTTCTCAGGGGATTGTTGTATTTCAACCTGGTGCGCATGTTCGGCAAAATACCCTTGCTGACAAGCGACGTAACGTCGACGACGCCATCGGCTGAAGAAGTAGATGTGATCTACACACAAATCCTCGCCGATCTTAACGACGCCACCAACCTTCCCGCCGATCAGGCCGACGGAAGAGGACGCGCCACAGCCGGTGCCGCGCACGCCCTGCTGGCAAAAGTATACCTCACCCGCAAAGACTATGACAACACCATTGCCGAATGCAAAAAGGTGATCGACTCGGGTAAGTATGAATTGTGGGATAATTTTGCAGACATCTTCAAAATTGCCAATCGCGGTTTGAAAGAAGCGATCTTCTCCGTTGGTTTCGGAACCGCCGGAAATGCACTTAGCTTCTGGGAAGTGGCGCAAGTGCATGTGCGCTTGCTGCCTCCTGAGTTGTCTTCGGCGGGGATCACCTCGAACACCCTGGGATGGACCGCGCCCACGCAAGCCCTGGTGGACAGCTACGACGCCATCGACGAACGCCGCGACGTGACCGTGTTCAATCGCTTTAGCGAAACGGTGGGTGGAAAATCTTACAACGTGCCGTTCAGCCGCTACTATTTTAGAAAGTATTGGGATGTGACGACACCAACCGAATTCAACACCTCCGAAGCCAACATCGATTTCCCCGTGATCCGTTATGCCGACGTACTGCTGATGTATGCCGAAGCCTTGAACGAAAAAGACCGGTCACAGGAAGCACACGACGCCGTGAACCTGGTGCGCCACCGCGCAAACCTGGCAGACCTTTCCGGTCTTGGCAAAGACGCGTTCCGCGATGCCGTGCTTGTCGAAAGAAGACATGAATTGGCAGCAGAAGGTCATCGCTGGTTTGACCTGGCGCGTACGGGCAAGCTGGAGCAACTCGTGCCGCTGGCAAAACCCGGCGTGACGCCACAAGCGAAGCACTACCTGTTCCCCATTCCGCAGCGCGAACGGGATCTCGATCCCAACTTACCTCAAAATGACTATTGATCATGAACAGGGAAAATACATCCGCATCACCCGTAAAATCTAATACCATGAATGTGTATCGTCAATATATCGCAT
Source organism: uncultured Chryseolinea sp. (assembly GCA_966211885.1). Taxonomy (GTDB): domain Bacteria; phylum Bacteroidota; class Bacteroidia; order Cytophagales; family Cyclobacteriaceae; genus Chryseolinea. The sequence continues at coordinate 9,256 of CBIHQM010000155.1, forward strand.
ACGGCGTCATCCTGTTGGCCACCGTTTTGGGCCTCGGTTCTTGTGAAGATGACTATCAGTCGGACGCTGCTGATCCGGGTCTTCCGCTCACCGTCGATGGAGCATCGATAAAAGCGCCGGGCCATGGGCAATACAAAGTCACACGCAAGCTCGTGGACGGCCAGGTGGTCATCACCGCCGACTTCTCGACGCTGACCGGCGTGAAGTCACTCACGGTGACGAAGACCGTGGCCACACAAAAAGATGAGACCTTTGGTCAGAACGGCGTGGTCACCATCGACCCCTCGGGAAAATCCAAGTATGACTTCACCTACAACCTCCAGGAGGGCGACGTTGATAAATTGATCGGCCTCACGTTCCAGGCACAGGACCAGTCAGGAAACGTGTTGACCAGCGACGTCACGCTCGTGGTCACCTTGTCGCCGCGCGAGAACATTCCCCGCAAAAAATGGTTGTGGACGTCCAGGCTTTGGGTGGACAATGACAATTCGCAAGACCTGAAAGATTGCGAGAAAGACAACTACTACCTGTTCAATTCCGATAGCACCGTCACCGTGAACTACGGCGCCGACACCGGAAAAGGCGACTGCGTGTTTGATGGTTTCAACATCTATGACAAGTGGTATCTCACGGCTGATGAAAAATATTTTATCATCATAAAACATGGTCTGTTCGATCCTGCCGTAGTCGTAGATTCATTCCAGATGCAGACTTTGACAGTGGACAAACTGGAAATGATGATCGACATTGACCTGACTTGTTGCGGGTATGGGTCAGAGGAAACGTTCCTCTACCAATACTTAGCAGAGCCGAAGTAAAAGACCTTGGTTTGCTATTGAAAAAATTCCGGCCGCGGGAGCGACCGGAATTTTTTATTGTGGGCGATTTCTATTGAAGAGACCTGCGACCGCGTCCCATCGAAGGATTCAGTTGTTGATCATCGGGAAGTAGACATGCTGAGCTGCACTCTGGCGGTGCTAGTATGCGGATGCTATAAAAAGAAAAAGGCCCCGCGCAAAATGACACGAGCCCCTGTATTCACTACCCAAACTAGATTATTTCTCCTTCTCTGCGCTTATTTTACCACCGACGCTGGTGAGTGTATAGTAGTCACCGTGGAAGAACACGTGCCGCAAGGTGCCGTTGAAATGCGTTACACCCGGTTCCTTGATCATTCTTCCCTGCAGATCGGGATTGAACCCAAAGAAACCCTTCAACATCACCTGCGACATGCCAATGCCGGCCATGGCATCGCGGGCATGCCATCCGCGTTCGGCGATCCGTACTTTGGCCTTTTGATTCTCCTTGTCATCGCCCCACAGTTCGTGCGACTGCGCCCAGGATCCTTCGTACGTTACGGGCTCGAGCGCGCGATAGAAGCGAAGCGCTTTTTCAGGATAGCCCATTTGCACAAATGCGTCCATCGTTCCCGCAGGCCAGCCGTCGTAGGCGCCGAGGGGGCCGTGGTCGGGGCGATCGGAATTCTTGGCGGCGACGTCCAATAAGGATTGGGCGCGCATCCAATGGTCGGTCATCAATTCCTGGTCTACAAACCTGATCATTTCGGTCTTCATGGTGTCGCTGAGATCTTGTGCCATGAAGCGGCCCATAAACATGAAGTCGAGACAGTGGCGCACTTCAATGGTTTTGTGGTCGGGATAGAGACAATTCCACACACCGTTGCCGGCGTAGAGTTTCATCAGGTAGCCTTTCATCTCGGTGGCCTGGCTGCGCAGTTGATCAGCCTTGGCGTGATCACCAGCGGTAGCATAGAGATCGGCGGTTTCGCGCAGCATCCAGATGTAGCCCGCGTTGAACGAAGGGACAATTTGTTTGTAGGTGGGCACGCATTCGAGTAGGTTCCATTCGTCGCTACCGAAATCAGCAAGCTTATACATCGGATCGGTGTAACCGGGTTTGCCAAAGAGCGCCATGCGTTGTCCATTGGTGGCGTAGTGCTCCAGCGTTTCCAATAGGGTTTTTCCATCTACTTTTTCTTTCAGGAACGCATAGTCGCCGGTCACGGCCAGGTAGGAGCGGACCAGCTGAAACAGGGCCCAATAGTTTGCCGAGTAGGGGTTGCCTACGCCCTTGCCGCCAAAATTATCCACGCCATAGTATTTGCTGGGATCGACTTTCATCCACGACAGAATGTTTTCTTTTAATTGCGCTGGATCCGTCACCGCTTGCACGGTCGACCATTCGGTGTTGTCCCAGAAAAATGAAATGGTGGCGCCCCATTTCGGACCACCCGTGAGGATCACTTTTTTGTGTTGTGGCAGATTCGTGTTCAGCAAATACAACATGGTGAGCGGACCGGTGTAATAGACGCGCGAGGCCAGCGTGTCCCCGGTTTCCAACACAGGGAAACAGCCGGAGAACAAACTGTTGTTGGGTTGGAACATGGATTGCCACCGCTGTTCCCAAACCGATTTGACCTGGGTAAATTTTTCATCGAACCCTACGCTCCAGGTGTTGAGTTGTTGGCTCACCGCGTTGTCGCTGTTGCCGTAGTGCATCAGGTATTCGATCACTTTTGTTTCTCCGGGTTTCAGCGTCAGTTTCCATTGGGCGGTGCCGCCGCTGTGGAGGGTTATTAATGTATCCGGCGTGGTTTTGAAGATGAAGCCTGTGATGGCCGGGGTTTCTGTGTCGTGGACCAATAAGGATGTTTTTCCGGAGGAGGTTGTGTTGTATTTGGTTGCGTTTAAGATTTGTAGATCGTCGGGTGCACGCAAGGTCATTTTCTTTCCGGTGGGTTTTCCGTCCACCAATTCATCCACCTGGGTTTCGGCCAGGGTGGCGCTGCCGATGCTTTTGCGCACCATCTCCACTTCTTCATCCCGTTTGGTGACCATGCCGTTCATCTTGGGATACGGATACCACCATTGCCAATCGCCGCCGTATTGGCTGATAAAACCAATGGCATCAATGGAAATGTTCGCCGTGTCGGGTTGGTCATTTTGATTGGTGATCTCGATCCGCCACAACACACCGTCTTCTTCGGGGAGCATGCGCGTGGTAGACAACAAGGCGAACTTCTTATAACTTGCCTTGCGCAGGGTTTGGTAGGGCTGCCACCGGAACATGTTCACGAGCGGCACGTGGCCATCGATCTTGAAAACACCGGTGTGGTAGCCGCCACTATAGGGAGCAGAAGCAAACCAGCTGATGGAGGTGAGGTCGCGGTTGGCCACGGCCTGGCCACGGAAATTTCGCAACGACGGCTCCATGGCGACGGTGTCTGCCTTTACCCACTTTCCGGAGATCTGCTCTAGCGAGGGAATGTAGTTTTTCTCCGTTTGCGGAGGCGTTGAGCATCCCACCATAAAAAGGAATGCTATCATGAAAAATAGGCCGAAATAGCCTTTTGTGTGGGTCATAAACCAATAGATTTTGTAGGATCGGTCAAATAAAAGTACCCCTTTTCTTTGTTCATATGTTCATACATATCAAAAATATTTTTAGATTTGTATCACAACCAAAAATGCAGTCGCATGAAAATTGCCCTTAACGTTGCGGTATTCGTTTTTTGTCTGGCCGCATTTTCCTGTAAGGAAAACAAGTCTTCGCAAGCCGAACAACCCGAGACACCGATCACCTTCACCGTGGGCCCCGCCCCGGAGTGGACGGCACTGCTGAAGCGTGAACACGGATGGTTTGGGGGCGACGGTATTTTTGCCATTCCCTTTTCCGGCGTCGACCAAAGCACCGGCACCAACGACAGCATCATGTTCCTCTTCAGCGACACGATGGTGGGCGACATCGAGAACGGTGTGTTGAAACCCGGCTATGCCATGATCAATAACTCGGTGATGATGCTGCAGGGAAAAGAGCCTGTGTCGTCTGCCGCTCATTTTCTCATCAACAAAGGCGCGGACCAGAAACCGGCGTCGCTGTTTGTTCCCGCCTCACCCGAAACCAAAAAGGACGACTACTATTGGCTGGGCGATGGCTTTGTGAACAATGACATGGATGGCAGCCTTTGCATTTTTGCCTACCGCATCCGCAACACCAACGATGGATCGGCCTTCCCGTTTCGCGAAGTGGGCAACAACCTGATCGTGATCCCCAAAGGAACACGTTACCCCTTCAAGGAACAGAAACAATATGACCTGCCGTTTTCTGCTTCGAAAGATTCTTTGACAACGTCTTTCGGAGTGGGCGTACTTTCGAACACGCAGTCGGCCGGCGCTCCGGATGCCGATG